>VMGA01000055.1 GCA_007376345.1 Microgenomates group bacterium Gr01-1014_16 | reverse complement strand
CTGGGATTTTACGGCGAAAACAAAAGCGGATTTTGCCCTGCGGAGCGCGGCGTACTCGCCGCGCGGAGCAGTCATTTCCGAACAAGTCAGTTTTGGTGCCGGGAGAGGGAGTCGAACCCTCATGGACTTGCGTCCATACGATTTTGAGTCGTACGTGTAAACCATTCCACCACCCCGGCTTACTTGCTTATTTTAGTCTTTGGGGCGTAGAATTGCCAGGATCATGGCAATTCCGAGAGAGAATGGATCAATAACGAACGTGTGGGGAGATTTGGGGGTAACAAGTATTGAAGGAACGTGGTGGTGGGTAAAAGATAGGCATTATTATGGACCTGTGTGGAGTTTGTGGACGTATGCGGCTATTTTTTTGGGTAAGACTAGATTAGGATAGAGGTATATGTGGTGGGGATGGGGGATGGCAATAATTGTTTATTTCGGGGCGGGGTTTTGGGTGTGGAGGAGGATGAGGGGGGAGTATGAGGATGAAGAGATATTGAAGCTGGAAATGATATTAGGGTTGGTGGTCGTCGCGGGGTGGATAGCGTTTAGGACCTGGGGAGTGGTGGGAGCGGGTCTTTTGGTTTTGGGTTGGTGGTGCAGGAAAAAAGAATGGAGTTTTTGGGAGTGGATGGATGTAATGATGCCGGCGGGGCTGGCGGGAGGGGCGATTGTAGGCCTGAATTGGGTGTGGGTGGTAGGGGTGGGAATGGTATGGTTGGTTGGGAGAACATACCGCAGATGGAAATGGTACCGGAGCGGACGGGCAGGCTTAGTTGGTTTGGTAGCAGTAATGTTTGTGGCCGGAGGGGAAATAGCGGTTGCAAAAGGCAGCGGATATAACTTATACTGGGGCGACCTTGAACTGTCACAATGGATCGGAATCTGGACTGTTGTGGCGGCGGCGGTTGCGGTTTATTTGCGTGCTGGAAGAAAAGTTACGGAAGATCTGAAAATGAGATGGCAAAAGCTACAAAAAAAGGCATAAGGTATCCCTGGGAGGTGTTGGAGCCGGTGAGGAAGTATTTGGGGGAGAGGTTGACGGTTTTGGAGAAGCGAAAGAAAGATGTGGTTGAGGCTGACCCGTTTAAGGATCAGTCGAGGCTGAATGACAACGCGGCTATGGACACTGACGCGGCAGAGCAGGTGGGCCACATGCAATCGTCGGCGTTTAAAAAGACACTGGATAGGAGCATTATCCAGGTGAGGAAAGCTATGTCGCGGATTAAATTTGGCAAATACGGAGTGTGTGAGAAGTGCGGGAAGATGATAGATACCGACCGACTGATGGTTATGCCGGAGGCGACCTTATGCGTGGACTGCGAGAAACGCCGGGAGAAATAAGTCATTCGATGGGCATGCGGTGGGCATACAGTTGGCATACGATTGTAAAATGCTTTTGGTCATACGGTGGGCATGCAGTGGGCATACAGTTGGCATACAATGGTTGAATATGGTGAATAGGTACGAAGACCTAGAAATATATAAAATCTCGGTTGAAGTGGCAATTGAGGTATATAGACTGACGAAAAAGTTTCCCAAGGAAGAGATTTATGGAATTGTAGATCAATTGAAGAGGGCAGTTACGTCAATAGGAGCTAATATCGCCGAGGGTTTTGGAAGATACTATTTTAAGGATAAATTAGTTTTCTTTTATCACTCCAGGGGCTCTCTGTTTGAAGTTATGCATTTTTTAGAGATATCGTCTAGAATGGGTTTCATTACTGGAGACGAAAAAAATAGACTTTTTTCAAAATTAAATAATTTGTCAGTGAAGTTAAATAATTTTATTGGGTCGATAGGTAGACAGGATGCAAACTGATTTAAGTAAAAAGATAAATTGCGTGGTAATTCATGGATGCCCTTCAAATGTTGAGAAGGCAATGAGTCCCGAGAGAAGAACTTATGATAAACATTGGATTCCTTGGATAAAAAAAGAATTAACCGCAAGAGGAATAAAGACAGAAACTCCTCTTATGCCGACTCCTTGGGAGCCTGACTATGAAAAATTCAAGAAAGAATTTGAAAAACAAAAAGTTACGGAAAGTACAATTCTAATCGGCCATAGCTGTGGCTCTGCTTTTTTGGTTCGCTGGTTAGGGGAAACAAAGAGAAAGATTTTCAAACTCATACTTGTAGCTCCTTGGAAAATCCCAGACAAGGATGATAAGTTTAGAAAGGCATTTTATGTATATCTTGTTGATGAAACTATAAAGTCAAGAGTAGAAGAAATTTTTATGTTTACTGCGGATGATGAAGAAGTTGACGGAAAAGAAAGTTTGAAAATTTTTCACCAATCGTTGGGCGGCGAGGTTATTGAGTTAAAAGGTAGGGGGCATTACACTGTGGGGGGTATGGGGACAGTAGAATTTCCGGAATTGCTTGAAGTTGTTTTGAAATAAATAAATTGCCGCCAGATTTTTTGTTACAATGAATGACTATTGTATGCCAATTGTATGACTACGAATGACAATAAGGTGTTATACGAAGACGATTGGATCAGGATTATAGATAAGCCTTCGGGTGTATTGAGTGAGAGTCTGGGACGAGTGGCGCACCGATTGGATAAGGAGACGAGTGGGGTGATTTTGATTGCTAAGACTGATGAGTCGCTTGAGGCATTAAAAAAACAATTTGAAGAAAGACGGGTGAAAAAGACTTATGTAGCTTTGGCGCACGGAGTTATGAAGCAGGAAGCGGGAATTGTATCAGAGCCTATAATGAGAAATCCGAAGATCGGGAATAGGTTTGTGGTGGGAAAAGAAGGGAGATCTGCAATTACGGAATGGAGAGTTATTCGAAAATGTTCAATGTTCAATGTTCAATGTTCAATGTTGGAGGTGAGGCCGATGACGGGGAGGACGCATCAGATCAGGGTGCATCTAAAATATTTGGGCCACCAGATCGTAAGTGATTTTCTGTATGGGGGAAAATTATATGAAGATGATATTAAATGGTGTCCGCGGTTATTTTTGCACGCAAAATCTATAGAATTTACGCATCCCGGAACGGGTGTGAGGGTGAGCTTCGAGGCGAAATTGACGGACGAGCTGGAAGGAGTGTTGGGAAAACTGGTACACTAATGGATATGGATGTGTTGGTGAGTTTGGCAGTGGTGGTTGGGGCGGCGGCGGTGGGCGGGGTGCTAGCCAGGATGCTGCGGCTGCCGGCACTGGTGGGATACTTGGGGGCGGGGATGGCGCTGAATATGGCTGGGGTGGGAAGCGGAGGATTGTGGAGTGAGCTGGGCAAAGTTGGGGTGACGTTTCTGCTGTTTTTAGTCGGATTGGAGTTGCCGATAAATGACTTGAGAAAGTACGGTAAAACAGCGCTTTTAACCGGATCGGCACAAATTGGGATAACATCGATAATCGGATTTGGCCTGGCGAGGTGGTTGGGGTTTGGGTTTACGGAGGCGGTAGCTTTTTTGGCGGTGAAGGGACTGATATTGGTTGCCGGGACGTTGGTTTTGGCGGAAACGGTGTTGCCCAAGATTATGGCCTGGATGGCCAGGTCGGTAGAGGGACTATATGTGTTTTCTCTGGCGTGGTGCTTGGGAGTTGCCGCCGTAGTCGGATCCAGGACAGTGGGGTTTTCGGTAGAGATTGGGGGACTTTTGGCCGGACTGGCGTTGGCCGCGGGGGCACAGCGGTTGGAAATAATGGCGAGGATCCGGCCGTTGCGGGATTTTTTTATGGTGTTGTTTTTTGTGTCAGGGCGGAGAACGGCGTTTTTGGCCGGGTTGACCATGGGTCAAATCTCGGAGTTTTCACTAGTGGTTGCGGCAGCCGCGGTGGCAACCGGCCTAGTTGGGCCACAGGTGTTGGGAGTAGTGACTGTAGTGGGCGTGATTTCGATGACGGTTTGCAGCCTGGCTATGACCTATGCCAAGGAGTTGTACACCAGAGTGGGGAGATATCTGCCGGGAAAAAAATCCGAGAAGCGAGTGAAAGTGAGTAAAGATTTCGGACACGTGATTCTGTTTGGCCACAATCGGACTGGGTCGGCGGTGCGGCCGGTATTGGAAAAAATGGGTAAGAAAGTCTTGGTCGTTGATTTTAACCCGATGATAGTGGACAAGCTGAAGGGTGAAGGAGTTGATGTGGTCTATGGAGATTTGGCTGATGCGGAAATATATGACGGGCTGGGGTTGGACAGGGCCGATTTGGTAATTTCGACGGTGTCTGATGTGCAGGATAATTTGCTGCTTTTGGAAAAGTTGAAGCAGAATGTAAAGCGAAAAGTTGTGGTGACGGCTGGTGATGACCAGGAGGCCCGGGAGCTGTATAACGCGGGAGCGGATTTTGTGCTGGTGCCGCATCGGGTAGGCGGGGAGTATTTGGCGCATTTACTGGAACGGAATATGATATGAGGTGGATATGGATGGTGATTTTATTGGGAGTGGTAATAGGCGCGGTGGGATGGGTTGGGAGGGGGAACTGGGACGGAAAGGGCCGGTTTACGGTAATTGATATTGGTGAGGAAATAAGAGTGGAAAGCTTTGACCCGGAAATAGGCCGGGGGGTGAGATTTGAGCTGCCGGGTAAGTTGGTAGTTGAATCGGTGGGAGGAAGAGGAAAGTGGCGGGTGGAAGCAATGGCCAGCTTGGCGAAAAAATACGGGTTGAGGTGGGGTGGGGATTCGGTAGCCGACTATTTGGGGATCGGATATACAAGTGTGAAGTCAAAGCTGGGGTTAGCTGATAAATGGCAGTGGTGGAGGAGGGGAAATGATGTGGAGTGGGAAGAGGCGGATATGATCAAGCGAGGACTAGTTAAAGAGGTTGTGGAGGTAGACGGGGAACGGGTGTGGGAATTGTCGGAAACGTGGCCAATCTCAGCCGGGGAATTGTTTGTCTCGGCGGCAATAGCCAACAAAAACACGAGCATTGTGATAGTTAATGCCAGCGGTCGGGATGGGGCCGGGGGAAACGCCGCCAGGGCCATAGAGTCGGCCGGGATAAAGGTGGAAAAGGTGGAAAGCCGGGAAAAAGAACCGGGGAAGTGTGAAGTGAAATCGAACCGCAGGGATAAATCCGGACTGGTGGTAACCTGGATAAGAGAGCAATATGATTGTCAATGGGCTGAGGGAGGGGACAAAATCGAGGTGACTTTGGGAACCGGGTATAGTGAATGGTGGAGAGGAAATTAAAGGGTGTCTTCGGAGTCGTTTGGAGGTTCGACGAAATGTTCGGTGTCCTCCTCGGTGGAGGCAACGTCTGGTTTTTCTTCATGGACAAGTTCGGGTGGGGTAAAAGCGGCATAGGTAAGTTTTTCGGTAATCGGGAAAGACGGGGTATTTTTGTGTTTGGCGGATCTAATAGTTTCTTTGATGAAAATTTTAAGGATTTTGGGGTCGAGCGATTTGATCCAGGCGCTGTATTGGCTGCCGCTTTTAATGAAGGTGCGCAGCCGGGAGGAAAGGTCGTCCGGGAGGCGGCCCAGATAAAGGTCGTCTGGTGAGACAACTGAGACTGAATGGCCGCGGCTGATAATTTTGACGGGTGTGCCAGGATAGAGACTGGAGATAACTTTGGGATCACCCAGACGGATCAAAGAGACGGTTTTGGTGACTCCAGGTTCCTCGAGAAAAACCGGAGGGGGTAGAGTTGAGACTGGTCCGGATGCATGTCTGGAGTGGGTCGAAGTTTTGAGAAGATTTAGATTTTTGGCAGCAATAGTGTTGAATTTGTCCAGGCAGAGGACTTTGGTGAAAGTTTCGTGGGCTCGGGTTTTGTGGCCCAGTTCCATATAGGCCCGGCCGAGGCGGTTTAAAGCGTCAAGGTCTTTGGAATGTTGCTTGAGGAGAAGCAGATTTAGCCGGACGGCTTCTTTCCAATTGCGGGTGAGGGCGGCATTAATTGCTTCCTGGGCTTCCATACTGAATTGAAAGTATACCTGCCATGTCATAAATTGCAACGAGTACCTCACCCTCCGGCCTAATACCTCACCTTTGGCCCCGTGACACCTCACCCCTCGCCCCTCTCCACAATTGTGGAGAGGGGGATTAAAAGGTAAAATACCTCGATATATGTCCGGGCATTCGAAGTGGGCGACGATTCATAGACAGAAAGAGAGCAATGATGCTAAAAAAGGCGCGATATTTACTAAATTGGCGGCGGCGATAACAGTGGCTGTGAAAGAGGGCAGGGGATTGCAGCTGGCGCTGGAAAAGGCAAAGCAATATAACATGCCCAAAGAAAATATCCAAAGAGCCCTGGATCGGGTGGCTGGCGCGGACGGGGTTGAATTGGAGGAAGTGATGTATGAGGGATTTGGGCCGGGCGGCGGGGCAATAATCGTCGAGGCAATGACCGACAATAAATTGAGGACGGCCCAAGCGGTGAGGGTGGTTTTTGAAAAAAACGGAGGAACGATGGGGGGTAGCGGGGCGGTGAGTTATTTGTTTGAACAAAAAGGCGAATTACGAATTAGGAATCCCATTCGGCAGGCTCAGGGCGAGCAGGAATTGGGGGATAATGATGAATTAAAGATAATAGATTTGAATGTGGAGGAGATTGTAAAAGGAGAAGGGGAGTGGATAGTTTATTGCCATAAGGATAAAACTTTTGAAATTAAGGAGAGTCTTGAAAAAATGGAATATAAAATTGACGGGGTCGGGTTAGTAATGAAGCCTATGACTTTGGTTGATGGCGAGGCGGGAAATCTGATAGAACAATTAGAGGGCTTAGATGATATCCACGAGGTGTGGACTAACTATCCCGCTGAGCGGGATCAACATGCGTAAAAGGCAAAAATTTGTAATAACATCTGTTATTTTGGCAACCGGTGTGGGATTGTCCCAGCTATCCGGGCTGGACTTGCGGTATTGGATGATTGGCGGAATGGCTTTTTTGACTTGGGTGCTGGTGGCATGGTCGCTTAAGGAGGGGCTGAGCGGAGTGGAGTGGGGAATAGTGACTATGCCGCCGGCACTATTCACAGTTGCGACGGGGCTTTTTTTTATTCTTTTACCTGAAGCACGGTGGGCACAGTTGTTGATTATTGCGTTGTTTGGAGTAGGGCAATATGCGTTGCTTTTGTCGGCCAATATTTTTTCGGTAGCGGCTATTCGAACGATCGCCCTGCTGCGGGCGGCCCACGCGGTGGGATTTATAATGACTATATTGACCGGATTTTTTTTGTATGACACCATTCTGTCTTCCAGATTTTGGTTTTGGTTGGTAGTCGCGTTTGTTGCTATAGCTTCGTTTTTGTTGATTTTGCCGGCTTTGTGGTCGACGGAGTTGACCGAGAAAATAACCAGCCGAATGTGGAAGTACGCGTTGGTTTTGGCCGGATGTCTGGGGATATTGGCGGGGGTGATTAGTTTTTGGCCGATAAATCTGGTGGTGGCCAGCTTGTTTTTGACGACGATGTTGTACGTCTTTTTGGGTGTCTCCCAACACCACTTTACTCAAAGACTATTTAAAAGGACTATCTACGAATATGCGACAGTGGGAGTGGTAGTATTGATTACAATGTTAGTGACTAGTTTGAGAGGGGGGTAGGGAACTGGAAGAGAGGGGAAGGGAGGGGGTTTTCACAGGTGCCGGTTTAGAGTTTCACGTCCTATATTATAGGATTAACCTATGGTGAGAGAAGCTAAATTGTGGATAAAATTATACAAAAAGGCCGGTATTTAGCGTTTTTTAGCTTCAGGTGATATAGTTTGATCGCTCCCCGAGCAGGGGGAACCTGCCTGCCGGCAGGCAGGTGGGTACAAATTGTCATTTCGAGCGTAGCGAAGCAATCAGGTAGGGATCGCCACGTTCCGACGTGCGTCGGGACTCGCGATGACAGAGTTTTTATCAAACGTTGTACCCTCTTGGTCTTGACAGCTATATACTATAACTGAGTATAATATC
>VMGA01000054.1 GCA_007376345.1 Microgenomates group bacterium Gr01-1014_16 | reverse complement strand
GAAATCCGGACAATTGGCTTTGATCCAATCCAAATGGTCCCTTTGGCACTGGGGTTTGGCGGGACCGGGGCCGGGCATGCAATCAACCCAGCCGGAGGGAGGACAGGTATAAGTTGATGGTTGTGAGTTGTGGGTGGGGGTAAGGTTGAGTGACGGGTCAGAGTCATAAAATTTGACGGATAAAATTAGCTGTTCGATTTGTTGTTGGAATTTTGTGAGATAAGTTGAAGGTAAATGAGCCTCGAAGATGAGTTCAAAATTATCTTTGTGGAGGTTGTAGAAAGCAAAGATATTCCCTTGGGGATCTTTATCCTCATAATATCTGACGACAACGTCGCCGATAGGTTTTTCAAAATTTCTTATGATGTCATAGGATCCACCTAACTCGTGTCCACCTGCGTCTATTTTAACTATTCCCTCGGAATTGCCTGTTTGGAAAAATATGTAGTTACTGCCATCGGGTTTTGAGTACCAAGACGGGGGAGCTGAGAAGGAAAAATACTTGTTTGTAATATTTGATCTGTATGGGGTCGCAGGGGGCTTTAATACATTGGACTTGCTGGTAATAACAACCTATGGGTGGTTGATGGTTATTAGTTGTTGGTTGTTGGTTGCGAAGAAGTAAGATAAATGACGATAAAATAATAACTACGACGGATGAGATGAGGATAAGGGAAAAGTGTTTGAGCACTGACTCAAGTATAATCGGGGTGTGCAAAAACAGCAAATTATCAAAAATATATCCCAGCTTGCAATGATCGCAAAGGAGGTTTTGGAGATGAAACCGGGGATTATTGCCCTGGAGGGGCCGATGGGGGCGGGAAAGACGGCGTTTACAAAAGAGTTGGCGAAAATATTGGGAATTAAAGATGAAATCATCTCCCCTACTTTTGTGTTACACCGCCAGTATGGAGTCCTGAATCATATTGATTGCTGGAGGATGGAGAGCGGGGGGGAATTGGAACAATTGGGGTTTGAAAAGTTGATTGATTCTAAGTCTGTGACAGTGGTTGAATGGGCAGATCGAGCAAAAGAAACGGTGATTAAATATAAAGATAGGGCAAAGATTGTTTGGGTAAAATTTGAATATGGGAACAAAAAGAATGAAAGGAGGATAGGTTATGAAGATATTGACGATTGAGACGAGCTGCGATGAGACGGCGGCGGCGGTGACGGAAGGCACGGAAATTTTGTCGAGTGTGAAGTGGACGCAGGAGGTGCATGCCAAGTGGGGAGGGGTGGTGCCGTCGCTGGCTAAAAGAGCGCATGAAGAGAGAATCGAAGAAATTATTCATCGAGCAATGCTCAATGTTCAATGTTCAATGTTCAATATTGATGCTATTGCGGTTACAGTTGGGCCGGGGTTGGCGATTGCTTTAGAGGTTGGCATTAAGTGGGCTAAGAAGCTGGCCGCGGAGTGGCACAAACCATTGATTGGTGTTAACCACATCGAGGGACATATACTCAGCGCGCTGACGCCGGAGGTTGTTTTTCCGTGCATGGCGTTGGTAATTTCCGGGGGGCATACGCAGATAATCAGAGTCGATGAGATTGGGAAATATAAAATTTTGGCGCAAAGCCTGGATGATGATATTGGGGAGGCGTTGGACAAAGGGGCGAGAATGCTCGGACTCCCCTACCCCGGCGGGCCGGCATTGGAAAAATTGGCTGCTGCCGGAGATGCTAAAAAATATAAGCTGCCGCTGCCGATGGCGGGAAAAGAGGGAAAGGCGTTTAGTTATTCGGGGTTAAAAACAGCTTTTTATCGATTAATATCCAAGACTCAAGATTCAAGACTCAATGCTGATTTAGCGGCCTGTTATCAGGCGATGGTGTTTAAGCATCTCACGCGCACGGTTCGATTGGTTCTTACCAATACCTCACCCTCTAATCCCTCTCCTAATCTAGGAGAGGGAAGCCAAGCAGTACAGGATCTATTGGTGGGGGGTGGAGTTGCAGCGAATCAGAATTTGAAAAAACAGTTGGAAGAATTGGGAAGAGAACTGGGGATAAATGTCCGATATCCGGCTAATTTGATGCTGTGCACGGATAATGCGGCGATGATTGGCGTGGCGGCGGGATTTAAAGCGGCCCGAGGAGAATTTGATGATTTGGACAAAATTGACCGGCTGCCAAGATGGAGGGTGGACGAAATTATCTGAATGAGGCAAGCAACATGGGAAGCTGAAGGAGTTTACGTTGAATGGGGTCCAGGACATATCCTAATGATTCCAAGGTAGTGACGCCAAGCAAATTTGAGTCTCCAGGTTCGCCGAAAACAACTTTGGCATAGCCTGATTCTCCACCATATTCGAAATAGGCATCCCCTACTTTCCTATCAACAGAAGAATTATTGGCTAAAAAGAAAGTTTTTTTGCTTGTGGGAGTAATACCTATTTTGTTCAGGATTTTTTTGTCAATCACAGTGTAGACCGCGCCCGAATCAACCAAAAATTCTACTTCCTGTTTCCTTGATTGTTTTTGAGGATTTTTGACAATTAGTTTTAGATTGGTTAGCCCCATAAGAATATTGTACCAGGTGAGGGCAAATTGGAATATAATCATCATATGGACAAGAATTACGACCATAAAAAATATGAAAAGGATATTTATAGGAAATGGGAGGAGAGTGGAGCGTTTACGCCCAAGATAGTCAAAAACAAGAAACCGTTTACGATTATCCTACCCCCACCAAACGCCAGCGGAGGAATGCATACCGGAAACGTGTTGATGATTGCTATCGAAGATATTCTAATCCGCTGGCACAGGATGAAAGGAGACCCGACGTTATGGCTACCTGGAACCGACCACGCAGGCACTGAAACCCAAATTACTTACGAAAGGGAATTGAAAAAAGAAGGTAAAAGCAGGTTTCAGTTTGACCGGAAAACCTTGTATAAAAATATCCAAGAATTCGTTTTTAAGAACAAACACTTTATCGAAGATCAAATAAGAGCAATGGGGGCGAGCGTGGATTGGACCAGATATAAGTTCACACTGGATGAGGACGTTTTGGAAACGGTGAGGGAGACTTTTGAAAAATTGCACAATGAAGGCTTGGTCTATCGGGACAACTACATGGTGAATTACTGCCCGGTTTGTGGAACCACTTACGCGGATATTGAGGTGTCTCATGAAGAGAAAAATGATCCGTTGTATTTTATGAAATACGGATCGTTTACTATTGCCACGGTTCGGCCAGAATCAAAATTCAGAGATACGGCTCTGGCAGTAAACCCAAAAGATAAGAGATTTAAAGAGTGGATCGGCAAAACGTTGGAAATCCCAGGATTGTTGGGACCAATTATGATGACGGTTATCCCCGACCCTGAAGTGGATCCAAAATTCGGAACCGGGATAATGAAAGTCACCCCGGCACATGACCCGCATGACTTTGAACTGGGAAAGAAATTTAACCTACCTGTGTTACCAATTATTGATCTGGACGGGCGAATGGATTTTTCCTGGTTTTTGAATCAAGAAAATATCGACTCAAAATATAGAACCCGAGCTGAAAAATATCACAAAAAGAAAGTGAGGGAAGCAAGAAAATTAATGGTGGAAGATTTGAAAGAGGATGGGTTGTTAATTAAGGTTGATGATGCCTATTCCCATCCCGTACCAGTATGCAAGGCTGGGCACGAGATTGAACCTACAGTTTTGCCGAATTGGTTTATTAAAGTTGAGTCATTAAAGAAGCCAGCGTTAGAGGCTGTCAAATCGGGACAAATAAAGATATATCCCAAATGGCGAGAGATTACTTACATAAGATGGATGGAGTCGATGCACGACTGGGCAATCTCGCGACAAAACGTCTGGGGAATTCGTCTGCCGGTTTGGTACTCACTTGAGAAAAATCCAACTCTTCAATTAACATATTTGAAGACAGATGGCCAACGGGTACTTCGCAGTGGCCAGGGTGTGTTGTCGAGTAAAGAGCTTGATGAAGCTAGAGATGGCTTGCAACAACTGAGCGCGCCAATAGGTTCAGAGTATGTCATAAGCCAAACTTCTCCTGGTTCAGATTATTTACAGGAAACTGACACTTTTGACACCTGGTTTTCTTCCGGACAGTGGCCACTTGTAACGTTGGGCTACCCGGACTCGAATGATTTTAAATACTTCTACCCTACCGACGTGATGGAAACTGCGTGGGAGATATTGAGCAAGTGGGTATCCCGAATGATTATGTTTGGAATTTATTTAACAGGAAAAGTACCATTTAAGGATGTTTATTTGCATGGAATTGTCCGGGCGCTTGACGGACGGAAAATGAGTAAAAGCTTAGGCAATGTGATTAATCCGGAGGAATATATTGAACAATATGGAGTGGACGCGCTAAGAATTGGATTGGTTTCAGGAACTGCCAATGGTAAAGACTTTAACTTTCCCAAAGACAGAGTAATCGCTTTTAGAAATTTTGCCAACAAAGTTTGGAATATAGCCAGATTCGTAAATAGCGTTCAAGGACTAGCGTCTAGCGTTCAGACTGAGAACGAAGACGATAGATTAATTTTGAACGATCTGAATAAACTAATTAAAGATGTTGATAGATTGTTAGAGAAATTCAGATTCGCGGAAGCGGGAGAAAAGATATATGAGTTTGTGTGGCATAAGTTTGCCGATGTGTACATAGAAAAATACAAAAACTCTAAAACTCAAAACTTCCAAACATTAAATCACGTATTGGTTACTAGTTTAAAACTGCTGCATCCGTTTATGCCATTTGTAACTGAAGCGATATGGCAAGAAATGAAGTTTGACGGTCAGTTGATTACTGCTTCGTGGCCGATAATTAACGATCAAAAGTAATAGAAGACAATATTTGACCACTAATAGTGGATAGGTCTTTGAGCGGCTTTAGACAATTGGGGTTAATAGTCAAAATGCGTTGGTGAAATCAGGAAACTATAAGCTGGCAATGGAGAAGATAAAAAATCCACAAAATCGCATTGGCTACCCTTTTTCTC
>VMGA01000053.1 GCA_007376345.1 Microgenomates group bacterium Gr01-1014_16 | reverse complement strand
AGTTGGCATACAATCGTCATACATCGTTTTATTTTCGAGGGGGCTGGAGAATGTGACAGCAATGTACCCTGATGTGGTGGAAGGGCTGGCGAAACAAATCAAGCATGATTGCATTGTGGAGGGGGAGATGATTGCGTTGGGAAAGGACGGCAAGTTTCTCCCGTTTCAGGAGACGGCGCAGAGGAAAAGAAAGTATCAGATAGCGGAGATGGCGGGGAAGATTCCGCTGACGATATTCCTATTCGAAGTACTTAGGACGGATAAGACAGATATGACGAATAGGACATATGAAGAACGACGGGGAAAATTAGAAAGCCTGGTCATACAATCGGCATACAATGGGCATGCGATGGGCATAAATAGTGTGAGGTTGATGCCGCAAAAGATAGCTGAATCAACAAAAGATATAGAAGAGTTTTTTGAGAAGGCGATTGAGGACGGGACGGAGGGGATTATTGCTAAAAAACTGGACGGGATATACGCGGCGGGGGCGAGGAATTTTAATTGGATCAAGTACAAAAATAGCTATGATAAGTCAACTCTGGCGGATACTATTGACGCGGTGGTGATGGGGTATGACGCGGGGCAGGGAAAGAGGGCGGGGTTTGGGATCGGGGACTTTTTGATTGGAGTCTATGACATTAAAACTGAGAAGTATTTGACGGTGGCCAAGGTCGGGACGGGACTTACTGATATTGAATGGAAGGAAATGAAAGTTCAATGTTCAAAGTTCAATGTTCAAGAAAAACCGGTGAATTATGAGGTAACCAAACAAATGGAGTGTGACCATTGGGTAATGCCGAAACTGGTGGTGGAGATTAAGGCGGATGAGATAACAAAATCACCGATGCATACCAGCGGGCTGGCGCTGCGGTTTCCCAGGTTTGTGGGGTGGAGGGAGAAGAAGCCGGAGGATACAACTAGTGCGGAAGAGTTGAAAAGGTTGTATACCCTGCAGGGTACCTCCCCTCCTCGCTAACGCTCGGTGTCCCCTCCTAACTTAGGAGGGGATTATATGGTATATTAACTATTCAGATGGGCGGTGATTCTTGATGGAGGAGAAAAAAACTGTAACTAACTTACCGGCTAATTTGGCTTCGGCACTGTGCTATGCCCCGTTTGTGGGATGGATAGTGGCGCTAGTCATGGTCCTGATTGAGAAAAACCCGGAAGTGAAGTGGCATGCCGTCCAGGGACTGTTGATCGGACTGGGAACCTGGGTATTGGCAATGGGCCTGGGGCTCACAGTAATTTTGGCAGTACTTGTTCCCCTGGTGTGGGTGGCGGGGTTTATCCTGCAACTGGTATTGGTAGTCAAGGCTTACCAGGGTGAAAAATTGAAGTTGCCGCTTTTGACCGAATGGACCGACAAATTGGTCAAGAAACTCAAGTAGAGCGGGTGGCACGGGCGATGGCCGGTGTGGATCGGGCGGGGTTTGTGCCGGAGGAGTATAAACATCTGGCATATGAAGACCGGCCGCTACCGATTGGGTATGGGCAGACCATTTCTCAACCGTATACGGTGGCGAGGATGATAGAGTTGTTGATCGAAAATTCACGCAATACCTCCCCTCCTCGCTGGCGCTCGGTTTCCCCTCCTAATTTAGGAGGGGACTATAAGGTATTAGAGATCGGGACGGGGAGTGGGTACCAAGCGGCTATACTAGCCCAACTTTTTGATAGAGTTTATTCAGTTGAACTAATTCCGGAGTTGGCGAGGGAGGCAAAAATCAAAATTCAAAAATCAAATATCAAAAACGTGGAGATTAAGATAGGGGATGGGAAGGAGGGGTGGAGTGAACACGCGCCGTATGACGGGATAATTGTGGCGGCAAATGCCCAGGAGGTACCCAAGGCGCTAATCGGTCAGCTGGCGGACGGGGGAAGGATAGTAATTCCGGTAAAAGGAGAGATGATGGTTGGGGAAAAGGGGGGAAAGAAGGTAAAATGGGGGAAACGGGGAGGTTACTCGTTCGTGCCGTTAGTATGAAGATTATTATAGGACTCGGGAATCCGGGAGTAGAGTATCAGATGACGAGGCATAATGTCGGAGTGATGCTCGTAGATAAAATGTTCAATGTTCAATATTCAATGTTCAATGGATATGGGTGGAGGAAGCATTTTGACGCGATGGTATTTAAAACCGAGGATTTGTGGCTGGTGAAGACTAAAGATGTGTTTATGAATGAATCAGGGAGATTGCTGCATGGATTAGGGCATACAGTGGGCATACAATCGTCATACAATGGGCATTCGATAGATAATTTATACGTTGCTCATGACGACCTAGACATAAGGCTGGGCGAATATAAGATACAAAAAGGGAAGGGGCCGAAGGAACATAATGGGGTGAAGTCCGTGGAAGAGGCGCTGGGGACGAAGGATTTTTGGAGAATAAGGATTGGGATAGAAAATAGGGATAATGGGGAGAGTTTATCTACGATGAAGGGGGTTAAGGGGGAAGAATATGTTTTACAAAGATTCACCGCTGAAGAGAGAGTGATTTTGGATAGAGTTTTGGAGGAGATTACCAATGAAATCGATAAAACAAATAATAGATGATAGGACAGATAAAACACATAAGACTAAGAGGACGTATATCAGTCGGGAGTTTCAGGACTTTGGATACCGGTTGGCGATGGAGCTGGAAGATCCCGAACATACATCGTTGTACATAAAGCTGGCGAAAACCGTGGATCGGGCGATATTGGAAGCGGCCAGGAGGTTTGTAATAGATAGCAACGCGGACAATAAGGGGGCGTTGTTTATGTGGAAGATGGCGCAGCTGCGCCAGGATGAGCACGTGATCGTAAAAACATGATAAGCACTTGATTCTAGTCAGGTTGGGTCAGGAAGGAGTCGGGTGGAGGTCAAGTTCTTTGGAAGAACAAAGTATAATGTTCGTCCATGAGTTATAGCATCGATTGCTGTTCAAAAAGTAAAAACCCAGAAATTATTGGTGACCGATTTACTGGATATAGGTGCACAGACTTTATTCCAGTGGCGCAAGGAGTACTGGGTGGAACGAGTTTTATTATTCAAAAAAACTCGACTTATTCAGGAGATTCGTGGAGGTGTGATAACGAAAATTGCCTATTTTTTGACTCACGCTCACACAAGACAAGTCGTTGGTGATCGAATTGGCTAAAGATTAGTTTTGGCAAAGGCGAGGGAGTGGGTGTCGAGCATTTTTTCGCAGAATTGGGTGAGTTGGGGCGACTTGAGCTGGTAGTAAGGTGCGGGACAGAGTTTGGGCAGAAGATCGGTGGGAAAATTCTTTGCAACTTTGGCGCAGTTGGCAAACATACAGTAAAAATGGCGCATGATCCGATCACTTTTGGGGTCGAGGGCTAGAAGACAGGCGGCCAGGCTTTTGTGGAGATCGGTTTTAAGGAGAACAAGAAGAAGGCGGGCGTCGTCTTCGGGGTGGCCGAGGCAGCCGAGAAGGTGCTCAAATAACTCGATGACACTTTCAGCCTGCTTAGAAGTGGGTTCTTGAGTGTAGTGGGCAATCGTTTGCATTTGATGGAGAGAATGGGGATCGAGACCGGCAAATGCGCCTTCGTGGGCTTTGATTAGGGCGGTGCGAAGAGCTCTGAAGTGGTTGCCTTGCGGGTAGAGAGGATGGAGAAAGGGGCTGGGGGGACGGTGAAACAGGGAATCTAAATTATCGATAATATATTGAGGATCGTGGATAAAAAGGGAACTGTCCGGATTTACGGTTGCGACTAGGGTATCGGCGGGAGTGGCTCCATAGGTTTCCCAGAAGTGAAGAAGAGGGTTTGAATGTTCGGGACAGGTGGGAAATGCCAGGTACTGGGCTTTACGTCCCGAGGGAAGAGCGGTGTCGTAGATGAGGGCGCCGGGGTGAGTGCGGCTGTCTCTGGCCAGGCCTTGGGAAACGGTTTGGATTTCGTCGAGACTTACAAAAATATCCAGATCCGACTCGTGATCCTGGGCGGATGGGATGCGGAAGTGTTGTTTCAAGTGGGTCGGGAGGCGGTCGGAGTTGAAAGTGGTGCAAAGATACGCGTGCCTGACTTGGCTGCCGAAGAGGAGGGGTTGGTAAAAAGATTGGCGAAGATAGGCAAGATCATCGGGGGTGGTGCGGAGGAATTTTTCCGCTTCGGATTGTGAAAGATGACAGCCGGTTTCCAGATCGATGACGGTGGTTTCGCCCATGAAGTGGAGACGGGAAACAACTTGCTGAGAATGATCAAACAAATAATCAAAAATGAGTTTTTGTTGGGAGGTAAGTTGGGGAAGAGAAAGACCAGTCGGAGTAGTTTCGTGGAAACGGGATAGGGGGGGTAAAAGGGGTAAGGGGTAGTTGCCGTTTTGGCGATCGAGAGTGGTGAGACTATTCCAAATTGTTTGCAGTAAAGAATCTATGGCGGGATGAGAATGGGTATGTTTGAGTGTTTTTAATTCCTCGGCAGATAATTGGGAGAGGATGCGGTACAAAACGGTGTGGCCGCCGCTCAATTCCCCGGCTAACTTGTGAGTTTGATCAGTTATTTTGACGCCGGTTAATGATTGCAGACGATTTTTTGACGCCGGTTAATGATTGCAGACGATTTCGAAGATACGCCATTTCTTGATGATCGAATAGCGGAAAATCTATTATTGACTCGCACAGGGCAGCGCGAAGGGGTGACCAGATAAGGGATTGGGAAATTTCCTGAAGTTTTGGCGAACCTATAAAACAAAGACTGACTTTGGCGTTGGGTTGATTGCGCTGGATATTCCAGAGGCGAAGAATGGCGGAGATGCTGGTGGGGTTATCAGTCAGGATTTTTTCGGTCTCGTAGAGAATGATGACTAATTTGAGGTTTGATAAGGATTTGATGGCATTTTCCAGTGAGGCTAAAGTGAGATGAAGATCGTGGATTTTGAGGCGGTTTTCCAACTCTGATTGAATTGATAACTCGAGAACTTTGAGATCTAGTATTTTGGCGGCTATGGTGTGGATTAGACTTTCGGGAGTGGGGGTATCTTCAATAACTAT
>VMGA01000052.1 GCA_007376345.1 Microgenomates group bacterium Gr01-1014_16 | reverse complement strand
ATTCCGGTTTCCGGAATAGGGGAGTCGGCCAAAAAATGGGTTATTTGGCAGTGGTTTTTCCATCATCTCAACCTCCTATTTTCAACTGACATTATTCATATTCACGACGTTTTTTTCTGGATCCTTGCGTTTAGGGCGTTTTTAATTCATCCAAAAATTTTTATTACTTTCCATGGTTACGAAGGCTCTGGTCCACCCGGACAAAAACAAATTTTTTGGCACAAGCTGGCCGGGTTTCTCACCCGCGGCAATATCTGCATCGGCGATTTTCATAAAAAGTGGTACAAGGTTAATCCCACTTTTGTCAGTTATGGCGCAGCGTAAAGCCATTTTTATCGGCCGCACCACTCCGGACACCGGGCTTGATGCCTATCAGCTAATTGCCCAAAAACACAAAATTAAGCTTGATATTTTTACCGACACCCCCAACGCAGATCAATTCATCTCGAATTATAATTATGCCTTCGTTTCGCGCTATTTGGTCATTATAGAAGCACTAGCTGCCGGCGTTCCCATCTTGGCTCACTACAACAATCAAATCAAATTCGACTATCTAAACCAAGCCCCCTTCCGGCCTTATATCAATATTTTCTCCGATCCAAACACCGCCAGTCTGGATTTTAGTAAAATAAACATGGTCAAAGCTAAAAAATGGGCCAAAGACCAAACTTGGCGTCGTCTCGCAGCCCAATACGAAGCTCTATGGCAAAAATAACTGTCATCTGCACCGTTTTCAACGAAGTAGACACTCTTCCTGATCTTCGTTCTTCTCTCTCTCGCCAAACACTCAAACCATCTGAAATTATAATTGTTGACGGCGGGTCTACCGACGGTACTTGGGAGTATCTTAAACATCAACAGAAAATCAGATACTTTCAAAAAATCGGAAATAGATCCGTCGGCCGCAATTTCGCCATCTCCAAATCCAAATGCCCGATTATTGCTATTACCGACGCCGGTTGTATCCCAGAACCAAATTGGTTAGAGGAATTAACTAAACAACCTGCAGATGTTATCAGCGGCTATTACCGGGGAATTGCCAAAACTATTTTCCAAAAATGCTTAATACCATACGTACTAGTCATGCCGGATAAGGCCGGAAAGAGAGAGTTTTACCCTTCCACCCGTTCCATGGCCATTCGCAAATCTGTTTGGGCCAAGTTTAAATTTAATGAAAAACTTTGGCATAATGAAGATTACGCCTACGCCCACACCCTCAAACAAGCCGGCTATAGTTTTTATTTTGCTCCCAAGGCTATAGTTAACTGGATGCCCCGAAAAAACTTGAAAGAAGCTTCTTGGATGTTTGTCCGTTTCGCCATAGGCGATATCCAAGCCGGCATATTTCGTCCCCAAGTCAAAAATCTTATGATTCGCTACGCCATCGGACTTTATGTTTTTTTTCTCGCTCTCGAAATTAACATTTTACTTTATCCGTTGATTCTTTTTGCTATTTGCTATTTGCTATTTGCTATTTTGAAGAACTATCGTTACGTTAAAGATCTGCGGGCCTTTTTTTGGCTGCCGGTTTTACAAATAACGGCCGACCTGTCCGTAATTTCCGGCTCATTAATTGGTTTTATGTCCAAAGCCTATGGGGTATTTTAAATCCGCCATTCGGGGAGTTTCGTGGACATTGGCCTTGCGTTTCTTCATTCGCGGTTTCACGATAGTCAGGACCATTATTCTGGCCCGCATTCTTCTTCCCGCCCAGTTTGGAGCTTACGCTGTCGCCACTATCACCCTGGCCATTCTCGAGCTTCTGACCGAGACGGGCATCAACGTGTTTCTCATTCAGGAACAAGACAATGTCGACAAATATCTGAATACTGCCTGGTTTGTTTCTATCCTGCGCGGTTTTCTCGTCGGTTTATTAATTCTCATATTTAGTCCGTTAATAAGCAACTTTTTTCATTCCCCAGATTCTCAAATTTTATTAATTCTAATCGCCGGAGTTGCAATTATCAGGGGCTTTGTCAACCCGGCTATCGTCAAGTTTCAAAAAGAGTTGAAGTTCAACAAAGAATTCGCCTTCAGGGGAACCTTGCTGGCAATTGAAGCCATAGTCGCGATTACTCTCGCCTTTATTCTCCGCTCTCCCATCAGCTTGGCCGTCTCTCTCTTGGCCAGCGCTGCGTTCGAAGTCATCCTATCCCAAAGCTTAATCCGTCCCCGTCCCAAATTCGCCTTCCACAAACCCCAGTTTTTGGAGGTTATAAATCGGGGCAAATGGGTTACTGCCGCCGGTATTTTTAATTACTTATATCAAAATCTGGATAATATCGTCGTCGGCCGCCTTCTGGGAGTGGGCAGTTTAGGTCTGTACGATACGTCTTACAAAATTGCCAGCGTTCCCGTTACCGAATTTTCCGACGCCCTTTCCCGCGTCTCCTTTCCGGTCTATTCAAAAATCAGAGATGACAAACCCCGCTTATTTCGCGCTTTCATCAAAACTACACTCGGTTTGTCTGCTTTGGTTATTCCCTTCGGCCTCTTTCTCTTTTTCTTCCCCCAAATCATTATCCTGCTCCTTGGACCAAACTGGACGCCAGCTGTACCGGTCTTGCGTCTTCTTTCGGTTCTGGGTGTAATTAGGGCCATTTCCGGCTCCTCTTCTTCACTCTTTTTAGCCGCAAACAAAGCCAATTACCTCTTCCTTGTCACTCTGGCTGGTATTTCGGGCCTGGCCGTCACCATCGTCCCGCTTGTCTCCAAATATGGCCTTATTGGCGCGTCTTCATCCGCCATTTTCGGTTCCCTCCTCACCCTCCCGCTGTTCTTCTACTACATTCACTCCATCTTCAAAAAATGATATTTGCTGCTCGAACCGCGGTAATAAATCTCGCGATCACACTCACGACATTTTTGGTTATTTTCAAATTCAAACCCCGGAATTTAATCATACTTTTACTGCTATCTTTACTCCCACTCTATTCACTTCTAAACAAGGGCGTTTACGAAAGCGGAGATCTTGCGATTAATGTTTTTAAGTCAATGGAATTTTACACTTCATTATCCGAAGGCAACATCTTCCCCGGATGGGCGGGCCGCTTAAACGCCGCTTATGGTTACCCATTGTTTAATTTCACTTATCCTCTGCCGTAGTTAAAGCGGCCATGGCCCTTTTTTATATTTTGTCCGGCTTGGCCTTCTATTTTTTTGCATCTCGAAAGTTTGGGCAAAAAATTGGTTTGATATCCTCGACGTTTTATTTATTTGCCCCTTATCATCTCATTGATTTGCATTACCGGGTTGCCCTGGGCGAACTAGCCGCGTTTATTTTTCTCCCCCTTTGTCTGCTATTCGCGGATCTCAAACGCTTCAAGCTCCTCTCTCTTTCGATTTGTTTACTTGTCTTATCGCATCAAGCAATTTCCCTCTTTTTTATTCCTATGCTTTTCGTTTATTGCCTTGTCCAAAAAATTAATGTTAAATTTTTATTGTCGTCATTTATTTTGGCGTTATCTCTTTCCGCGTTTTACTGGCTTCCGGTTATCACTGAAACCAAATATACCCGCCAACCGATTGACACCAAGGTCGTCGAATTCTGGCCGATGTCCAGTTATATTTATTCTCCTTGGAAACTGGGTCTTCTCTGGCAGGGGCCATATGGAAAACTTACCTTTCCTACCGGTTATCTCCACTTACCGTTAATAATTCTTGCAGTTTACATAGCACTAAAAATTCGCAAAAATAGGTTTTGGGTAGCTTGTTTTTTTCTTTTATTTCTATTAATGCAGTCTTTTTCCAAAGCCTTTTGGCAAATCATTCCCCTCATCAACAACTTTCAATTTACTTACCGTCTCATGGTTATTATTTCGTTCATTTCGGCAATTCTGGCCGGGATATTTTTCTCCCAGGTCAAAGTTTCTCCGTTTTGGACCAAAACTGTCCTATTTTTAGTTATCATTACTTCCATTCTTGCCTGGAGCAATCGCCGGGTGATTCCTGAAATAACCGATCAAACATTGGCCGTCGATTTACCTTTAGCTTCGACAAAATACGGAGAAGGCTTTTCTCCCGCTGTCCCCAAATGGGTGCCTCTGGACAAACCCTGGTCTTCAGTAATTCCCTTGACTCACGCCGAAATATTATCCGGACTAGGCAAAATAACCTCCCTTTCCCGGACTACAAACACCCATACTTATTCAGTTCAGGCTGAAACTCCACTCCGAATTCAAGAAAACACTCTCTATTTTCCAGGTTGGCAGCTTTTTGCCAACAACCAACTAGTCCCCATCTTTCCAAATCACCTGGGAATAATTACTTTTTCACTTCCACCCGGTGAATACAATATCAAGCTGGATTTTACCGACACCCCTATCCGTACTTTCTCCAAACAAACTAGTTTGTTATCATTGCTTGTTTTAATATTGCTATATGTCAGACCTTCCGCGCCCCATCCTGATTAAACTCCTGTCTTTTTCCTGGCCCACCCCATCCGATGCCATTTTACGCGGCCGCGAAGCCATCGAGTGGTCGAATATCAAAGTCAAAAGCCCGGTTCTGGATATCGGCTGCGGCGAAGGCAAAATGGGCGATGTCACTTATTATAATATGCCGGTTATCGACGTCGGTATTGACCTTATACCCCACTACATTGACCTGGCCAAAGATTCATCCAAATATAAAAAAGTATTAACCGCCGACGCCCGCAAACTCCCTTTTCCCGATAAAAAATTCAATACTGTTATCAGTAACAGTACTTTTGAACATATCGAAAAATCGGACATTCCTGCGATCAAAGAAGTCTCTCGGATCCTCAAACCAAACGGCAAATTTTATCTTACCGTCCCCAGCGAGAGATTTGGTGAACTTTTCGACCCCGGTTACAACCGCCGGGTTGACCATTTTCGCTATCGCTCTCTGGCCGAATGGGAAAAAGTTTTATCTCATAACGGACTTTCCCTTCTTTCCCACAAATATTATTTTTCGGTTAACGTCACTCCTATTTGGTACAAACTATTCAAAATTTCCACAATTAATATATTCGGTCGTGAACTTTGGTCCCGCTTGCGCGACTCCCGCTTCAGTTTCCTTATTCCTAAAAACTTATTAATAAGCCTTATGGCACCGGTAATCAACTCTTTAATTAATCAAAGTGGACATGGACTGGGTACCTGGCTATTTCTTGAAGCGGTCAAAAAATGAAAACACACGGAGTAGATCCCCGTCTTTATGACACAAAATATTATCTACAGGAGTGTAGTACTTGCCACCTAAAAAAAGTTACATCGTTAATCCCCATTAAATCAGATTATAAAGTTTTAGATATAGGTTGTGGTAGGGGAGAACTTGCCACCTGGGCAGCAAGCAAGGGCTGCAGCGTCATCGGGATCGATTACTCTTCGGCCGCAATCAAAATAGCAAACAAGGTATTATTACGCCAACCTACACTGATTCGGCAAAGAGTTAAGTTTAAAAGCATGAATCTAAATAATCTGGAATTTACCCGCGAAACATTTGATGTAGTGACTTGCGTCGAGGTGTTGGAGCACATTTATCCGGACGAGCAGGAACAGTTATTAAAACAGATAAAAGTAATCCTTAAGCCTGGTGGATATTTGTTCATCCACACCGCACCGTCTAAATGGTTTTTAGATATCACATATCGATTTTGGTGTTACCCCATTGGCTGTTCAGCCACTAATATATGGAACTTTGTTTTTAATAAAAATTATGGCAACCTTGTCCAATGGTCCAAACTTAGAAATAATTATCATAAAACTATGCACGTAAATGAACCAGATTATTTTTCTTTAAAGAAATTGTTTTCTAAATACGGTTTTTCTGGGCAAATTTTATCTACCAATGTAACAGTAAATAAACCTATCGTAAGTTGGAAAGACGCACTTTTTAACTTTCTAGTATACCTTTCACCGTTAAGCAACCATCCCCCACTATGTGTATTTTGGGGAAATGATTACTACGCTATATTACGGCACCAATGAAAATCGCTGTTTTTCACAACTTGCCTCCCGGCGGCGCCAAACGCACAGTATATGAACAGGTCAAATTCCTCTCCCAAAAACACGAACTCCACTTATTTCAGCTGTCCCATACTAACGAGAACTTTTTGCCCCTCTACCCTTTCGTGAAATCAATCAAAACTTACCCTTTCTCACTTTCTTCAAACCGCCTAATTGCCGATTATCAGAAGTTTTTTATCCTGCCTCAAATTCACAAACAGATGGCTAGCGAAACAAACGCCACAGTCGCCTTAATTCATGCTGATCTCTATACCCAGGCTCCGCATATCTTGCGTTATTTAAAAATACCAGCGCTTTATTTTTGCCAGGAAATGCTGCGTATAGCTTACGAACCGGAATTGGCTTTTACTGATTCAGTTTCGTTTCCCAAAAAATATTATGAAAATTTAACTAGACAAATGCGTAAACGAATAGACAAATCAAATGCTCAATCCGCTTCTATAATATTGACCAACTCCGATTTTACCGGCGCCAAAGTCCAAAAAGAATTTAACCGGTCCACCGCCACTTGTCATCTGGGAGTCGATCTCCGGGTTTTTTACCCGACCGGCCAGCCCAAAAAAAACCAGGTCCTTTTTATCGATCAAAAAGACAAAATTTCCGGTTACGATTTTGTCCTCCAAGTTCTCAAACTGATTCCCTCAAAGATTAGGCCAAAATTAAAAGTCCTTAGTTTTTCCAAAGACACACCCTCCGTCCCGCCTCAAAACATCGCCAAATATTACTCCGAGTCGCTAGCCACTCTCTGTACCAGTTACAACGAGCCCTTTGGCCTAGCCAGCATTGAGTCCATGGCCTGCGGGACTCCGGTCCTGGCAGTAGACGAAGGCGGCTACAAAGAGACTGTTATTAATGACAAAACCGGCTGGCTTTTGCCCCGCGACCCGAAAATTTTTGCTCAAAAGATCATGGAATTACAATTTCATCCCAAAATTGTCAAGCTTCAAAATTTTACTTGGGAAAAGCATAATTCTATTGTCGAATCAGCCTTATGTCGCCTCGTGTTTCAATAATCATCGTCGACTACCACTCCAAATTTTATCTGGATCAGCTTTTGGGGACTTTGCGCCATTCCGTTTTTACAAACTTCGAGACCATCATTATCGACAACAACAAAGACAACATCGGATATGGCGCCGGAGTAAATTTGGGCGCCCGAAAAGCCCGGGGAGAATATCTTTTTGTTTTAAACCCCGACACCCTCGTCCATGCTCAAACTATCGAAAAAATGGCCCGGTTTCTCGACTCCCATCCCGAGGCGGTCATCGCCGCCCCAATGTTATTAGATTCGAATCAAAAACCCTATCCCTGGGTCGGGACGCAGGAGCTGACTCCTTTGCAAGGCATCTTCTCCCATTCATTTATCAACAGATTCTGGCCGCGTCACGGTTTCTGGGTCGAAACGAAAAATTTAACCGCCCCGACCCAAATTGCGGTCGCTCCAGGTACAGCATTTATGGTCCGCAAATCAGTTTTTGATCAAATAGGTGGGTTCGATCCCAAATTCTTTCTATATTTCGAAGAATCCGACCTTTGCCGCCGCGTTGGTCACCAAATATTTCTCCTCCCCGATGCCAAAATCATTCATTACTGGGGAGCCAGCACTTCCAAAACAGCCCGGATCAAAAACATTTTTGCCGCCAGCCGGTTTTATTACTTTAAAAAACACT
>VMGA01000051.1 GCA_007376345.1 Microgenomates group bacterium Gr01-1014_16 | reverse complement strand
TCTTTTTACCGACAACAATGGAACACCATCAAAGCTGCCATCGCCTCCACCCTTGCCTATGAACTTGCGTATTCCTGACCACTAAGTGCGAAACTCGTGAAGTTGTAGCCTTATTATACAGTTAATTTCGGTGCTGTCAAATTTTTCGGTGTGTATTTACCCTGGGAGTAGGAATATAGGATCGAAGAGGGAAGGTGCGAAGCTAGTCCACCTGGAGGGTGGATTACGTTGGCAGGGTGGATTACGTTGGCACATGGTTATTTTTTGAGGCCGAGGGATTTTTCCAGGCGGGAGAGGAGGTCGGAGATGACCAGGGGTGGGGGCTCCAGCTCTTTTTCCAAATTCCGCTCTATTTTACCGGTGTCAATGCTTTGGAGCATGTGGTCGAGTTCGGGGTCTGGCTTAGAGTCTTTGACAGTATGATGATGGATATCGCGGAGAAGGGAAAGAGCCTTGGTAATTTCCCGTTCGGCAATTTCGTTAATTTGGAGGTGGATTTCTTCACGCAAAGAATCAACATTTGCCTGGCGGTTTTGACTCATGAGGACGAAAATGGCCAGAAAAATAGCTTCCAGGGAGACAAGCATAGTCAGAAAGGTGAAGGGAAAAGGATCGAGTTTACCCATGAACAAAAACCAGAAAACAAAAAAACAAACGTGAAGAACGAAGAAGATAACGCTGCCGGCGGTTCTACTGATATCATCGGCCAATCTTTCTGTAAACTTACGGTTCTTCTGAAGTTTGGCTTCTAAGGATTGGGGCATTAAGGAGATTGTAGCAGATGGACAAGCTTTGCGGTGAGATTCTGGTCTGAGGTGACGGTGCCTACGGTGATTAGTTTGCTACCGACCTTGATATCACCAGCTTTGGTTTTTCCGGTGTATTTGGTGGTTGAAGAGAGTTTGATTGTCCAATTTTCTTTGAGGGTAAGCGTGGAAGATGTTAGTTTGGTGACGGTGCCGAAGACGGCTCGACGTTTGTCTTCCGTTGGTTTGGAGATAACTAAGATTCGTTTGGCAATAAGCGTACCGTTGCCGTCGGCATCGCCCATAACTAGGACAAACTGGCCAACTTTGAGGTCTGCCGGAGTGCCGTCTATTCCCCCAGAAAGCTTTATGGCGGTGTCGGTTGTAACAGTAGCTTCTTTGACAGCCTTTTTTAAGGTGATCAGGGTAATAGTAGCGTCCGACTTTGCGGTGATGGTTCCCAAATAAGCTTTCTTTTTGATTTCATTTTTTATTGCAGCAAGCTCTTCGGCAACCTTTTTTTGGACAGCGTCACGAATGGAAACGGGGGTGGGGGACTGCGCCGTTATTGGCGCAGCAATGACCAATGACCAAATCCCAAGAAACAAAAAATGTTTTAATTTCATACTTTGGCGGTGGTGTAGGTAATGGTTAGGGTTTGACTGTTGGAGTTTCCGGTAGAGTCAAAGGCGGTAATAGTGATATTGTTGTAACCGCCTTCTAGTTTGATATCGGCGGTGAAATTGCCGGAATTGTCAGGCGCGACTATCACTTCGCCGATTTCGGATAAAATTGTGACGGTAGCACCGGGGGCGGTTTTGCCGGTGATTGTAACGGTGTCTTTATTGACCAGAGACTCGTCCTCCGGTGATGTAACAGTAAGTGTAACTGTAACGGGAAATGATGGAGTTGGCCCCACTTCGTCCCTTGACTCGCTCGGGACTACGGTTGGGGCAGGCGTGGCAGTGGGGGTTGTTTGTTGGGCGAGCTGGGCATCTTTCAAACTTTTGTTGGCGGTCCAGATACCAAAAGTGATGACTAAGCCCAACCCAAATCCGATAGCAATAGCCAGGAATACCTCTTTTTTCATAACTTGGTCTTGAGATTAACAACAGAACCTGATAATGTCAAGAATTGTGGAAATTACATATCTTGGACACTCTAGTTTTAGGCTAAAAGGAAAATCCGCAGTTGTAGTTACTGATCCGTATGATGAGAAGCTGGCGAAGTTTCCCCGGGATATCCAGGCGGATATAGTCACAGTATCGCACGATCATTTTGATCATAACTCTCTGAAAAATGTTCAATGTTCAATGTTCAATGTTCAAGGGCCGGGAGAGTACGAGGTGAAAGGGGTGTCGATAATCGGGGTGCAGACGTGGCATGATGAGAAGGGAGGGGCGGAGAGGGGGGCGAACACTGTTTATGTAATTGAAATTGACGGGTTGAGGGTGGCGCATTTGGGGGATCTGGGACATAAATTGGCGCAGGGACAACTGGATGAGATGGGTCCGATTGATGTGGTACTTGTGCCGGTCGGCGGGGTGTACACAATTGATGCCAAAATTGCTGCCGAAGTAGTGAAGCAGGTGGATCCTTGGGTGGTGATTCCCATGCACTACAAACAACTGAATCTCGAGCTGGCCGGAGTAGAGGATTTTTTGAAAGAGATGGGAAAACCGGAAGTGCAACCCGATCCAAAGTTTGTAATCACAGCCGATCGAATGCCCACTGAATTGCAAGTGGTAGTATTGGAACGGAAGTAATGGCTGATGTAAAAATTCCCCCACATTCGTTAGAAGCCGAGCGTTCGGTGCTTGGTGCGTGTCTTTTGGACAAAGACGCGGTGATTGCGGTGGTCGAGTTTTTGCGACCAGAACACTTTTACGAGGAGAAGAACGGGAAGATTTTTGAGGCGGTTTGGGATTTGTATCAGGAAAGAGAGCCGGTGGATGTGATTGCGGTGGGGGAGAAACTTAAAAAGAAAAAGCTTCTGACGGAGGTGGGAGGGCAAACGTATTTAACTGAACTGGTTAACAGTGTGCCGACTGCGGCACATGCCGAACATTACGGGCGGTTGGTTAAAGACCATTACACCAAGCGGGAGCTGATAACGGCTGCGGCCAAGATTTCTGGCATGGCGTTTGACGCGGGGGGGGACGTGAGACAGATACTGGACTCGGCCGAACAGAGCGTATTTTCCCTGGCCCAGCAGCATTTGAAACAGGTGTTTGTGCCGGTCAAAGATATATTGGCCGAGTCGTTTGACCGGTTGGATGAGTTGCACAAGACTCCGGGAAATTTGCGGGGGGTGCCGACAGGATTTGCTGATCTGGATAATACGTTGGCGGGGATGCAGGATAGTAATTTGCTGATTTTGGCGGCTCGCCCAGGCGTCGGAAAAACTGCTTTGGCTCTCAACATAGCCCAAAATGTGGCGTTTAAGTACAAACTGCCGGTGGGGTTTTTCTCTCTGGAGATGAGCCGGGAGGAACTTATGGATCGGTTGTTGGTTTCACAGGCGGAGATTGATGCCTGGAAGATGAAGACGGGACAGTTGAATGAGGACGAGTTTGCCAAGTTGTCTGAAGCGATGGGGGAGTTGTATGAGACGCCTCTTTTTATTGATGACACGCCCGGGGCATCAATATTGGAAATGCGAACTAAGGCCAGGCGGCTGCAGGCGGAACACGGTTTACGTCTGATCGTTGTGGACTATTTGCAGCTGGCCAGGCCGGTGAGGAATTTGGATAATCGGGTGGCGGAAGTGTCGGAAATTTCCCAGGGTTTAAAAAATTTGGCCAGGGAGTTGAAGGTTCCGGTGGTGGCTTTGTCGCAATTGTCCAGGCAAGTGGAGTCCAGGGGAATAAAGAAACCTCAGCTGGCGGATTTGCGTGAAAGCGGCGCGATAGAGCAGGACGCGGACGTGGTCATGTTTTTGTGGATGGAGAATGAAGAGGATTTGGAAAACATGAACCTGGATATTGCCAAACACCGCAATGGGCCGCTTAGGCAGCTCAAACTGCGCTTCCGTCGTGACAGGATCAAGTTTTACGGGGTGGAGGGGAAGAGGAAGGGGGAATGACCTGCCTGCCGGCAGGCAGGTTTGACAAAATATGGAAGTATGATAATATGAAAGTATGGATGACGTACTTTTGACTCTTCAACCGAGAGGACAGGTAACTTTACCCAAGAGATTCAGGGAGGTTTTGAAAATGGGTTCGGGGTCTATAGTGAAGGCTTCGCTTTTGGGGGACGGAGTTATGGTAAGACCGATAGGTGATCCGTTCACTACCAGACCTAAATACTCCAGAACTGAATATAAGGCGGTTTTGAGAGGAGTTACACAATATATGAAGAAAAATGGACCTTTATGGACAACAGAGGATGATAAATTATTGGCTAAGTTGAGAAAGAAAGACGAAGAAAGAGCCAGAAGATTGAACTGGTAAAAACATGAAGGTTGTTTTGGACACATCGGTGATAATTGATTATTTAAGACAGGGAGGGATGGGTACCGGAAACTTTTTTTTGGAACTGGTGGAGCAAGAGGTGGAGATGGAGATGTCTGCGGTTACCGTGGCAGAGCTATATGTGGGTAAAACTGCTCAGACCGGAGGCAAACAAAGGAGAAAGATAGATGAGATAATCGGCGGGGTGATCATTAATAGTCCGAGCCTAGAGATGGCAAAATTGGTTGGGGAAATAAGGTATAAGTTCAAGTTGAGTTTACAAGATGCCTTTGTGGCGGCTTTGGCAATGAACGAAGATTTGCCGGTTGTGTCTAGGGATAAAAAAGCCTTTGGCCGAGTCCCCGGCATCAGGTTTTATAATGGGTAGTTCGCAATGTTCACTTAGAAATCCGACAGTCCATAATAAAATATGGACATGCTCAATGTTTCCCAAATCACTTTAGCTTGGGAGTTGTATACCCACGGTG
>VMGA01000050.1 GCA_007376345.1 Microgenomates group bacterium Gr01-1014_16 | reverse complement strand
GCAATTAAATTGGATAATACAAACCTCCCTACTTTTTTGTTAAACACCGCTTTATTGAATATTTTTTGCGCGTCGATAAAGTATCCGGAAATTAAAAGCGGCGTTATCATCCCCAGCACATACACCGCTCCTGTCAGCATCGCCAGCCAGAAAGACGGCGTTAGAAAAGTCAGCGCCAAAATGCCGATCAATACCGGCGCGCAGCAAGCCGATGTCAGTCCCGAAAACACCCCCAGCGTAAAAACAGAAACTATATCCGGTTTATCAGTAGTCTGCTGTGAGGCAAAATGCGGCATCGGCAGTTTAATCCCAAAAAGAGACAACAAACCCACTCCCAGCATCACCACTCCGCCCAAATAATAAGTTATGTCGTGATATCTGAAAACAAATTTGGAAACGAGGGACACTCCCAGGACAGCCGGCATCAATACTACAAAAATCCCTGCCCCGAAAACCAAGGTCATCAACATCACTCGCTTTTTTTCCTTAAATACACTCCCCAGATACGCCGGCAGTAAAAAGGTAATACAGCACGGCGCAAACAAAGCCACGATCCCCGCCAAAAACGCAGCGATCAAAGATACCGATACCAATGCATTAGCCTCCATCTACGTTTTCACCACCACTCCCCTCAAATTAAATTCCATGTACGGCTTGTTTGGGTCGGACGTTTCCACACTGATGATCCGCTCTACTGGTCCAGTCCCCGTCGGTCCATGGAAAGTCGGGTCAAAATCCACCTCCAGTTTTCCCGTTTCTCCCGGCTCCAGCAGCCCTTTCCAGTCGGACACTTCGTGCATTCTGAAAGTTGGGCTGGTTCCGCTTTTTGTAATAATTTTGGCCGTAGTACACATACACGAAGTCTTAATGTTAGCCAATGAGATCGGCGCCTCACCACTGTTTTTAATTTCAAAAGTGTGTTTGGCGTCTCCGCCTCCGTAATCGATATTTCCCCAGTCATAGATAGCATGGTCGGTAAAAAATTGCGCCTTTTCCGTTTTTTCCAATCGCGCCGCGTTCGGACTCCGTGACATCAGAAATATTCCCCCCCCTCCGATCAAAATCGTCACCCCCAAAAATATTAATATAACTTTCATGTTCATGATAATTTAATCCGTTTTAAAAGTAACGAGTTAGTTACAACCGAGAGGGAACTGGTTGCCATCGCCACCGAAGCCAAAATTGGCGACAGCAAGCCCAAAGCCGCGACAGGAATCAGGACCACATTGTAAGCAAACGCCCAGAATAAATTAGTTTTAATTTTCCACAATGTTGCTCTGGATAATTTGAGAGCCAATGGGATCGACCGCAGGTCTTTATTGACCAGGGTTATTCCTGCCGCTTCCATGGCCACATCTGTTCCCGTGGCCATTGCTATACCCACGTTAGCCGCAGATAACGCTGGCGCGTCGTTCACCCCATCACCCACCATTGCCACTGTTTCTCCTTCGTCCTGCAGCTGCCTTACCGCCTTCTCTTTATCCGCCGGCAATACTTGGGCAAAATATCTTTTGATACCCAGCTGGCCCGCAATTGCAGCCGCTGTCCTGGGGTTGTCGCCCGTAATCAGCGACACTTCTATTTTCTGTTTTTGTAATTGGGCCACCGCCTCTTTTGCAGTTTCTCTTATCGTATCCGCAATTGCAACCACTCCCAGAACCTGAAACCTGGAACCTGAAACCTGGCTAAGTACCACCACCGTCTTTCCCTCACTCTCCAGTTTCTTTATTTCCTCCGTCTCCGTAATCGGTTTCCCTAAAGTGTACCCCTTTCCCCCGATTATCCCTTTTACCCCTTTTCCCGCAAGTCCCTCAAACTTTTCCACTCTAGCTAGTTGTAGTGCCGCTTTTTCCGCCGCCTCCAAAATCGCTTTAGCCAGCGGATGCTCCGACCCGGCTTCTAGTGATGCCGCTAGTTTCAAAACCTCGTCGCCCCCTTTAATATCTGTAACCACTGGTTTGCCTTCTGTTAGCGTTCCGGTCTTATCAAACACCACATGGTTTATCTTGTGCGCTATCTCCAGTGCTTGCGCGTCTTTAACCAGTATCCCGTGCTGGGCTGCCAGCCCGGTGCCAACGACCAATGCCGTCGGCGTCGCCAAGCCTAATGCGCACGGGCAGGCAATAATCAGGACTGCTATTGCCGCCAGCATTCCTCCGATTACTGAACCGAATATGTACCATCCGGCAAAAGTGGCCACTGTTAGCATCAGTACCACCGGCACAAAATACCCGGAGATAACGTCCACGAGTTTCTGAATCGGCGCCCTGGACGCCTGGGCTTCTTCAACGAGTTTAATTATCTGCGCCAGCATCGTTTCGGATCCCACTTTTTTGGCCGTAAAAATTATCGTCCCTGTCGTGTTCAGTGTTCCCCCAATGACTGTGTCCCCTTCATGTTTGTACACCGGTATCGACTCGCCCGTTACCATCGACTCGTCAATACTGGTTTCTCCCGACTCCACCACTCCGTCCACCGGCACTTTCTCTCCCGGCCGGACCCGGATTTTGTCCCCGACGATTATTTTCTCTATCTCAATTTCCACTTCCTTTCCGTCCCTAATGACTTTAGCCGTCTTGGGCTGCAGTCCCATAAGTTTTTTAATCGCCTCCGATGTTTTTCCCCTCGCCCTCGCCTCCAACCATTTACCCAAAACAATCAGAGCGATAATGGTCACCGACGTGTCAAAATACGGCTCGCCCTTTACTCCGAACAATGTCACCGCCGCCGAATATCCGTACGCCACACTAGTCCCGATGGCGATCAACGTGTCCATGTTTGCCATCCTGTTTTTTAATGACGCCCACGTAGTTTTATAAAAGTCCCACCCCACTCCGAATTGCACGATCGTCGCCAAAACGAGAAGTAAGATCCAACTCATCCCTGTAAAACTTCCCCAGATACTTACTGTCGAAATAATTCCGGCGATAATAAATTTCCATTTCCACTTTGCAACTTCGTCAACTTTTTTCTCGCTTGCTATCTCATACCCTAGCGGCTTTATTGCCTCGTTCATCTTCCCCCCATCTACTTGTTCCGGGTCATATTCCACTTGCGCCTTTTCCGTGGCGAAATTCACCGTCGCCGCCGTCACCCCCGGCATTTTTTTTAATACCCTTTGAATATTCACCGCGCAGCTGGCGCAATGCATTCCCGTAATTGGAAAAGTTTTTGTCATATTGCCACTATTGCTCCTTTATACATCGACATCCCACAATGAAATTCATATCTTCCCGGCTTAGCCAACTTTATTTTCAATACCTCGTCCTTATTCAGTTCTAAACTTCTTTTAATTTTTAAATCAGGGATGACAAACTCCTCCAGACAATCCGTCGGATCCGTCCGGGTCAATGTTATAGTCACTTCTTTTCCCGCCGGGACTTTAACCAGGGCAGGGGAGTATCCCCCGCTTACGGTTATCTTTACATCCGTCATTACTTGCCCGTCTTCGTCTTTCTTTCCCAGAAAAAACCAATAAATAACTCCGATCAGTCCCACCGCGCCCGCCAGTACGATACTTTTATCCATGGCCCCTCCTGAAAACTTTTACTACTTCATTCACGGCATTTTTATTATCCCCCTTTTTTAGTGCGTCGGCCACGCACGTACTCAAATGTTTTTCCAAAATCTTGGCGTCCACTTCGGACAACTGTCCCTGCACCGCCTGGGACTGGGTGAGGATATCAATGCAGTATTCATCGTCCTGCACCATATTAATCACCTTATCCAAATGCCCCCTGGCAATCTTCAGTCTATGCAGTACCCCGTTTCTCGAATCCATCTCCCCACTTTAATCCCCCTATAGGGGATTTGTCAAGAGCAAATATGTTAAAATACCCTCATGTCAGGAGAAACAAAAAGTGACTTCCCCCAAATTACAGACATAGTAAAGCCAGAAACTACAGAAGCCCAGCTAGTTAAAACACTTAGTGAGCTATTGACATCAGAAGACGAAGCTGTCTTGGGACGAAAAGGATTAGCGGCCACAAGGTGGGCAGAAAGCATCGCGTATTTAGGTGCATTTGCGCCAGAACCCGCCACTTTTGACGAAAGTGCTTTTCGAAACGTAGCGGCTGTCGGATTTGAAGCCGAAAAGGTCAAAAGATTATTGGAACTGAACGTAAAAATTGGTGCAATAAAAAAATTAGGAGAGAGGTTCAGTGTCAGTCCAGAGATCATCACAATCGCTCACCAGTTTTTGATTGACGACTGATTTTTCCACCCTTAGGGTGGAACAGATTCGCCACCTCCCGTTTTTGCACAAGCACACCCCCTCTTAGATTAAGAGGGGGCAGGGGGAGTTATAATCCATGTCATGTTTGAGCTCTTCTTTGATATTGAAACCAAATCTTTTTTCGACGATACCGGCAACGGAGATCCGGCCCAACTTGGCGTCTCCATAGTTTCAGTCTATTTTCGCGAGACTGATGACCAAACGGGAGAAATGGTCAGTTTTTGGGAACACCAAATTCCTGATATGTGGAGTTTGTTTCGTAAAGCAGACAGAATAATCGGTTTTAATACATTAGGATTCGATGTCCCCGTGTTAAAGCCATACGCCCCGTCAGACTTTGCCAAGCTTCCCCATTTCGATATTTATTCCAAAATCAAAGAATTTAATTTAGGCCACGCCGCGTCTTTAAATCGTATCGCCAAAGATACATTAAGCTTGTTCAAGATCGATAATCCGGCTAACACCATC
>VMGA01000049.1 GCA_007376345.1 Microgenomates group bacterium Gr01-1014_16 | reverse complement strand
TCCGCCGCTTCTTCATTCGGCAACACCATCCACGTCACACTAAAAGACTTTTATAGCCATCCCGGTAATAACATCATCGAACTCCTCAAAAAAAACTGGACATCCGAAGGTTATTCTTCAAAGAGCCACGAACAGGCGTATTTTGCCAGAGGAGAAAAATATTTAACCGAGTATCTTGAAAAAAACTTCGACCCAAAACACCTGCCTGTCAAACTTGAAGAGCCGTTTATGCTCCCCCTCAGCCCAATGTTAAAAATCGGTGGCAAAATCGACCGCGTCGATCAACTTTCTGATGACAAAATCGAAGTCATCGACTACAAAACCAGCGTCACACTGCCGACTCAAAAAGATGTAGACAAAGACTTGCAGCTCTCCTTCTACGCATTAGTAGCGACACTCCTACGCGAGCCGCCGTTCAATCGTAAACCGGAAGATGTTTTATTGAGTCTTTATTTCTTTGACCAGCAGAAAAAAGTTTCTACTACCCGCACCGTTGCTCAATTGGAAGAGGCCAAACAGCAAATCTTTTCTTATGCCGACCAAATCTCCTACTCCGATTTCAAATGTTCCGGCTCAAAGCTTTGCCAATTATGCGACTTCAAAATCCTCTGCGACGTCACCGCTTAAAGCGGCCAAAGCCATTTAGTAAAACACCCCGGAAACTCAACCTCATATCCTCCGAAACTCTTTTTAAAATGCGAAAATCCTTTCCAACTTTTACTCGGCCAGCGGAAATCATATACTCCCTCAAAATCCCAAATCTTACACCCCTTTCTCCTTGCTTCTTTCATCGCTTCCCACACCACCAGATACGGCAAATTCTTTTCATTTCCCTCCTTCGTTGCCCCGGCGTAATAGTAATAAGCGGTCTTGTCATGCATTAAAATCACCGCCCCCGCTTCGTCTCCGGCAATTACACAGAAGCACTTCTTTCCAAAACACTCAACCAACGCTTTATATTCTTTCTCACTCGGAATCCACAAATTTTTCCTCCTCGCCGACTTTCTCCAAATCTCGTAAAACTTATAGAACTTGTTTATTGAACATTGAATATTGAACATTGAACATTTGCGAATGGTGTATCTGCAATCTTTTTTAAAAGAATTAAATAATTTACTTTCACTCTGTCCTAAATCCACTCTTAACGTTTTCGTCCCCAGCAGTGGCCAATTATCCTGTTTCCACCCCACTAGCTTCGTCAGCGGCTCTAACTTACACATGATCACCCGGTTTCTTTTTAAAATCTTTTCCCAATTCGTCGGTAATTCAGCTCTTTGTATCTTGGCAATGGCCACCGGTCCCAGCCTTCTCACAAAAATTCCACCATCCACCCTCCAACCTATCTCTTCCATATATTTGCCGTACTCCTTAGACCGTCTTACGTCTTCAACATTCTCAAGATTTTCCATCTGACCTCCTCGGCTATCCTAAACACAGGATACCATCGGCTCACCGGTAAATCATATGTCCCGGCCATCTCCACCAATTTCGGTCCGAACTGTTCTTTAAATCTGGTATATCCCTTACCCTCTTCGGCTCCCCACAAATCAAAAGTTTTATACCCGTTTTTTTTACCCCATTTAGCAATTTCCCAAAGACCCAAAACCGGCGCCATCAGATTTTTATATTCATCATCAAACGCCCCGTATGCATAATAAATAAAGTCTTTCCACACAAATATCATCCAGGATGCCACTACAACGTCTTTATATCTAGCCTCAAACAATTTCGTCCACGGAATTTTAGATAATTCCCTATGATACTTTTCACCATGAGCATAAATTTTTTGTCGATTTATAGTCTTTCGTATCAGCCTTAGATAATCTTCGACATTGCCCTCTTTTACAACTATCCCATGCTTTTGCGCCAGCCGGATATTATATCTGCACTTCGGCGTCATATTTTTCAGTAAGTCCTCCTCGCTTAAACTCAAATTCATCCAATACGTCTTCGGCTTAAACAAGTGTCTTCCCGGCACCATTGAATCTTGAACCTTGAATCTTGAATCTTTAATTACATTCGGTTCAAACCTAACCCCGACACCTCCCTTGAATTTCTTTAAATCTGCTTCGCTAGGCATCTCGCTCATCGGACAATACCCAAACCAAAGCCCCAAAGGCAGCTTGCTCCAGATTATTTGAAATAGTCCTATTCTTGAAACCTTATTCCCCATCTTTTCCCTAAATTCTCCCCACTCGAAGCTTTGCATCGGATGCCCAGCATTTTCATTCCATTCAGCTTTATCCACCTCCAGATTTTAATCTAATCCGGCGTCCACTTCCAATTTCCCTCCGCATCAAAACCCCACTTCGCCCGACGTAGCTTTAGCGAAGTCGGGTTTCCATTTTGCTCTATTAATACTTCCGGAATATCCGCCAAAAATCTGGACACAGCATTATTGGATCGGGTCCCGAAAAATAACCGCCGCCTGGCATACGTCAGATACAATTTATCCATCGCTCGTGTCATGCCCACATAAGCCAATCGTCTCTCTTCTTCCATTTGTTCGGCATCAAATAGCGACCTGGAGTGGGGGAATAATCCTTCTTCCATGCCCACCATAAACACCGTCTTAAACTCCAGCCCCTTAGCCGCGTGCAGCGTCATGAGCGTTACAGCATCGGCAGACTTAGATTTTCGACTCGCCTTTTCAGTTAATGCGATGTTTTCCAAAAACTCTGGCAGATTAGGGTATTCTTGGGCCACACTTCGTAACTCTTTAATATTTTCCAGCCTCGCCGCATCCTCCTCATTCATCTCGTCAAACTGCTCCAAATACTGGGTTATTTTTATTATTTCATCCAAAATGTCCAACGTTATTGAATCTTGAATCTTGATTCTTGATTCTTCAAGACGCACGAGGCGAGTCTTACCGTTTTTCTCCGCCCGCTTTCTGGCAATCTCGTCATCCGGATTTAATACCAGCCGCAAATAGGCTAGCATATCCTTAACTTCTTTTCTCTCATAAAACCTCACTCCTCCCACCAGCGAATAGGGAATACCAGCGTGCAGTAGCGCCTCCTCCAGCACCCGCGACTGCGCATTTGTCCTATACAAAACCGCATAATCTGAATAATTATTGGACACTGAACATTGAATATTGGACATTACGTAGTTGGCTTCCTCCAATTCGCTTTCCGCTTCAAACAAAGTCACTTTTTCACCACTATTCCTATCTGTCCACAGATTCAGCACCGGATGATTTTTGTTTTTTGAGATAACTTTGTTAGCCGCATCCAAAATGGTCTGGGTAGACCGGTAATTTTGTTCCAGATTCATAATTGTCAGGTCGGGAAAGTCGCTTTTCAACGCCAGCATATTTCTGTAGTCCGCCCCACGCCAGCTATACACACTTTGCGCGGCATCGCCCACAACAGTCAGGTTTTTATATTTCTTAGTCAAATCCTTTGTAATTTCGTATTGCGCCTTGTTAGTATCCTGATATTCATCGACTAGAATGTATTTGAATTTCTCCTGCAGCTTATCTCGTACTCCCGAATTCGTTTTTAACAGCTTCACCATTTCTCCCAGTAAATCATCAAAATCCAGTGCCTTATATTTTTTCAGTAACTGCTGATAGGCCAGATACACCCTGGATACCATCTGGGAAAAGTTTCCCCGGGCAAAACCAGCGTATTCCCCCGGACTGATTAATTCATTTTTGGCTCCGGAAATCGCCCCCAGCACACTTCCTGGCTTGACTGCCTTGGGGTCAGCCCCTACTGCTATCATGGCCTGTTTAACTGTATCCAACTGGTCCCCTTCGTCAAAAATCACAAAATTCGGATCCAGCCCCGCCTCGTCGGCAAACCGTCTCAACATCTTAGCACTGAAGCTATGAAAAGTCCCGCCGACTACCCCCACCCGGATTCTTTTCAACATCTCACCAGCCGCTTTATTGGTGAACGTCAAGAGGCATATTTCACTGGGATCAACACCGTTTTCGATCAACCAACTTGCCCGGTGCGTCAACACCCTTGTCTTTCCACTCCCTGCGCCTGCTAAAATAAGGAGCGGCCCGCCCTCATAAGTAACGGCCCGTTTCTGTGCCTCGTTTAATCCGGCTAGAATATCCATATGCGTCAGTTGCTTAATCACCTCAAGCGCCAACTATTATCCCACGTTTGGCTCGTGCGCGTGTCAGTCTTAGTATTAGTTTTTGCTGTAATCGTCGTTCCAATTATTGTTCTTCTTCGTAAGCCCATCTCAACTACTTCACTTCCGTCCCATTCTGGCCGAACCAACTTTCTTATTTTGGGTATTGGCGGCGGTACTCACGAAAGCCCGGATCTAACCGATACCATCATTTTTGCCTCCGTTTCCCCCTCTTCTTCCCCCGTTCTTCTGTCTGTCCCCCGCGACCTTTGGGTACCTTCCCTTCAAGCCAAAATAAACACGGCTTATCATTACGGTGTGGAAAAAGCCGGGCCGTCCGGCGGCTTAACTTTGGCCAAATCTGCCGTTTCCGAAGTCATCAATCAACCGGTAGACTTCGCCGTCGTCTTTGACTTTAATATTTTTTCCCAAATAGTTGATGAAATTGGCGGCATCGACGTCCAAGTCGAGCGGTCATTTACGGACAATAAATATCCCATAGCCGGCAAAGAAAATGACCCCTGCGACGCGTGTCGTTACGAAACGGTCTCTTTTTCCCAGGGTCTCCAACATATGGACCCTGATCTCCCAGAACACCCTGACAGATATCGCCCCCGATCATTATTTTGCTCTCGCCAAACTAACCTTCTCCGCTCGCAAACATGAAATCAAGACGTTAGCCTTATCCGAACCGGATCAACTCTACAACCCACCTCTTCTTCTCAAATACGGCCGCCAGTGGATCCTTCTTCCCAAAGATGACAACCCCAAGATAATTTACGATTTCGTTTCCACTCTTCTCAAATAACCTGGTAAATTTGGGTAGTTCCGCTGGAAAAAACTTGCTTTCCCAGTTCTTTAATCTTCTCCTCATCCAACTGCGGATATTTCTGCCGTTCTAGTCCGCCTACTACAATATATTTGACATCATATTTTGTCAAAACAGACCTCGATGCTTCCAGGTCTGGCGATTCATAAACGGTTTTCACTTCCTCAGCCCTCTTGGCAATTGGATCATAACTTCCCCTCCACAACCACTCATGCACAGTCCATCCGGCCACAGTCGGATATCCGGAAAAAGCCGAAATCCGGTCATAATCTGTATAACTATCCCCATTAGCTTCCAATACCACCGGCTGTTGTCCTTCCGGTATATTTTTATCCAGCCACTTAATTGCTTCCCAATCATCCGGATATCTCTCTTCCAGCCATTTTAATCCATAAATTCCGTGGTACGTTTTCAGTTCGCCAAAATATGACTTCACTGCAAAATACGGATAAATGCTCACCAAAATCAACATCGGTGTTAATCCGGCAAAAAATATCCATTTCTTCCATGAACTATGAACCCTGAACCAACTAACTATAGTTGCACCAGCAACTATTCCCATCATCATAAACACCTGATAACCTAATTTAAACATCGTATTACTTCTGAAATGCAACGGATAAATGTCTTTAAAGTAGAAAAACTCCGGAAAAATAATTAGCCCCAGACAAAATAATGAAATCAAATGAAACAGTTTATTTTTCGGTTCCTTGATTAACAACCAAATTGCACCGTATGCAAAAAAACCCCATAATATGGCCATCATCCAAATCGGCGACCTCTGGCATTTATCCACCGTTTCAAATACCAACGGTCCGATTTTGTTCATTTGATCGGCTCCGACTGCTGCCAATTTTGCCGGCGGGCAGTTTACAGCCACTCCGGACACAA
>VMGA01000011.1 GCA_007376345.1 Microgenomates group bacterium Gr01-1014_16 | reverse complement strand
ATATACTTCGACAAATTTGGGCAGTAGACTGTTTTCCACTGATAATAGTATACATTCACCAGATACACAGGTCTAATTTACGGGTGCGTAACTCCTGCTGTATTTGAAATCTCTTCTTCACTAACTGGAGATTCTCTTGAAAAAATTTTTTTAAGTAAGCCCATTGATTTGATTATACCTCAACTACAACCGGCAGGATCATGGGGCGGCGGTGGGTGCGGTCGAAGAAGAAGTGCTCCAAGATGTCAATAATTATCTGGCGGGCGTAACGATCGGAATCGATGTGGCCGGATTTTTTGGTGAAGGCATTTTTGACCTGGGTAGTGGCCTCGGCGAGAAGGTGGGAATAATATTTGTCAAAAACAAAGCCGCGGCTGATGATCTCCAGATTGATTAAATTGCTGTAATTGTTCTGGTCGATTTCGGCGACGGCGACAACAACTCCTTCTTCGGCCAGAAGTTTGCGGTCCCGCAAAACCGCGTGGCCGACGTCGCCTATCCCCAGGCCGTCGACCATAATATTTTTGATATCGGTGACCGGGCCAAGCGACACGCTGTCCGGAGAAACTAAAATCGACTGGTTATACGCCGGAAGCAAAACTTTGTCCGGGGAATAACCCATGCCCTGAGCCAAAAGCGAATACTGAACCATGTGACGGTACGTGCCGCCGATGGGGACTAAATATTTGGGACGGGTAAGAGCCATCATTAAAAGCAGGTCCTGGCGGGAACCGTGGCCGGATACATGGAGATTGTCAGTAATATTGGAATAAATGACGGTGGCGCCGAGACGGGAGAGAGTGTCGATGAGCGATTGGACCGCGGACTCATTGCCGGGGATGTAATCGGAAGAGAAGACGACTTTGTCGCCGGGCATAAGTTTGACATCGGAATGCTCGCCGGTAGCAATCCGTTCCAGAGCCGACCCAGGCTGGGCCTGGGAACCGGCAACCAACAGGCAGACGTTTTTGGGCGGGAGACGTTTTATTTCTTTGGGTTCCAAAAGGACAGAGCCGGGAATTTTGAGATAACCCAAGCGGGAGGCGACAGTGATATTTCTGTCTATGGATTTGCCTAAAATGGCGATCCGGCGGCCGTGACGTACTGCGGCTTCGGCGGCCTGGCGCCAGCGACTAATGTTGCTGCTCATAGTGGTGACGATAAACTTGCCGGCGCATTTGGAGATTTCGCGCTCAAACATATCCTCCAAAGATTTCTCCGAAGGGGTGTAACCGGCCCGTTCACTGCCCAGAGAATCCGATAACAGCAAATTTATACCCCTGTTTCCGGCGGCAGCAATGCGGCCGACTTCCGGCTGGACGCCGTCGACCGGAGTGAAGTCAAATTTGAAATCGCTGCCGTGGTAAACAGTGCCCGCAGGAGTTTGGATAAGCAAATTGGTAGCGTCGGGAATGGAGTGGGAAACGCGGACCGATTCGACAATGAATTTTCCGAGATTGAGGGGTGTTCCTGGTTCTAAAATATTTACCTGTTTGGGAATATTTTCGTATTCGGCCAGTTTTTCCATGACCAAATTAGCGGTGAGCTTACTCCCATAAACCGGAATACGGCCCAGTTGGGGCAGGATATATGGCAGAGCGCCGGTATGGTCCTCGTGACCGTGGGTGAGAACCAGGCCGCGGATTTTGCCTAGTTGGTTTTTGAGATAGGAAATATCGGGGATAAGAATATCTATGCCCAACATGTCTTCCGAAGGGAAGCCCATGCCGCAGTCGACCAATAAAATATCCGGGCCGTATTCGTAAACGAACATGTTGGAAGTGACTTTGCCAAAGCCTCCCAAAGATAAAATTTTTAGAGAGTTTTCAGGTTTAGTATTTTGGTGAAATTGCATATCAAAAAAGGCTAGGTTGAGTGATTATTGGCTTTTCTTCAGGGATATTTTGGGGCATCGAAACCGGATTTAACATATTCTTTAATTTTACAAAATCCTGCTTAAATTCGTTGAGAACGGTTGTACCTCTTAGGGCCGCGGCAGGGTGATACATGGGAAATATAATATATTTTTGACCCAAAAACTCGACGAAACGGGGCTGGCCGTGGACGCGGCTGATAGACACGTCGGGAATAAATTTGGCCATACTGAAACGGCCCAGGGTGCAGATGATTTTGGGCTGGATAATATTTATCTGGCGATCGAGCCAATCGCGACAAACTTCGATCTCATCTGGTGTGGGATCGCGGTTGTCCGGCGGCCTGAATTTTACAATATTTGTAATGAAAACTTCTTCCGGCGTAATGCCGGTGGTTTCGGTCAAAGTTTTGCGCATCAGTTGACCGGACTGGCCGACGAAAGGCCGACCGGTGGAGTTTTCCAGCTGGCCCGGAGCCTCCCCCACCATCATTATTTGAGCATTCGGATCGCCCTCGCCAGGAACGGCATGGGTGGAATTTTTAGCAATTTCGAGGCCTTTGAAGGCTTTAATTTCCTCGGCGATTTTATTTAGTTGTTGTTGCTTTTCTGATATGGTCATAATTTTAATACCTCACCCTTGATCCCTCTCCTAGATTAGGAGAGGGAAATTGGTCAAATATCCATTGATTTTAAATCTTCAATAACATCTCGGGCGCTTTCATCGTTTATATCTTCGGGTTTGATGGAGCTAGATGAAAATATCTCTTTTTCTATGTTGATCAAGGCAGCTCTGGCGGCCTCAAATTTTTCCGGGTCACTTTGAATCATTTTAAGGTTGTTATTACAACGAGCTCTGGCTTCATCCAATCTCTCCCGCAAAGAAGTTACAGCATGCGGTGTTACCCTAAAATCACAACACGCACAAATTTTTAAAGGTAAATTGTTGTTTAAAGAATTTTTTACAACTATTTCTGTTTCGGAAAAATTTTTCAAGTTGTTGCAAATTAGTTTGGACACAGCTGCCACTCGCAGTTGGTGAGTTTGAAGCTGAGGAGGAATCTTATATTTGGCGTAAATCTCTAAAATTTTCATAAATTAAATTTCATGAGGTCTTCTTTGTGGAGGAGTCGAGAAGACGAACATTTACGAATTAAGGCATAACTGGGTAGATGTGCAAATCCGACGAATTCTACTAATTTACCTTTTGAAATGGTTTTTTCTACTGCAGGAAGCAAGTCTGTATCAGAACTAACCAGAAATGCTTTAGTGAATAGGTTCTCGTAAGTACCAACAAGTAGGTCTGTAGCGATTTTTACATCGACTCCTTTCTCATGATACCCGTCTGACTTCATTATGTACCCTAATTCAACATTAACTCCTTGCTTTTGGAGCTGAGAAAGGAAGGACCTTTGTTTTGCATATAAGATCTTACTTTTGGCATTTTTAGGCTCTTGCCGGACAGCCCCCACATAATAAATTACTTTAAATTTTTTCGTTTCCGACAGCCATTCGGAAAATTTTGTGAAATCAAATTTTTCTTGTTCTAGACTTAAATCCTTGAGTTTGTAATAGAAGTTGCTACCGTCTACTAAGATTAGGGCGCTATCTTTGTTGCTTATCATAAGAAACAAAAAACTCCACGTGTACTTGCGCAGACGTGGAGGGTTTTAGTGGTTACATTATATAACAACTTGCCAACTTTTCCAACTTTAGTTTTTTGATCAGTGGTCATACCAGCCTAAGTTTTTCCTGCAGCGGATCGGATAAGGCAAATTCCATGGTTCCCGGTTCCGCCCGGTCTAAATTGGGAATGCCCCGGAGATGGGCCTCTTCATGCTGCCACAGCCTGGCCAAAGTGCCGGTCGCTTCCTGCTCCTGAAGTTGGCCTTTAGAATCCGTCCATTGCATAACTATGCTGGCATATCTTTTGACGTCTGCCCACATCATTACACAACTGAGACAGAGTTCACGGTATAAATTTTTCTCGTCTGAAAACTTAATAATACGGGGATTGATATATGTTTGGACTTCATCATTAACGTAGGTGACAAATACAGATCTACTCAGACCGATTTGGGGAGCTGCCAATCCCCGGCCGTAACCAACCAGTTTCCGATAATTAATCAGAGTATCTCCAAGTTTTTTTCCGATTTCAGTTCCTTCTTTCAAGCTTACTTCACTAGTCTTAGCTCGTAAAACGGGGTCACCCAAATATCGAATTTCAGGAAATGTATCCAAAATTCGGCTGAATTGATTGACCTCAGTTTTAATTGTTTTTGTAGACATATGTTTATTAATTACCATACTACAGAGTATGGTAAATAGATGTTTTAGAGGTTAATCAATTCAAATGAATTAAGTTCCGTATTATAGAGACCAAAGGAAGCTTGGGAGGGTTTGCCGCCGATGATGCCGCAGACGGAGCCGGGGTTGGCTAAAAGCGTCTTGCTAACTTGTTTTTGATAAGCCTCGTGGGTGTGACCATGAAATACGGCGGAATAACCCCCCGTTTTTGCTAATAATTCACCGAGTTTGGGATAATGGCAGAAGGCGATTTTTTTGGAATCTAGCTCTATTTCGCCAAATTCCTGGCCAATCGAAAAAAATTCTGCGGCTTTTAATCTTTTGGCAATGGCGTATTGGTCTTCGTCATTGTTGCCAAAACACGCATAAACCGTAAGTCCGGCTGTAGATAAAATGGCGGCGGTAAAGGGCGCGCAGAAATCGCCGCAGTGAATTAGGCACTCGCATTTCTGCTCTTTAATTAATTGAAGAGCTTTATTTAAGTTCCAAATATGATCGTGAGTATCGGAGAGAACGGCAATTTTCATCAATATGTGGGGAGGAATTGCTTTAAATTGGCTTCGGTGACGACGAATTGCTGACCTTGGCCTTCGACGAGCATTTTGGAGGTTTTGCGCACCATGCCTTCGATGGTCCGCTCCAGAGTTCTAATTCCGGAGTCGAAGCCAAGGGGACGGACGACTTTGGGCCAGACGGCGTCATCGATCTTGAGCGCATTTTCCGGCAAGCCGGCGTTTTTAATAGTCTTGGGCAAGACGTAACTTTTTGCGATAACAATTTTTTCTTGGTCGGAATAAGAAGGCATAGTCAGAGGTTCGAGCCGGTCCATGACGGCAGTACTAATATTGGTCGTATTATTGGAAGTGGCGATAAACAGAGCCTGGGAAAGATCGAAAGGATGATCGATATAATGATCAACAAAAGTGGCGTTTTGCTCGGGATCTAGCAATTCTACTAAGACGCCCATGATTTCGCCGTGAGCGGAAGGAGAGATGCGGTCGATTTCATCCAGAAGAATAACCGGGTTTTTGACGGCGGCCCGGCGGATATTTTTGATAATTTGGCCGGGTTCGGCCTCGGGATGGACGCGGGACTGGCCGCGCAAATCTAAAGCCGAGCTCATGCCGCCAAAGGGAATACGGACAAATTTGCGACCCAGGGCTTCGGCAATGCTGGCGGCTAGGGTAGTTTTGCCGGTGCCCACCAAACCAACTAACAATAATATCGGGGCGTGATAAATATTGTTTTTTGATTCATTGAGGACTAAGACAGAAACGTATTCGAGAATACGCTGCTTTAGATCTTCCAGGCCATAGTGGTGAGAATCCAGAACCGCCCCGGTGTGTTTGAGATCTAAAATATCTTTGGTAGTTGTGTTCCAAGGTAAGTGGGTAATCCAGTCCACATAATGGGCAGTTTGGTCGAACTCCGGAACGGAGCCGCCGGATTTGAACTGGCGGGTAAGCCGGCTCAACATGCCGTCGACTTTTTCTTTGAGATCGGCCGGCAATGATGCGGCATTGACCTGATCCTGGAGCTTTTGAATATCCGCTGTTAGCTCGTCCATAGCATTAGTTTACACTGTGAAGGAGATTATTTATATATCTCATGACCTCCGATATCGTAAAATATTACTTCAGAATGATCGGGCTTTAAGAAACGAAAAGTGATGAGTAAATTCGGGAATATTGAGAATGAATATTGGCCGGCCATTGGAGGTCGGAGGGGATGGGTGCGAAGATGTATTGCGAATGGGTCTTGAGCAAATGTTTCAATCTCCGCTATTATTTCCTGTCTTTGCTCTTTGGTGTAAGACCGAAGTTTTTTCTCGAAGAGAGAGGAGTAACGAAATCGTTTAATCATTTAAAAACTCCGAAAAATCCGTGGTTGACTTTAATTTACCTTGCTTAAGCTCTTTTTCACCAATTCTAATTGCTTCTAAGGCATCCCTTGTTTCCCAATCGGTGGTTTTATCTATTAAATATTTAAGTCTTCTTAAGTTGATAACTGCCGCCTGGGGTCTATTGTTTTTGACTACAAATACCGGGTCGTCACCGGACATGGCCAGGCTGATAATCCGAGCCGAATCGCGCTGTAAGTCAGAAGCCGAAACCATGTGAGGAAGTAAGTTCACGAATACATGATATTGTATGTAAGATCTTATGTCAAGTATTACTTGAGTTCTTCTATTGAAGTGACACCATTATTTAAAACTGCGTCGTAAATGGCAAATGAGGTTATCGATCCCCGATTGGGATCGTTTTTTAAATTTAATATTATTGATTTTGTATTGGCATCTAATTTTTGTTTGATCCAAGGATATCTAAAATCTTCTGATTGTTTTGCGGAAACAATCCAAATATCAACTTTCCATTCAAGATCGTTAATATTTGCTTTTAGACCGATATAAAAAGATTTGTTTAATGATTCCAGAGCGTTTGGATAAGGAAAATTTACGAAGTCGGCGTATTTGATGCGGTTCCAAAAACCTTGATCTATAAATTGATTGACTAAGTCCTGGGTAATTTTTTTGTTTGGTTCATCAACGACCAAATACAGGTCGATATCCGGATTGAGTATTAAATCGTAATTGTAGCTGCCGGTAAACTCAACTTTCCCAAACTTTTCCAGAATTTTTACTAAATCTGATTTGAAGAGTATTTTATCGGCTTGTTTTTTTAATTTTGCCGATTGGGCAAGGAGTGAATTGGACATATTCTGATTAGAATCTGCGGCGAGGGGCGCGATCGCGATCGAAACCACGCCGCATCGGGGCTGAAAATGAGTCGTGGCGAGGAGGGCGGGCTTCGCGAGGTTCGCGGGCTTTGACTAGGGGTTGACCTGCATCGTCGAAGAGCATAGATAAGCCGATTTTGCCGGTAGTCGCATCTACTTCGGTTACCCAAACGCGAACTGTCTGACCCATCTGGACAATCGTGCTGGGATCGGAAACAAAACCAGCGGCCATTTGGGAAACATGAACCAAGCCGTCACGGCCGGGCAAAATATTTACAAAAGCGCCGAAGGGCATAATATTGGCAACCAGGCCCTCATAAACTTCGCCGACGACGACTTCTTTGCCCATGGCCTGGAGATAGGAGAGAACGTTGGTGACACCGGCATCATCAGTACCGGAAACGAAAACCGAGCCGTCGTCGTTGACGTCGATGGTCACGCTGTTATCTGCCATGAGTTTTTTGATATTTTTGCCGCCGGGGCCAATGAGTTCGCCGATTTTGTCGACCGGGATAATGGCCGTGCTAATTTTGGGAGCAAATTTGGAGAGCTGGGGACGATGAGTAGATAAGATTTTTAACATGGCATCCATAATGAACATGCGGGCGGAGTGGGCGCGAGCTAGGGTTTCTTTGCAGACTTCCAGAGTCAGACCCGGAACTTTGACATCGAGCTGGATGGCAGTAATACCTGTTTGTGTTCCGGCGACTTTGAAATCCATGTCGCCGTGATGATCTTCCAGACCGATAATATCAGTGAGTAGAACATCGTCGACTTTGCCGATAGAAATTCCGGCGACGGGGGCTAACAGTGGTACCCCAGCATCCATTAAAGACATTGTGGAGCCGCAAGTACTGGCCATAGATGTGGAGCCATTGGAACTCAAGATTTCGGAAACGACGCGGATAGCGTAAGGAAATTCGGTTTCGGGGGGAATAACGGGGACTAGGGCCCGCTCGGCCAGAGCGCCGTGGCCGATTTCGCGACGGCCGGGGGATCCTAATCTGCCGGTTTCGCCGGTTGAAAACGGAGGAAAATTGTAATGCAGCATAAATCGTTTTTGCTCTTCTCCTTCGGCTGATTCCAGAGATTGGGACAGGGATGGGGCGCCAAGCGTAGCTACGACAAGGGCCTGGGTTTGGCCGCGCTGGAATATTGCGGAGCCGTGGACGCGGGGTAAGACGCCGACTTCGATATTCAAGGGCCTGATCTCGTCCAACTTGCGACCATCAGGGCGTCTTGATTTTTCTAAAATGTTTTGGCGAATTGTTTTGTGCAGAAGCTCTTCAATTATTAGAGGAACCTGAGATTTAAGTTTGTCGTCAACCGATTGGGAAAGCTGGGAAATGGCGGCGCCAATATCTACTCCTTCTTTGGTAGAAGCGGAAGAAACATAGTCGGCGAGCAAATCTTTGGCGTCGCGGCTAATTTGGGCAACAAGTTCGGAATTGAATTCCGGCTCTTTAAAGTTGAACTTATCTAGCCCTACCGCTTCGGTAAGGTCGGTAATGAGTTTGTTGATTTCCTGATTGGCTTTGTGGGCGGTTTCGAGAGCGGTGAACATCAAATCCTCGGGGACTTGCTTGGCGCCGGCTTCGAGCATGCAAATTAAATTGGCGGTGCTGGAAACAACCAAATCAAGTTCGGTTCCTTGGCGATTGCCATTTTCGGGATTGACTACCAATTGGTTGTCTAGCAGACCCATGCGGACGGCGGCGACGGGGCCGTTCCAAGGAATGGGAGAAACGGCCAAGACGGCGGAAGCGGCAATAATGCCTAAAACATCGGCGTCGTTTTTGGTGTCCACCGACAAAACAGTAATAATTACCTGAACTTCTTTTTTGAAAGACGCGGGAAAATGGGGACGAATGGAACGGTCGATCAAACGCGCGGATAAGACCTCTGCGTCGGTGGGACGGCCTTCGCGCTTGACCCAGCGGGAACCTTTGATCCGGCCACCGGCGTAAAGACGTTCCTGATATTCCACTGAAAGAGGAAAATAATCTTTTTTGGAATCTTCCTGGCCTGCAACTACAGTCGCCAATAAGGAAGTGTCGCCATAACGGGAGTAAACTGCAGACGTGGCCTGTTGGGCATATTTGCCGACCTCAAGCGTCAGGGTCCGTCCTGCCAATTCAATGGATTTACTGGTAATTTTCATTTACTCTTTTCCGAAGAAGTCAAGAAGAACTACTTCGATAGGCCTAATTTTTTGATGAGGTCATTATAACGTTTGACGTCTTTCTTTTGCAAGTAGTGGAGTAATCTGCGGCGTTTGTTAACCATACTGATCAGACCCCGACGAGAGTGATTATCTTTTTTGTGTTCTTTAAGATGCTCGGTTAATTTGGCGATTTTTTCGGTCAGCAGGGCCACCTGGACTTCCGGCGAACCGGTATCGCCTTTGGCTTGGGCAAATTTTTCGATGACGTCTTGTTTGGCGGTGGTGTCGAGGGCCATATTTTAATTGCACAAAAAATGCAAGAGATAGGGCGAAAGCGAGAAGGTCTTCCCAACCAGCTGACGTTAATTTCTCTTGAACTGGATGAAGTATACCAGAAAAAATCTTTACTGCAACATGGGGGACCTATAAACCTTGGGGGACATCCAGTCGGAGGGAGGAGTGGATTTGATTTCCTGGACGGATTCGGAAGTGCCTATAGATTGGGGAATAGCACCAGTTGGAAACTGCGAAGCAGATATCTGGTCATGATGGCGGCGGGCGCCGGATTTAAGGAGCCGGGCGGCGGTTTCAAAAGTGGCGGCGGTAATACCGATGTGCTGGAAGTTTTGAGTGGCTTGCTCCAGAGCAAGAAGCAGATTTGAAGCGGCGTCGGTAGTGAGGGGCAAGGCGAGAGAATCAATAATATAGACTGTGGTTTCGACTAAAGATACCGCCACCGGATCATAGATCTGGTGGGGAGTGTAATTTTGGGCGGGGACGGCCCGGGAGAGGGAGACTAATTTTTGATTGCCGTGGAAAGTATCTTTGCTGTTTTCGTAAATGTGGCCCAAATGGGAGAGCTGGTCTACATCTATAGTAATGATGACGTCGGAGCTGGTGCCGCCGGAGATGAATTGGAGACGAGTATGATCGATGGCGGGAGAATCGGGCTTGGGGGAGACAACCAGGCGCAAAACACCGCTTTCGATCTGGTAATTGATTTTGTCCACATGCTCAGTTTGGGCGGGGAAAGAAATAATTAAATTGCGACCGGAGAAAACAGATGTGATCGAATCGATGCCCACCAAACGATTGAATTCGACAGTGATAGAATCGGGGCAAGCGACGAGAACAGATTTGCCGGATTGTTCCAGACATAATTTGAGAGAGAGGGCGCAGGAAACGGCATCGAAAGCCGGGTTTTGGGGTAACAGGAGGGCAAAAGACTGTGACGAAGTAACAAGGGTGAAAAGGGGGGTAATGTCCGGCTGACCCATAGTTTTATTCGAAGGCTATTATAGCGTCACCGATTTTAAAGTCAACAGAAGGGCTGAATACGGCGCCAAATTCGACGCCGGATTTGGCAGATAAAACGTCTGATTTGCCGGATTTGAGAGATTTAATTTTGGAAACAAGACCCGTGCGAACTATGCGAATTTTGGCTGATTTATTGATAACACCGGAGGTGACTCGGCAGCCGGCTACATGGTCAGAATTCATGCTAAATTCGGCAATTATGTCCGCCTGACCCAAAACTTTATCTACAACAGGCTTGGTGATGAGTTTGACAGTCTCGTCGATGAGTTGGTAAATAATTTTGTGCAGGTGAACGGGGACTTTTTCGACCTCGGCTAATTTGGCCACTGACGAAGTGGCTTTGATGTTGAAGCCGACGATGTGAGCACCTGAAGTCTTGGCGAGATCGACATCTGACTCAGTAATATTGCCGGTACCGGAATGCAAAATATTAATTTCTTTGGGTAGGGAATTTATGATGGCTTCAAGGGATCCGGCAAAGTCGGTGCGGAGGATGATATTAAGTAATGGTTCAATGGCTTTATGGCTATATGGCTGCTGGGTTGATGGGACAGTATTTGCACCAAGTACCGATCCTACTTCCGGGACTGTCTTTAGACCCAAAACTTCGACAGGCGTAGAAGGAAGAGCTTCTGTAATATTTTGGCCATCGGAGTTGAGCAGCGCGCGGATACCATGGCCGATTTTTAATGTCCCGTTTTTGACAATGACGGTAGCCAGAGGGCCTTTTTGGGGATCGAGGCGGGATTCCAAAACTATGGCTTCCAGCGATCCGGTCGGATCGGCCTGGGGAGGATTCATAGACGCAAGCAGCTCAAGCAGCTCAAGCAATTCCGGCAAGCCCCGGCCTGTTTTGGCCGAAATTGCAATAGCCGGAACATCGCCGCCCAATTCTTCCACGACAACGCCGTATTCGGTAAGCTGGGTTTTAACCTTGTCCGGATCGGCCGCTGGCAAATCGGATTTGTTGATAGCGACAAGGAAAGGAATACCCGACTGACGGATAAATTCGATGGATTGTTTGGTTTGGGGCATAACGCCGTCGTCGGCGGCGACGACTAAGACCGCAAAATCGGCAATCTTTGAGCCACGAGAGCGCATGGCGACAAAAGCTTCGTGCCCCGGCGTATCTATAAATGTAATGCCGTTTAACTGGAAAGACCTAATGTGCTGGGTTATTCCTCCGGCTTCCCTAGCTGCAACGTTGGATTTGCGGAGATAATCCAATAGAGTGGTTTTGCCGTGATCGACGTGACCCAAAATGACTACTACTGGCGGTCTATTTTGTAACATATAGATACTAAACTCTAAATTCTAAATCCTAAACAATTATCCAAATCTCGAATCACAATTTCCAAAAAAATACCGATTTCATACAGATGGTTGGTCATTGGGATCTGAGATTTGTGGTTTGTCATCGTTGGAAACTGTGTCTTCTTTGCGCTCGGAAGTGCCTTTGATATCGATGTGGAGATTGCATAGGCGGCCGGCGAGCTTGGCGTTTTGACCCTCGCGGCCGATGGCCAGGGAAAGTTGGTCGGCGGGGGCGGTAACTTCGGCCACTTCTTTTTTGGCGTTGATTTTGACGGTTAAGCCGGTGGCGGGGGCCAGAGCGGAGGCGACGAATTTTTCCAAATCATCGCTGAACTGGGTGATATCGATTTTTTCGCCGTTGATTTCAGAGATGACGGCCTGGACACGGACACCTTTTTGGCCGACGCAGCTACCTACCGGGTCAATGCCGGATTGGTTGGAGTATACGGCAATTTTGGTCCGTGAGCCGGGATCGCGGGCGATGGCTTTGATTTCGACGGCTCCGGAGTTGACTTCGGGAACTTCGCGGCGGAAGAGCTCCTTAATGAGATTAGGGTCGGCTCGGGAGACGACCACTTCGCGGCCGCGGAGGGAGTCCCGGATGCTATGCATTAAAAACGTCAGGCGCTGATTGAGACGATAATCCTCAGTGGCAACCTGTTGGTCGCGAGGAATGACGGCCTCGATACGGCCAAGTTTGCCGGCATCGATTTCCACTACAACTTCCCCGCCGATAATTCTAATAATCGTGCCGCTAACCAGGGTTCCTAAGCGCTTTTCGCATTCACCGATGACGTTGGACTTTTCGGCCTCGCGGACTTTTTGCAAAATGACCTGCTTGGCAGTCATGGCGGCGATACGGCCAAAGCCGGGAGGGGTAATATCTTTTTTAGCAGAGTCGTGAATCCGGGCTTCACCCGTACCGGAATCTAAGGAGACGTCGTAAACTTCTTCTTCGGAATGGGATTCTGGGTGGTCTTTTTTGAAAGCGGCTAAAATGGCCTGCTTAATCGCATCGACAACTACCTCGGGGTCGAGGTTTCGTTCATTAGCCACCTGGTGCAGGGCAGCGGAAAATTCGGATCTGGCGCCGGTTTTTTTTTGCATAATATCGGCAAGAAAAAGGTCATGCCGAAGAGGATTATATCAGCTACGCTCGAATTCTTCCAGAAGCTGTCTTTGGCGGCGAGTGAGGTTTTCGGGGAAGGTGATTTTCAACCTGATATAAAAGTCGCCGCGGTCGGATTTTCGGAATGAACTCAGGCGAGGGGCGCCGCGACCGGAGAGGCGAACCGTCGGACCAGGTTGGGTTCCGGGGCGGATTTTGAGTTTGAGATTTCCGTCTAACGTATTAACATTGGTTTCCCCGCCTAAAATGGCTAGGGTAAAAGGAATAGCTTTGTCGATGGTAAAATCTTGACTATGCTTTTACCAGGAAGAGGTTACGAGTATAGAACTAAAAATAACCGGGAGACTCCTTTTGAAACCTTTTTAAGATATACAAATGAGAAAAACAAACTGGCTAAAAAGTACTTAAAAATACTAAGAGAACGAATTCCAAATGGTTTTTCAGGGGAAATATCAGTACTTGATATTGGCGCTGGAGAAGGCGCTTTTCTAAATAACGTACTTAAAAAGTTGCTTGATCAGAGAAAGTCGACAAAAATATCAATTACCTTGCTTGAACCCAGCGTTGATCTAATGAATGCTCTAAAAAATAATTTTCCAAAAACTGCACAATTAAGACCTTTTTTTGTGAATGACAGATGGGAAGAATTTAAGGTCAGAAAAAAATTCGATTTTATTTTTGCAACTCATCTTTACCACTTCAATATCGATAATTATCTCTTGGAAATTAGAAATATGTTGTTTTTATTAAAAGGTGGTGGGTCACTAATTTTCACACTAAGAGGTAAAGACGATGTTTTCCATTTTAAAACCAAATTCAAAAAAGGAATTTTTGGGGTTTTTAGAGCAAAAACAAGTCAGGTGATTGAAAAAGGTCTAGTTCAGCTAAACGAAGAGGGTTATAAAACTATTAAGTTTAAGTCTAAATCAAAGCTTCGTATTCCTATTTTTAAAGACGAACAAGATTTTGTAGCAATAATGGAATTCTACTTGAATTATCCTTGGATTGACCTCGATGAGAAAATCAAGGACAGTGTTATTAAATATGTTAAACGGAAAAAAGGAGCTTTTCTGCAAGAGGATAACATCTTCGTATTCTCAAAAGCGAATTAGTGATCTAAAAAATAGCGACCCATGTGCCTTCAATAGGACAAACATAGGCAGAGACGTTTTTGTTTTTGATTTTAAAATCAAACAATGGAGCTTCAAATTCAATGAAATCATCTTTTTTGAATAAGGCCGTATGACCAACATGGTAGCTGATAAAATAACTTTCTTTGTTGTCAACTAAAATTTTATATTTGGAAGGGGATAAGAGTGACTCAGAATCGTCGATAACTCTGGCTTTTTTTTTCTTACTTTGGCTTATCAAAGTATATTTAGAGTCCTCAAAAATATTTTCATCTTCCGATGACCCAAAGGAACAAATCTTTACAGAATTCAATATGAATCTTCGATGATGGATATTGTTTGGTCTTATTTCTTCGTTATACAGGGGATCTGATGTCAACTTTCGAATCATGCTAACCATCCGTTGTGATGACTCTTTAGTATTAAGGACGATATCAAAATCATTGTTACTTAAAATATTTTGGTCGAGCATGTTCGAACCAGCAACGTCAATATTTTCAGGGTCAATGGACAAAAAATTAGAGAGTTTCTCGATATAAGGCTTCTGTTTAACTCCAAGGCTTTCAAAATTAACTGGAATCCAGATTTTTTCTATCTCGTCTTTTTCAACTCTAAAAACTTTACCAATTAGTGTATGATCATAGGAATAGCTTCCGTAAATAGCAGAAACAGTTTTATAGTATTGGTCATATTTGGTTGGTTCGCCCACTTTCCCTTTAAGTTTTTTGTTTTTGTTTTGAATTGACCAATACTTGAAAAATTTCTTACCATCAATATATTTAATTGAGGTATTCTTTTGGGGAAGTAAACCATACAAAATCTCGCCCAAGTAATAATTGCCAATATTTGCCAAAACGCATAAAATGAATCCGTTTTTTGATAGAATGTAAGAGTGTTTTTTAATTTTCATTTAATTTAATGCATATGATAATGTATCGGTCGTATATTGATAAGATTCACTGTCTCTTTAGCCTCCCTAGCTCAGAGCCTCAGAAGAAAATTATTATCGCCTGTTCTGGACTCCCTGGACAGCCAGAGAATTACGAGCTTTTCTCATATTTTACTCAAGAGGGCTTTATTTGTGTACACCCGAAGTATGAGGGTACTTGGGAAAGCTATGGGAAGTTTTTGAATCATTCTCCCGTAGATGACATTTTGAAGGTGATTGATCATTTAAAAAAGGAAAGATCTTTGGTAAGCGCCTACGATAACTCTCTCATCAAATTTGATTTTGATGAAGTCATTTTGTTCGGTTCGAGTTTTGGAGGTTCAGTGGCTTTGGTTAGTGCGGCTAGAAGCCAAAATGTCAACAGAGCAATTGCCATCGCCCCGGTAATTGATTTTTCCACGCAGGGTAAAGACAAGCGGGAGGAACAAGACCTAACTAACTTGGGCGAGTTCTTGCAACGAGGTTACGGTCGAGCCTACGACTTTGAATTGCGGGATTGGAAAAAGTTGTTGGAAGGGAAAATTGACATGAACCCCATCAAATACATAAAAGAGCTTTCCCCGAAAAAACTTTTTCTGGTTCACGGTGAAGAAGACAAGACAATCTCGGTTTATAAAACAAGGAGGTTTTTTGATGACTTAAAGAACAAGGAAAGCGAGTTTTTGCTAGTACCGAATGCTGGTCATTTATCTTTTTATGGACTACAAACCACTAGCTCTTTGAGCAAAATTCTGGACTGGATAAAAATGGGGTCAAAATAATTCGGCGATGGATTGTCCAGTTATGTTTGGTAGGAATGGTTGTAGTGCCAATATCGCAGTTTTGTATCTGATCGACTTGTCTTGCATGTCTACCATTCCACTCTCCCTCCCGCGGGCGACATCAGAACTGATTGTAGATAGATATTTTTCAGTAAGCGTAAAGGCTAATTTGTAGTCAAATCTTTCCATCAATCTTTGATATTTACTGAAAAAGGCCTCATCTAATGGTGTTTCCGCCAAGTTAATGTTATTTAGCTTAAAAAGCTTTCTTAAATTTCCGATTTTGTAAATGAACTTTTGTCCATATTCAAGCTGTCTCTGGTCAAAATTGCTTGAATTGTCATTTAGGCTTAAAGTTTTTAGGATCGAGAACCTAATCGCATCTGGGTGAAACTGGTTAAGTAGTTCATTAACAAAGACCATATTTTCGTTCCATTTTGCCATCCTTTTGCCATTTTGGTCGTTGAGAAATCCGTGGGTGATTAAAACATCAAAAGGAGGTCTTCCGTCAAGAGCAGTATTAATTAACAAAGAAAAAAAGATATATTTAGTTAAAACATTTCTGCCACAAATTTGAACCACCGTGCCAGAGTGGTCGGGTGATAAATAGTGTCCTTGTTGGGTCAAATCAAATAGTGGAGCGAGAGTGTCTCTAGGATCATTGACGGAAATGTGGTGACAGTTAAGGCATTCTGCCGGATTTACTCTTGGATCAATAGGAAAAGACACATCACTTGACATGAAGTCAACATCACACTTACCACAGACATGTATTGGGAGTGGGGTGGCAAAAAGTCTGTCTTTCGTTAATTCTATGGGTGTAACTGCATCATTCAAGAGTTGGTTTATTGTGTTTTTAAGGTTTTTAGGATGAAACTCGATGGTTTCGATTACTTTGGTCATATCGTGGGTTTTTACCGCCAAATCAGAATTCAAAAAGAAACGGCGACCGTTTCTAAATATCAATCCTTTTTCGCATAAATCGATGAATCTTTTTTGAGCTGTCGCCTGTGAAGATTTACTCGAGTCAACAAACTCAAATCCAGAACCGAGTACTCCCAGTTTTTCTTTTTCCTGCTCTATTTGTTCAGCTAGTTTACTCGTTCTTACATTGGCGTCTTTAACAAATGTTATTAGATCAGTGTTTGATGTTTCTTCGCTTTCTGCCGGTTTACCTTGGACGTTGTAGGCACGAGAAGCATAATTTGTAACCTTGGCTTTATCTCTAAAATATCTGTAAGTTACGTCAACCAATGTGATGGAAACCAATTGGCCAGCACTCAAATGGCCATCATGAGAGAATAGTGGAGGATTGATTATCGTAATTTCCTCAGACAATTTTTTCTGTTCTTTATTGGGCTCGTCTTCTAGATGTTGATGGTATCTATCTTTCATGTTGCGTTACGATATTTTGCCATGATTTTAGCAAATATAGACCCATAAAATTTCCGTTTTTTGTTCTTTTTTTTTGAAAGTTCGGCTTATGGTGGAATACAGAAAGCCCTTTGCATTGCCCCGCGCGACTAGATTCTTTTCAGGGGAACAAATGTCCATGATTGTCATTTTTATGACAGTTCCAAAGAGTTTTTATGGTGATACTAATTTCTTTCAAATTCTTCTAAGAGTTGTTTTTGTCTTCTAGAGAGATTTTCGGGGAAGGTGATTTTGAGACGGATGTAAAAGTCGCCGCGATCGTCTCTCTTGAACGAATTGAGGCGAGGGGCGCCGCGACCGGAAAGGCGGACAGTGGAACCGGGCTGAGTGCCAGGGCGGATTTTGAGCTTTAAATTGCCGTCCAGAGTTGTGACATTGGTTTCGCCCCCTAAAATCGCCAGAGTGAAAGAAATTTCGCGATCAATATAGATATCATCACCATCGCGCTTGAATTGGGCATGAGGCTCGACTTCAAAAGTAACGTCAAAATCGGTAAAACGAAGATGCGTACCGGTATCGGCGCCGGCGGGAATCTTGATAGTATGTTTTTTGCCTTCGATTGTGACGGCCTCTTCACCACCTTTGACAGCAGTCATGAAAGGAATGCGCAGAGAGTAGTGGGTTTTTTTGGTGGCACGACGACCTCCGCCATAATTGCCGCCTCCCCCGAAAAACTGCTCGAAAATTTCGAAGGGATCGGAAAAGCCACCCATGTCACCAAATGGATTTTGGCCAGCTGAAGACGAATAATAATATTGGAAAGGACCTTGGCGAACGCCACCCTGGCCACCAAAGCCGCCGGCCGATGGGTCAAAGGCAGAATGGCCAAATTGGTCGTAAGTTTGCTTTTTCTTGGGATCGGAGAGAACCTGATAGGCTTCGTTGATCTCCTTGAATTTGGCCTCGGCATCTGGAGATTTGTTTCTGTCAGGATGCCATTGCATGGCCATTTTTCGATATGCCGATTTGAGTTCGGCGTCGGATGCCGATTTGGAGACGCCCAAAATGTCGTAATAATCACGCTTGGTGGCCATATAGTGTTATCAATTCTAACTCAGGAGTGCTAAAGATACCAATGGGTATTGGTTCTAACTCACCCCCATCCCCTCTCTTTAATCAAAGAGAGGGGGAAATGAGTTTTGTATTATAATGGAGATGTGAAGACAAAAACACACAGACGTTATGTGTGGTTAGAAGCAGAGGACATTCGTTACTTGAACAAGTGGGCGAAGGATGAGGGTGTAACTTTCTCGGAACTGGCGAATAGGTTGATTAAAGAGGAGACTGCAAAAGAAATAAGAAAATTGACGAATAGATCTTTAAGGAGCTAAAAATCAAAACCGTTTTCACTTTCGACAAGAATTTTGAGGAGATGGGGTTTAAACTCCTTTGATTCTGTGGTTGTAAAATCTGTAAAGCCCCCTAGATGATTCTTCAAGTGCCCCGGCTGATAGAAATCCTTTTAAATATGGGTCTGGGGTAACAAATGCTACAAGTAGAAAAGCTAATGCAGCAAGAGTTTCAACAGTTAGTCCTACGGCATATTTAATCTCCTGTTTCTCCTCGGGATTCATGCGCCGGATTGTATCATGAGGAAGAGTTTGGTACAATGATAAGGAGCCTGAGGGCTGTATTTTTTTGATATGGCTGCGAGTGATATTAAGACTAGTAACCGGGATGTGCCGTTGGATCGGGTACGTAACATTGGGATAATCGCCCATATCGACGCTGGGAAAACGACGACGACGGAACGGATTTTGTTTTATACCGGCAAGAGCTACAAGATCGGCGATATCGACGAAGGCAACACGCAGATGGACTGGATGGAGCAGGAAAAAGAGCGGGGTATCACTATAGTATCCGCGGCGACAACTACTTTTTGGGCCGTAAACGACCCCAACTCGCCGGTCGGAAATGAGTCGTACCGGGTAAATATTATCGACACGCCGGGACATGTGGACTTTACGGCGGAAGTAGAACGATCTTTGCGGGTACTAGACGGAGCGGTAACGGTACTGGACGCGGAAGAAACGGTGCAGTCACAGACGGAAACGGTGTGGCGGCAGGCGGATAAGTATAAAGTGCCAAGGCTAATTTTTGTAAATAAAAACGACAAACTGGGGGCAAATTTCGAGGGAACGGTCAAGGCGATTATCGAAAGACTGGGGGCCAATCCGGCGGTCATGGCGTACCCGATCGGGGCGGAGCAGACATTTAAGGGAGTGGTTTTATTGTTGGAGCGAAAAGCCCTGATCTGGCACCCTGCCCGCAATGCTTCGCTCGCCCGAAACGCTGTATCAACTGCGAGCGGGCATAGCGATGCAGGCGGGGGAGATGAGACGGGAATTAACTACACTACAGAAGAGGTGCCCGCAGATATGAAGGACGTAGTTGAAAAATGGCGGGCCAAACTGATCGAGCAAATCAGTGAAACGGACGATACGCTGCTGGAAAAGTTTTTGGCGGGGAATGAGCCGGATATTAAGGAATTGAAGGCGGCGCTGCGACGGGCGGTAATAACCTATAAACTGGTTCCGGTTTATTCCGGCGCATCTTTGCGAAATAAGGGCGTGCAGCCAATGCTGGACGCGATAGTCGAATATCTCCCCTCTCCAGTAGACCTAGACCATGTCAAAGGAACTAACCCGCACACTGGAGGCGAAGAAATAAGAAAGACTATTAATGAAGAGAAATTTGCCGGACTGGCTTTTAAGATCCAAACTGACCAACATGTGGGCCGACTGACGTATGTACGCATTTATTCGGGAATGCTCAAGTCCGGACAATCTTTGTGGAATGCCTCTAAGCAAAAAGAGGAACGGATTTCGCGGATGCTTCTCATGCATGCTAACAAGAGGGAGGAAATCGATGCCGCTTATGCCGGAGAAATCGTGGCACTAGTTGGACTGAAAGAGACGACGACCGGAAATACGCTGTGCGATAAAGCAGCCCCCATTCTTTTGGAATCCATAACTTTCCCCGAGCCGGTGATATCCCTGGCCATCGAGCCGAAGACGAAAAATGACCAGGAAAAGATGGGGTACGCCCTGAATAAATTGTCGGACGAAGATCCGACTTTTAGAATCAAATCCAATCCCGAAACGGGGCAGACGATTATTTCGGGCATGGGCGAGCTGCACCTAGAAATTATCGTGGACCGGATGAAGCGGGAATTTAATGTGGAGGCGAATACCGGGGCACCGCAGGTGGCGTATAAAGAGACAGTTAAAAAACTGGCCGAGGGCGAGGGAAAATATATCAGACAGTCCGGAGGCCGGGGACAGTACGGGCATTGTTATATCAAGATTGAGCCGCAAGCGCGGGGGGCGGGATATGAATTTGTGGACGAAATTAAGGGAGGAGCAATTCCACAGGAGTTTATCGGGCCGATTGAGAAAGGAATTAAGGACGCGATGGAAAACGGGGTGCTGGCCGGGTTCCCGACTGTTGACGTAAGGATAACTTTGTACGACGGCACGTACCACGATGTGGACTCGTCGGAAATGGCGTTTAAGATTGCCGGGTCTTTGGCATTCCAACACGCGGCTAAGGCGGCGGATCCGACGATTTTTCTAAACGGGCACAAATATTGGGGACGGATAAAAGAGGGCACCTAACTATTATTAATGCTTACGTGCCTTTGGCCGAGTTGTCTGGTTACGCCACCAAACTGCGATCACTAACCCAAGGTCGGGCATCCTATTATATGGAACCGTCGCATTACGAAGAAGTGCCGAGAAATATCGCTGAAGGAATAATTGCCAAAAGCGGAAAGGTGCAAGCGGCAGCGTAGTAAAATGAGTGAGTGAGGTACTTGTTTCTGGTAATGGTGATTGTTGGAGTAGTTCTTGTTATAAGACATAAAGACGTTAAGCCGACTGTTTGCCCGATTGCCCCCATTAGTCAAGCTCTAGTGCTTGAGAGATTACGATTAACGCTACCAACTGGCTGGTGGTATCGGGAAGGGTTTAATCCATATACCGACTCGGGTTGGATTGATATGAACCCCACAGATATGGGGACAGAGGCGTATGCCAAAGTACCAGATTTTCAAATAAGTGTCGATCAGGAAACGAGTAGGTCACTGGCGGAAAGAAAAAGAGAAATTGACGATGATTTTGTTGATACTCGGATTAAAGACATAGATAGTGGATTTATTTTTGAGGGAACCGTGACCTTTACAAAACCACTTTTTAATCGACCATATAAAGCTGGAGACAAAGTAAAAACAGCAGTGATAGACTGGGGGGAGGCATTTTATATATTTCGGGGAATAGTTAATAATAGTGAAAAGGAATTTGACGGAATATTGAATAGTTTTACCTGGGATGAGAAGGTTTTTGCCAAGTTTGCCATTCTGGATTTTGAAAAATGCCAGGCGAAGACGATCACCTATCCCTTGAGATGTGGCACAGCAACGGTGAAGATTGATGGGTCAACACAGAAGATATTTAATGGCTGCGAATTTGAATACGAATCGGGGTCGGGAGAAAAGTATATATGCCGAGTGCCGAAAAGTTGGAAAAAAATGGCATTTAAAGAGGAAGAAGTGGGAATTAATTTCTATTCACCTGGATTGAGTAGAACATTGATAAAAGATTATTGCCGATCGAAATCTGAAGGAAATTAGTCCATAATTTAGGCTGTTTCGGATCTGGGATCAGATACCCAAATTAACGTGGTTTGAGAACAATCGTATTATTTTGTCAGAAATCCGGGGGTTGATGATAAAATATGGACAGTTTCCATACACATCTTAACTTATCTCTAATAACACACTCATGCCACTCCAAGACAAGGTACCAGAAGAATTTCTTCCTTTTAAAATAAAAATGCCTGATTCCCCCTTCCCCTTAGGGCAAATGAGCCGAATCGTCGAGATTCCAGGCCATCCTGAATGGTTGGTCAAAGTTATTGGCCAGCAAACCGACAGCAGAGCATTTGAAAAAATTGTGGATGGTAAAAACTCCCTTCCTCAAGGAATAGAGTGGATTACAGCTGTAAAAAGAACCATGGGTTTGTTAGACAGTGACCCAATAATCAGCCAATATCTTCCTAAATATCATCTCGTCTTAGGGCAAGACCAGACTGGACAAGAAGCTATTGTCCAAATACAACAAAAGATTGAGGGAAAAGAACTTAGCCAATATTTAGAAACTGAAATTACACCCGACCATTTCTCTAGCTTAGGTAGGTTAATCGAAGCCTCTCTAGACTTGTATTACAAGATAAAAGCACAATCGCTCGGCGTATCCCCAAAAAAATGGATTTCTTTTTTTCCGGATCTTTTGCATTACGACACGGATTGGGGAGAATTCCACAATCTAGTCATTGGTAGGAAGCTGGGAGATCTTACCGACAAGTTGTATCTTGTCGACAACTATCCCCCACATATGGTCAGAAGCGAACAAACAGAACTAAATGTTTTAATTGCGCAAAAGCGAGCTGTGGAAATGCTTGACTATCAACTTTATAAACAATATTCTTCCACACACCCTATTCCACTTCCATACGATTATGAGGATCAAGGATTTAAGGATTACAAAGCTGATCTTGTAGACAGAGTCAGAAAATCTGATCCGTCGCCGCAGTTTTCAGAATTCGCACCCGATGAAGAGTGGACCAAGGGTACATTCGAAGAATATTATTGGAGTAAAAATTGGCCACCGATCGACCACCCATGGAATCCCGTTCGCCAAAGCTTATTTACTAGACTTGATAAACACATCCAGGACTGCCTCGATAGAGAGACTAAGACGGAATAGCTTCATCATAACCGCATGGAACTTTTGCACTGCGAGGAGGTGCCTCGCAACGTCGCCGAAGGAATAATAACCAAGAGCGGGAAGGTGGCTGCTACTTAGTCTCCGATTCGGGCAACTGGTCGACGGGAATCAATCGTGGGAAAGGTAGGCCGATGTGAATCAGCGCATGGACAATTCCATTGATCACTCTCGTGGCTAACACGAATGCTTTTAACTCCTGACCATTTTGGGTTGTAATGGTAGTTTCGGGATGCTGGCTCATAATTTCACCTCCTTTCCGGGGTCAAAAAAAAGAGCCTCTCGGCTCTTGATAGAAATAATTTTTTGGTCCAGGTGTCATGGTGGCCCCTGGAAGTAGAGTGTATAAAATCTTTTCGGGATTGGCAAGGGGAATTTAGCGTTTGGAGAGGAATTCATCAAGAGTTAATCCGGATTGCCGGATTATTGAGTGAAGAGTTCCGGTACGGATGTCTTTGGAACTTCGGGGTTTAAGCGAAGGCAAATCTGACATTTTCGGTAACCGGGGTGGAATGGACGTCGTGAACTACTGACACTAACACCTCTTTGAGGATTGAGCCTTTTTCAAGACGGATGGGTTTTTTATCCGAAGGAATACTCTCCCCTTCTTCCAACCGGGAAAGAACTACCAGTTCCAGCGCGTCTTGAGCCATATATACAGCCTCTTCTAATGAATCGCCACAGGTAATCACTTCCGGAAGAACAGGGACGGATACTTGATAATAAGTTTCTCCGTCTTCGACCGTGGGAGTAACGATGACGGAAAATTTATAAAGATTCATGGCTTAATTATACCTCTTCCGTAAAGTATGATAGAGCCATGGGTGAGAGAGCGTGGGGAGGGTTAGCGCTGGTCGTGGGACTCGGACTTCTGGCGTGGATGAGCCTGAATTATTTCAAACCTCCTGTTTCAAAGTCGCAGCCGGTCAACCCTGATACCCTGGACGTGTGCTGGATAAGTCGAGAAGATTTTTATCCTAACAAACAGGTGTTGGAATTGGTGATTGAAGATATTAAAAAATTCGGTGGATGGAATAATGTTAATTTGAAGATAAGTAAAGTTGCCGCACCCAGAGACACCGGAAATAAGATACTTTATTTTTTCCCCGACAAAGCCGCAGCTGACAAGTGGGTAAGAGATAGGGTGAGTGAAAACTGTGAGTCTGGAAGATTAGCCTTAAAAGTGGTAATGGCTGGATTTATAGAGGGTGAGGACAGTTGGGGATACGCAAAAGTAAATGAGGGAATAGCGGTGATATTACAAGGGGTAGTAGATTCTGTACAAGCCGGAAAAGCTGGAGATATGTTGTGGGAAGCGGCGATATTACATGAGATAGGACACGTTTGGGGTTTGAACCACAATAGAACCCCGGGTTGTTTGATGAACGATGAGGAGTTCGGAAATAATGATCTAGATAAAATAAGTTTGAGTAATAATTTTGACGAAAACTTTAAAAAAGAGCTTGGGTTAACTTTTTGTCAAAATGAAATTGATTTATTAAAGACAATCAAGTCGCCTTATTTGAACTTATAGAAATGATAAACTTTGCAAATGGGTGAACATAGTTTTTTGCCTGGCAAAGGTTCCAGAAATATTCGAGAAGGCTCTTTAGGTTATGTAGATGTGGGAAGAATATTGGGTTTTCCAGAGGCAGAAGCTTCGGCAGTAATCTTGGACAATAGAAAAATTAGACGAGGAAATGACCCTACAGATATTTCTGGATCTTATGGTTCATGGATTGATGCCACCGGAAAATTAAATGCTGTTGTTTACTTAGGTAGATCAGGGTTACAAGGTACACCTGATCCCAGACAAACTACTGATTCTTGGCGCTTAGATGAAGAGCAAGTAGAAAGACTTAATAATATATTGAACGAAAGAACTAGTGATAAGAGTGAAAAATAATTGACACTTGCAAAAGAAATTGAGATCGGATAAAATTCTTTTTGCTTAAACATGGCTACTTTTCAACGCACCAAACCACACGTCAACATCGGAACGATTGGGCACGTGGATCATGGGAAGACAACTCTGACTTCGGCAATTACGATGGTTTTGGCCAAAAAGGGAATGGCTGTAGCCAAGAAATATGATGAGATCGATTCGGCACCGGAAGAGAAGGCGCGTGGAGTGACTATTAACCTGTCGCATCAGGAATACGAAACGGAGAAAAGGCATTACGCACATATCGACGCACCAGGACACGCCGACTACATCAAGAACATGATTACGGGGGCCGCCCAGATGGACGGAGCGATTTTGGTAGTTTCTGCTCCAGATGGTCCAATGCCCCAAACCAGAGAACATATTTTATTGGCTAAACAGGTCAATGTTCCGGCCATTGTGGTCTTTATGAATAAGTGCGATATGGTGGACGACGAATCCCTGTTGGAGCTGGTCGAAATGGAAGTCCGAGAATTGCTGACTAAGTACGGCTATCCTGGAGACAAAACTCCTATTATCAGAGGATCGGCGCTCAAGGCCACCGAAGGAGACGCCAAATCAGAAGAGAAGATATTGGAGCTGATGAAGGCGGTAGACGATTTTATCCCCACGCCGGTGCGGGAGCTGGAAAAGCCGTTTTTGATGCCGGTGGAAGACGTGTTTTCGATTAAGGGCCGGGGAACGGTAGTGACGGGCAGAATCGAGCGGGGCAGAGTAAAAATAAATGAAACAATAGAAATTGTGGGTCTCAAGGCGACCAAGTCCACAGTAGTCACGGGGGTGGAAATGTTTAGGAAACAGCTGGATGAAGGACAGGCTGGAGATAACGTAGGGGTGCTTCTGCGCGGAATTGAAAAAGACCAGGTGGAAAGAGGCCAAGTGCTGGCCAAGCCCGGGTCGATTACGCCGCATACAGAGTTTGATGCCGAGATTTATGTCCTCAAGAAGGAGGAAGGCGGACGGCATACGTCTTTCTTCTCCGGATATCGACCGCAATTTTATATCAGGACGACTGATGTGACCGGGGAAGTGACCTTGCCCGAAGGAGTAGAAATGGTCATGCCGGGAGACAGCGCCAAGATTAAAGTAAAATTGATTGCGCCCGTAGCTATGGAAGAAGGATTAAGGTTTGCCATCCGCGAAGGAGGCAAAACTGTGGGCGCGGGTGTAGTCACCAAAATTATTAGTTAATGTTCAATGCTCAGTTTTGACCACCGCGTCATCGACGAGGCGGCCATTAAGATATTGGATACGGCGACAAACACCGGGGCCAAAGTAGCTGGCCCCATCCCCTTGCCTACCGACCGGAAACTGATGGTGGTCACGACTTCGCCGCACGTGGATAAAAACGCCAGGGAACATTTTGAGATGCTAGTGCACAAGAGACTAATCGATATCATCGATCCGACCCCCAAAACCATCGAAGCCCTATCAAATATGGATCTGCCGGCTGGAGTGGATATTGAAGTGAAGATGTGAAGCTGATATAATGGCGAAAGCTGTGGGCAGAGAGAATTGCCAAACTATTGCTCCGGTACCGTAAGGGTTGGCTAATTAATAAATTAGTGCGCCTGGGCGGGCGCTTTTTTTATGCTTAATACTATTTTTGCTAAATTGGAGGTAAGATTAGGGAGGTAAGGACGGACGAGAAATTGGAACCGGGGACGGAGATTAAGATTGATGAAGTATTAAAGATCGGAGACGTTGTACGGGTATCCGGAACGAGCAAGGGGAAGGGGTTCGCGGGAGCGGTGAAAAGATACGGATTTGCCGGAGGGCCACGGACACATGGGCAATCAGATAGAGAAAGGGCGCCAGGATCGAGCGGTTCGACGACCACGCCGGGCAGGGTGTATAAGGGGAAACGTCGGGCCGGACACATGGGGAATGAGAGAGTAAGTGTAAGCGGGTTGAGAATTTTAGATATTAATGCAGATTTAATTACGGTTGTTGGATCCGTGCCGGGAGTTAAAAACAGGCTATTGGAGGTAAGAAAGATATGACATTGCCCAAAGGGTTATTTGACGTAAAAGTGTCCCCGGCCTTGCTGGCTCAAGCGGTGAGAGTGTATTTGTTTAATCAAAGAAAAGCCAATGCCAAAACCAAAACCCGCAGCGAAGTGGCCAAGACCACGGCCAAAATGTACAAGCAAAAAGGGACGGGGCGGGCGAGACATGGAGCTTATTCTGCCCCGACGTTCGTCGGGGGCGGCGTTTCTCACGGGCCGACCGGGGGACAAAATTATAAATTGATACTTCCTCGTAAAATGAGACGGTTGGCACTTTTGGGAGCGCTCACGGAAAAAGCGAAAGAAAAGAAGGTGGAGGTATTTGAAAAATTGGGGGAGGCGAGCAAAAGAACTTTAGTAGTGATCGGGGCGGGAGAAGAAAAAATAAGAAGGGAAATAAGAAATAAGGAAAATATTACGGTAGTGGCGGCCGGAAGCCTAAACCCTTATGTAATTATGGCCCATATGCAATTGATGATTACACCAAAAGCTTTGGAGGAAATGAAAAAATATGCTAATTAGGCCGATTATTACCGAAAAAGCGATGAAGGAAGCCAAGCTGGGCCGGTTTACGTTTGAGGTGGGGATAAAAGACAATAAAACACAAATTAAGGGTGAAGTGGAGAAGGCGTTTGGGGTAAAAGTAACCAAGATACAGACCTTGATTGTGCCGGGGAAAGAATATCGAAAAGGCAAATCCCAAAACACGGGGGTGAGAAGCGATTGGAAGAAAGCGATAGTTACACTTAAAGAAGGTCAAAAAATTTCGCTATGGGACTGAAGATTTACAGACCATTGACGCCGGGGCAGAGGTTTAAGTCCACAGTGGATTATTCTGACATGAGCGGGGACAGGCCGCAAAAAAGGCTGACTTGGATATTGCCTAAAAACTCGGGAAGAAGCGCCAGCGGGAAAGTGACTGTGCGGCACCAAGGAGGCAGGCAAAAGAGGTATTACCGGGAAATTGACTGGAAAAGAGATAAAAAGGACGTGGTAGGGGTAATCGAAGCGTTGGAGTACGATCCGAACCGGTCAGCCAACCTGGCGCTGGTTAGATATAGCGATGGCGAGAGAAGGTATATTTTAGCCCCGGACGGATTGGCAACAGATGCTAAAATAACGGCCGGGGAAACGGCCCCCTTAACAGCCGGTAACGCCTTGCCTTTGCGGGCAATTCCTGTTGGTACTCTAGTACACGCGGTGGAAATAATTCCGGGAAAAGGAGCCCAAATGGCACGGGGCGCGGGAACGGCGGCCACGGTAATGGGGTTGGAAAATGAGTACGCTCTGGTAAAATTGCCTTCTGGTGAAGTACGCCGGTTCAGACCGGAGGCGTACGCGACCATCGGCCAAGTCGGAAACGCCGAATGGAAAAACGTAGAATGGGGCAAGGCCGGAAGAAAGCGGCATCGGGGCATCCGGCCTACTGTCCGGGGAACCGCACAAAATCCGAGAAGCCATCCACACGGCGGCGGGGAGGGAAGAAGCGGAGAGGGCATGAACCCCAAAACGCCGTGGGGCAAGCCGGCCAGAGGAAAAAGAACCCGGACAAGATCCAAATATTCAAATAAGTTAATTGCCCAAAGAAGAAAGTAATATGGCTAGAAGTTCAAAAAAAGGTCCATATATAGACAAGAAATTATTGATTAAGGTGGCCAAAGTAAAAGGGCCGATAAAGACGTGGGCTAGGGCCAGCCAGATTCCGCCGGAGTTTGTGGGACATACTTTCCAAGTACATACCGGCAACAAATTCGTGGACGTGTTTATAAACGAGTCTATGGTGGGTCATAGATTGGGAGAGTTTGCGCCGACGAGAACTTTTAAAGGCCACGGAGCCATAGTTAAGAGGACTATGGATAAAACTTAATATGAAAGATTCAAAAAAGGTCAAAGCTAGGGCTAGTTTTGTACACAACAGCCCACGGAAGTTGAGGTTGGTACTGGACGCCATAAGGGGTCTTTCACCCCAAGATGCTATTTCCAGGCTGAAGCTACTGCCACAAAGGGCGGCAAAACCAATTTTAGATGTGTATCAACAGGCGGTGGGGAATGCCAAAAATAATTTTCAAATGTCACCGGCGAATTTGGTAGTAGCTTCAGCCCAAATTTTGGGGGGGCCTAGGATTGCCAAAAAATCAGATGTACACGCACACGGTGCCAGATTTGACAGGGGAATTAGACGAAAAAAATTATCTCACATTGAAATTGTGCTAAAGGAGGGGGCAAATGGGGCAAAAAATTAACCCAATCGGATTTAGGCTACAAATTAATCCGACCGACGGATGGAAGTCGCGATGGTTTACGACCAAGCCGGCAAGGTATACCAAATATCTGGCTGAGGATGTCAAATTGAGACTGGCATTGTTTAAGAGACTCGAGGCAGCCGGAGTGGCCAGGGTGGAAATTGAAAGGTCTCTGAAAAGCCTGAAGGTGATGATTTATGTGACTAGACCCGGAGTGGTTATCGGCCGGGGGGGTTCCGGATTGGAAGAACTTAAGAAGTTTATATATCTGACTTTGGGTTATAAGCCGGGAGATAAAAATACGCCAAAAATTGAAATGCCGGTTGAGGAGGTCAAAAGTCCCGATTTATGGGCATATTTGGTGGCCAAACGGATTGCTGAACAGATTATAAAACGGATGCCGCCGCGAAGAGTGGCTAATAAAGCAATGGAGCGGGTAATGCAGTCCGGGGGGAAGGGAGTCAAGGTCCTACTGGCCGGCAGGATTAACGGGGCGGAAATAGCGCGGAGAGAGCCATATCATTTGGGATCACTGCCGTTGCAAACATTACGGGCAGACATAGATTATGCCCAGGTTCCGGCGTTGACTAGATCCGGCTATGTGGGAGTTAAAGTTTGGATTTATAGAGGAGAAAAAACATAAAATATGCTACAGCCGAAAAGACAAAAATATAGAAAACAATTCAGAGGGCGGATGAGGGGAGAGGCTGGAAGGGGCACCGGTATTGCTTTTGGTGAGTTTGGTTTGAAGGCGGTCGGAAGAGGCTGGTTGACAGCCAGACAGATTGAAGCGGCCAGGAAGGCAGTGACCCACTATGTCCAAAGAGGAGGCAAGGTGTGGATCAGAGCGTTCCCGGATAAACCAGTTACCAAAAAAGCGGCGGGGACAAGAATGGGTTCGGGAAAGGGAGATATAGACAGGTATGTGGCCGTAGTCCGACCGGGGTTGGTGTTGTTTGAGATCGCGGGCGTAAGCCGGGAGGCGGCCGTGGCGGCGTTTGCCAGGGCAGGAGCGAAATTGCCTTTTGACGTTAAATTTGTGGAAAAACTATGAGCGCTAAAACACAAAAAAAGACAAAAGCCGAAATAAAGTTGGTTGATATGACGGCAGAGGAACTGAAAAAGTCCGCCAGGGAAACCAGGCAACAAATTAACAAAATACGGTTGGAAAGAACGGTAAAAAAGACCAGAAATGTCAGAGAAGTGTTTAATTTGAGAAAAAAGTTAGCCAGAATATTAACTGTGTTAAAATAAGCCTATATGAAGACATTAGTCGGTAAAGTTATTTCGAACAAAATGGAGAAAACCGTGGTAGTTGAAGTGGTTCGGACAATAACTCATCCCAAATACAATAAACGCGTGAGGAGAGTCAAAAAATACCACGCTCACGATGAGCTGAAGTCTAAGTTAGGAGATACAGTGAAGATGAAAGAAATTAAACCGATGTCCAAAACCAAATTTTTTAAAGTTGTTGAAATAACTAAAAATGCTACAGCTTAGATCGATTCTTATCCCCGCGGACAATAGCGGAGCTAAAAAGCTGCGGCTGATTAATATTCCCGGGGCGTGGAAGCGAAAATTTGCTTATACAGGTGATGTAATAACGGCAGTGGTCGATCAGGCAGACCCAATAGGCACGGTCAAGGATTCTGAAATAGTTAAAGCGGTAATCGTCCGAACCAGAAAGGAATGGGGGCGAAAAGACGGGAGCTACATCAGGTTTGACGACAACGCCGCGGTGATCATAGATCCAAAGACTGGCGATCCAAGGGGGACCAGAATTTTTGGCCCGGTGGCCAGGGAAGTTAAAGAAAAAGGTTACAACAAAATTGCCAGTTTGGCGACAGAAGTATTATGAAAATCAAAAAAGGCGATTTAGTAAAAGTCACTGCTGGAAAAGATAAAGGTCGGGAAGGGAAAGTGGAGAGAGCTTGGATTGATAAAGTACTCGTTCCCGGAGTGAACCAATATAAAAAACATGTTAAGCCGCAGGGAGAAGGCCGGCCGGGGGAAATTGTGACCCTGGCCCGTCCCCTACCGGTGGGCAACGTCGCTCTAGTGTGCCCCAAGTGCAAACAGCAAACGCGAGTAGGCTATAAATTTAACAATGAAAAGAAGGTGAGAATTTGCCGAAAATGCAAAAACGAAATATGAACCTGAAACAAGTTTATCAGGAAACCGCAGTTCCCAAATTGATGGAGGAGTTTGGGATTACTAATAAGATGGCGATACCGAGACTCCTCAAGACTGTGGTCAATATGGGAGTAAAAGAAGGAGCCAATGATAAAGGGGTAATTGATAAAGTGGCCCCGCAGTTGGCTGATATTACCGGGCAAAAAGCTAAGGTGACGAAAGCAAAAAAGTCGATAGCTAATTTTAAGCTGCGGGAAGGGGCGCCGATCGGCTTGACGGTAACACTGAGAGGAAAAAGAATGTATGACTTTTTGACAAAGCTGATCAATATTGTCCTGCCGAGAGTACGGGATTTCCAAGGTGTACCGGACAAAAGTTTTGATTCCAACGGGAACTATACCCTGGGAATTTCGGAACAGATTGTATTTCCGGAGATTGAATACGGCAAGATTGATAAAATCAGGGGGTTGGAGATGACTATAGTTACCCAAAGCGGAGACAGTAAAATATCCAAACGATTATTAGAGTTACTTGGCATGCCTTTTAAGAAAAGTGGCTAAAACATCTAAAATAGTTAAACAAGCAAAGGGATACTTAAAGTTTCCGGGGCAATACCGCAACCGGTGCCAGTTGTGCGGCAGACCCAGAAGTTATATGCGGATGTTTGGCTTGTGCCGGTTGTGTTTTAGAGAACTGGCCCATAAAGGCGAATTACCTGGAGTAAAAAAAGCATCATGGTAAACGATCATCTATCAGATTTTGTAACCAGAATTAGGAACGGTTATCGGGCCAAACTAGATGAAGTGGATGTACCGAAAACAAATTTAGTACAGCGGGTGGCGGAAGTATTGGCGGAGTTGGGGTATATAGAAAAGGTGAAAGCGGAAGATAGGACGCTCAAGGTAGGGCTGAAATACAAGAATAAAGAGCCGGCAATGACGGGAATCAGAAGAGTGAGCAAGCCCGGGGCCAGGATTTATAGCAGCGTAGCTAGAATACCTAAAGTCCTAGGGGGGTTGGGAATAAATATTTTGACGACTCCCAAAGGCGTGATGTCTGATAAAAAAGCCAGAAAGCTGCAAACGGGGGGGGAGATTATTTGTCGAGTATGGTAGTTCGCCAGGCTCACTATGTCTAAAATAGCCAAAAAACCCATCGAGATACCAGTTTCAGTAACTGTAACAGTAACTGGAAATCAAATAGCCGTGAAAGGCCCGAAAGGAGAATTGGAGGCGGCTTTGCCGCCCGTAGTTCAGGTTAAAGACAATTTTGTGGTTATTGAGGGAGATAGCCAGATGACAGGGATGAGCCGGACAATGATATTTAATATGGTCAAAGGGGTAAGTGAAGGATGGAGCAAAACGCTGGAGCTATCGGGTACAGGATTCAGGGCTCAGGTTACAGGCAAGCAATTGCAGCTGGCTCTGGGATTTTCGCATCCGGTAAGTGTAGATGCCCCGGAAGGAATTACTTTTGAAGTAAAAGAAAACAAGATTTCTGTGATGGGAGCGGATCGGGCGCTAATTGGCGAAGTAGCTGATAAAATAAGAAAGCTCAAACCCGCTGATGTATATAAGCATAAGGGATTTAAGTACGAAGGTGAAAAGTTAATTAAGAAAGCCGGCAAGGCCGCTAAAGCCGGAGCCGTGGCGGCAAAGTAGAATATGCGAACTAAATTAGTTGTTCGAAAATCCAGTCGGTATATTTACGCCCAATTGGTGGACGAGTTGGGAAAAACGGTAGTCGGAACGCGGGGGACAAAGCCGGAAACGGTGGGTGAAGAAATTGCCAAACTAGGAAAAAAGGCTAAAATCAGCCAGGTCACGTTTGACCGCGGTTTGCACAGATATCATGGCCAGATAAAAGCCGTGGCCGAGGCGGCTAGAAAAGGAGGCCTGGAATTCTAAATATGAACTATTCAAATCGCATGAATTACATGCCGAAAGAACCCAAAGAGTTTGAAGAGAAAGTGGTCCAGGTGAACCGGGTGAGCAAAAAAACTAAAGGCGGAAACCGAATCAGTTTCTCGGCTCTGGTTGTCGTCGGCGATAAAAAAGGCCGGGTGGGGGTGGGCCTGGGGAAAGCCAAGGATGTGGCTTCGGCTGTCAAAAAAGCGGTACTTTACGGCTGAAACTCAAGCCGGCGCCGGCGGGATCGGGAGTTATCGCCGGGGGGGCAGTACGGGCTGTGGTCGAGGCGGCAGGAATTCGGGACATTGTGGGCAAAATTCTGGGCACTTCTAATAAAGCCAGTAACGTGTATGCGGCTTTAGAAGCAATGAGGAGATTAAAACCGCTTTCATAATATGAATCTTTCAAATTTACCAAAAACAGTCACCAGATCCAAAAAGAGGGTCGGGAGAGGGATTGGATCCGGGAAAGGCGGGCATACGACAGGAAGAGGGACAAAGGGGCAAAAGGCCAGGGGAAAAGTGAGATTGGGATTTGAGGGGACGAAAACTAAAAAATCTTTTGTGAAAAAGTTACCGATGCTGCGGGGAAGAGGCAAGTTCAAGCCGTGGGGTGGCCATCCCGAGATAATAAACCTGAAAGATTTGGCTAGTTGGCCGGAAAAAACCCCGGTGACAGAAGAGAATTTGATTAAACGAGGCTTGGTGGAGAGAGGGCCGGTGAAAATACTGGGAAACGGAGAGGTTAAAGCGGTGCTGACTGTTAAGGTGAAAGTGTCCAAGCAGGCGGGCGAGAAGATAACCAAAGCGGGTGGTAAGGTTGAGGTGTAAAAATTGACAATCTGACTCATATTTGGTATAGTTTGGGACGTAATGTTACATTACGTTTCATTTGATGCCAATGACTGATATAAACGACTTATTAAGATTACAAAACCCTTGGTGGCAAGATCGGACTTTTGTCCTGCCGGAAACTCTGCTGCCAAAGAGGGATTTATTCGTAAGCTTTAAGGAAGAGGTTTTGGGAATAAGGCAGGTTTCCAGCCTGATCGGGCTGCGGCGAACCGGAAAAAGTACGATGCTTAGGCAAGTAATTGCTGGAATGTTAAGTTCGGGGATTGACCCTAAATCTATCTGCTATTTTTCTTTTGAAGAACCGACGATTCAGGCAAACATCGATTATTTGGATCAGGTAATCCAAACTTATTTGAACGACGTTTTGCGATTAACCAATCCTCCGTATGATTTGCCGGCCAAGATTTATATATTCTTTGATGAAATCCAGTTTGTGCCTTATTGGCAAAACATTATTAAACGGTATTATGATCTGTCTGACAAAGTAAAATTTGTCGTTTCCGGATCTTCCAGCTTGTTTATCCGGCAGGAAGCTAAAGAAAGCCTGGCCGGGCGGCTGTTTGAACATTTATTACCCCCATTAAGTTTTTCGGAGTACCTGCGGCTAAAACCGGCTGGAGACTTTTCCGATTATCTGGCTTTCGGGGGGTTTCCTGAAGCGATACAACTGCCAAGCACGGAAAAAAAGGTTGAGTATCTGAAAAACTGGGTGGTCGGTAAGGTCCTCGAGACTGACATTCCCAAATCGGCGGGGGTAAGAAATCAACTGGATTTTGAGAGATTATTTTGGTCGCTAATTCCGAATACAGGACAAGTGATAGCGTTTCCCAAGCTGGCAGTAGAGTTGGGTTTGTCCAGAACCACTTTACATAGATATTTGAAGTTACTAGAAGACACGCTTTTGGTTAAGCAGTTTTTAAATACCGCCGGAAGTTTCAGATCGACTTCACGATTAGCCCGGAAAATTTATCCTGCTAGTCCTAATTTCTTGAGCCTGGTCGTCCCCTTTCCCGGCATAGGATTCCAGGCGGAAACATACGCCGCCCAAATCCTGGGGCAGAGACTCGGCAAATCGGTGGGAATTTTCAGGCAAAGGGAGAAAGAGGTGGATTTTGTGATCCCGGACAGGAAATTAGCGATTGAGGTCAAATATCAATCTTCGCTGCATCCGTCCGACTATAAGTATCTAAAGGCATTTGTTGAAAAAAAGGGTTTTTCGGGGTTGATTTTGACTAAAAACGTATCTTTAGAAATCTCTTCAAATTTAAAGGCAATTCCACTGGAAAATCTGGAAGATGAGAAAATAACCGAGGCGGGTGGAAAAATGGAGTAAAATCTGAATATGGCTGAAGGTGGATTGATGTACGAAAAACCTCGACTGAAAAAGATATCTTCGCCGACACATTATCAAAGGTTGGGGATTACCCCGACAGCCAGCAAGGTTGAAGTTGGAACTGGATATAAAAAAATGGCGGTATTAGTCCACCCCGATAAGGGAAACCAACTGCAACAAGGGGTTAGGACGGAGTTAATGCAACAGTTGAATAAAGCGAGAGATGAATTATCGGATCCAATCAAGAAAACTCAATATGATGAAACTTTGAAACGGCAGGAATCAGAGCGGTTGAATAAAGAGCGAGAAGAGGCAAGAAAAAGAGACGAGGCTTTGAGGGCAGAACGGGAGAGAATGGCGAGAGAAGAAGAAAAGAGACAAAGCGAGGAGAGAAGAAGAGCACGTCAAGAAGAAGCTGAAAGGAAACGTCAACAAGCCGATGCAGAAAGAAAAAAGAGGGAGGAAGAAGAGAGAGTAAAAAAAGAAACGGAGAAACAAGCTCGATTAGAGAAGGAGAGAAAAGAAGCGGAGAAACAGGCAGTGTTGAGACGAGAGTTCGAAGAGGCGGCAAAAGCAAAAGACGAAGAACTTAGAAATAGAGGGTATAATACCGGAGTTAAGCTTTCGAGTTGGTTACATACTGAGGATGGAAAAATTAAGGAAAAAGAATTAAAAGAACTTTTGGTTTGGGCAGCAAAAATGAAAGAGGGAATAACTTCATTTTTGGAATCTAATGCTGGGAGAGAAAGTAGGGTGAACTCATTGATCATGGGAATGACAACTTCTGACTCACTAAGAACATGGGGGTATGGGGCAGATTTGGCGGGTCATATTCGCGCCAAATGGAAAAAGGAGGGATTAACTGAACAGCAAGTCGAGGAGAAATTTACCCAGATTGAGCAAGATTTAAGAGAGCTGGCTCATGCTAGACATTATGAGAATGAGCCAGAATACAGAAAAGACGGAGCAATCCCGGTAAATTTGGGATCAGATTCTCATACTGGAAGATGGGACTACGGTCCAAATGGGAATAAAACACTTTATGATAAGGCGTTTAAAGAGGGTTGGGAAAATGTGAAGGCGAGAGTTCTGGTCTGACAGCTTTGACCTTGGGTTTGGGTGAGTTTGAGGTTATAATAGGCGGGTTATGGATAAGCTGGTGGAATTTTGGAGGAAGGTGTGGGGGGCGAAGGATTTGCGCCGGAAGATCCTGTTTACGGCGGGGATATTGCTTTTGTACCGATTCCTGGCCCATTTGCCGGTAGCGGGGGTGGACCGGGTGGCGCTGCGACAGCTGTTTTCCGGCAGCCAGATATTGGGCCTGCTGGATATCTTTTCCGGGGGAACGCTGGCTAACTTTTCCCTGGTAGCACTGGGGCTGGGGCCGTATATCAACGCTTCGATTATCATGCAACTACTAGCCGTGGTTTATCCCAAACTGGAGGAGATGCAAAAGGAGGGGGAGTATGGCCGGGAAATAATCAATCAGTACACAAGGCTGCTAACCGTGCCGATTGCCATTTTGCAGGGGATCGGGATGTACTTTCTGCTGCATAACCAGCGGGTGATCGGAACATTGGGACCAGTTGAGATGATCGCGCTTCTGGTTACAATGACAGCGGGAACAGTGATTACAGTCTGGCTGGGGGAGCTAATTACCGAATACGGGCTGGGTAACGGGATATCGCTGATGATTTTTGCCGGAATCGTGGGGCGGTTACCGGTGGTTTTGTCGCAAACGGCGGTCACGCTGGAAACCCTTAATATTGGGAATTTACTAGTGTTTGTGGTGGTGGGATTGGCGGTTGTGGCAACGGTGGTGTTTATAAATGAAGCATCCCGCAATATCCCGGTGCAGTATGCCAGGAGGATCAGAGGCGGGCGGGAATACGGGGGGCAGACGACTCACCTGCCGCTACGAGTTAACCAGGCTGGGGTAATCCCCATAATTTTTGCGGTATCGTTGGTACTTTTACCGTCGATGGCGGGAAAGTTTTTGGAAGGATTGCCCAATCCCGCCGTGGCGGGGGCAGCTAAACAGATCGTGGCTATTATGGACCCGTCGGGGTGGGTGTACAGTGCGGTGTATTTTGTACTGGTCATCGGGTTTACATATTTTTACACGGCGGTGGTGTTTGATCCGAACAAAATTGCTGAGGATTTGAAAAAATACGGCGGATTTGTCCCGGGTATCCGGCCGGGGACATCGACGGCCACCTATCTTAACGGAATATTAAACAGAATTACTTTAGTGGGGGCAGTGTTTCTAGGAGCAATCGCGGTCCTACCCAATATTGCCCAGTCGGCGTTTAACATTCCGTCGCTTTCTATAGGAGGAACCGGAATATTGATTGTAGTATCGGTCGTTTTGGAAACCACCAAATCTCTGCAGTCCCAGCTTCTGGTGCGAAGTTATGACGGATTTCTGAAGGTATGAACATAATTCTTCTGGGGCCGCAGGGGAGCGGGAAAGGGACGCAGGCGGACTTGCTGGTGCAAAAATACGGACTAAATTATGTGGAGATGGGGAAGATTTTGAGAAGCATTGCCGAGTCTGATAATCAACACGCAAAGACCGTAAAAGAATATTTGAATAAGGGTGATTTGGTACCGGATGAATTTGTGAGACTGATTGCCTGGGATCATATCAATAAGCAAGATAAAGAAAAGGGCTTTTTGTTTGACGGATACCCGAGAGGCTTGGCTCAATATGACCACTTGAAGGACATGCTGATGAAATTCGGAAAAAAGATAGATTGGGTGGTTTATTTGTATATTTCACCGGAGGAATCAATAAGAAGGTTATCTGCCAGAAGAACATGTGAGAAGTGCGGGGAGATTTTTAACTTAGTAACGAACCCGCCGAAAAACCCTGAAGTTTGTGATAAATGCGGGGGAAAACTGACGCAGAGGGAGGATGACCAGCCGGAGGCGATCAAAAGAAGACTGGAGTTGTTTGGCGAGCGGACAAAGCAGATTTTGGAGAAAGCCAAGCAAGAGGGAGTTCTTTTAGAAATTGATGGAGAACGAGCGATCGATAAAATACATGAAGATATCGTAGATAAGCTATGGATAAAATGACCCTTAAGACTCCGAGGGAAATTGAGATTATGGCGGAGGGGGGGAAGAAGTTGGCGAAGATTAGGGATGAGGGGGTTAAAGCGGTCAAAGCCGGAATGATGACGGCGCAGTTAGATAAATTGGTCGATGAGCTAATTGAAAAGGCCGGAGGGGAAGCGTCTTTTAAGATGGTGCGGGGGTATCATCACGCAACCTGTATAAACATTAATGATGTGGTCGTTCATGGTATGCCGGGGGCGTATAGAATTAAAAACGGAGACAAAGTAGGCATAGATCTGGGCTTGTATTACAAGGGGTTTCACACAGATACTTCGGTAACAATAGAGTTGGGAGACAGATACAAGAAATTTTTGCAGGTGGGGAGAGACGCATTGCAGCTGGCCATTGCCCAGGCACGGCCCGGGAAAAGAATTGCCGATATTTCCCGGGCGATGCAACAGACGGTGGAGACGGCTGGCTATAGCGCGGTGCGGGCGCTGACCGGCCATGGAATAGGGAAATATTTACATGAGGAACCGGCAATTCCCTGTTTTACGGTAGGCAAATACGAGCATTCGCCCAAGATTGTTCCGGGGATGGTGCTGGCAATTGAGATCATGTACAATGAGGGAGAATTTGAAGTGGCGTATAAAAATGATGACGGTTGGACAATTGTGAGCAGGGATGGTAAGATATCAGGGCTATTTGAGGAGACGGTGGCCGTGACCCGTACCGGTCCGGTAGTCTTGACCCAAAGCTGATGAGTAACTCTTCCGTATTTGAAGCCTCGGGGATCGTAGTGGAAAACCTGCCGAACACTATTTTTCGGGTAAAAATTACCCAGGCCCCGCAAACGGAAATAGTAGACAAGCTGGTACTGTGTACGCTGTCTGGAAAAATGCGCATCAATTGGGTAAGGCTGCTGCCGGGGGACAAGGTTAAGTGCGATATTTCCTCAATCGATCCAACTAAGGGAAGAATTACTTATAAAATAAAATAAAAAGTGAAGGTTCAAGCATCAGTTCGATCAAGATGCCGGAATTGCCGGATTGTGAAGCGCAAGGGGACACTTTTTGTTATTTGCATTAACCCGAAGCATAAGCAGAGGCAGGGATAGAGTATGCCAAGAATTGCGGGAGTAGATATTCCGGAAAAAAAGCGAGTGGATATAGGGTTGGGTTATATTTATGGGGTGGGCAGACTGAACGTTAAACCTATTTTGGAGCAAGCTAAAGTAAACCCGGGAAAGAGAGTGGCGGAGCTGACAGCAGAGGAAATATCCAGACTGCAAAAGCTGATTGACGCCATGAAAGTGGAGGGGGATTTGAGGAAAGAGGTGCGGCAAAATATCGCCAGGCTGCGGGAAATCGGCAGCTACCGGGGAATGCGGCATGCCAAGGGACTGCCGGCGCGTGGACAGAGAACCAGGACCAACGCCAGGACCAAGAGAGGCAAGAGGGTGACGATCGGAGCCCTAAAGAAAGAGGCAATGGCTAAGACTGATACGGCTAAAAAGGAGGTTAAAAAATAAACTATGGACGGAAAAGTTTATATCACGGCGACCTTTAATAATACGCTGGTGACTATTACGGACACCGGTGGAAATACGGTGGCCTGGGGGTCGGCGGGGGCGGCCGGATTTAAGGGGGCCAGAAGGGCGACGCCGTTTGCGGCTACAACCGCGGTAGAAGCGACGATTAGAAAAGCCCAGGCGGCGGGAATAAAAGAGGTGGAAGTGTTTTTGAAGGGACCGGGGGCGGGGCGGGAGGCGGCGCTGCGGGCGATTAAAGCCGCCGGAATGAGGATGAAGTTGATCGCAGACATTACTCCCCTGCCGCATAACGGACCAAGAGCTTCGAAAAGAAGAAGAGTATGATGATTTGCCCGGACGGGTGGAGGGATTACGAACTAATTGATGCCGGGGAGGGGATGAAATTGGAAAGGTGGGGAAGCTCGATAGTTTCCAGGTGGGAACCGCGAGCAATTTGGGGAAAGGGAAATCCAAGCATTTGGGAAAACAAAGGTAATTTGGAAGAGCAGGTGATAAGTTATAAAGAATTAAAATTTAAGTTGAAAATAACTAATTTTGGACACACGGGGGTGTTTCCGGAACAAGCAGTTAATTGGGAATGGCTTCGCCAGCAATGTTCAAGATTCAAGATTCAAGATCCAATAAAAATTCTGAATTTGTTTGCGTATACGGGAGGAGCAACGATGGCGGCGGCGGTGGCTGGGGCGCAGGTGACGCATGTGGATAGTTCAAAACCGGCGATGATGTGGGCGGGAGAGAACGCGCAGTTGACCGGGGTGAAAGATAAAATCAGGTGGATCCAGGATGACGTGGTGAAATTTGTGAAAAGGGAGATTAAACGGGGAACGAAATACGACGGAATCATTATGGATCCGCCGAGATTCGGGCGGGGGGCGTCGGGGGAGGTGTGGAAATTTGAAGACGGTATTTCGAAGTTGGTGTGGGAATGTAAGGAGTTGTTGTCCCCCGCCCCGCAACTCTTTCTAATCAACGCCTATACGGCAGATCTGTCCAACGTGGCTTTGGGGAATTTATTATCCGATGTGATGGGGCAAGAAGTGGAGTTTGGGGAGCTGGGACTAAAGGAAACTTCCAAGGGCCGAATTCTCCCCGCCGGTATTTTCGCCAGATGGTCTAGTTAACCACTTCGCCTTCTTCGGGTTTCTTGTCTGCGGGTTGGTCTGTGGGAGGAGTTTGAGTTTGATCTTGCTGTTGGTACATGCTGGTACCTAAGGCCTGGAGGGAGTCCATGAGGTCTTTGGTTTTGGATTCGAGGTCTTCTTTGGTACCGGCTTCTAAAATATCTTTGAGAGCTTGGATTTTCTCTTCAACTGGTTTTTTAAGGTCATCCGGGGCCTTAGTTGCTTCTTTGAGCGTTTTTTCAGCAGTAAAGATTAAAGAATCGGCCTGATTTCTGGCCTCTATTTTGGCTTTTTTCTCGGAGTCTTCGGCGGCGTGCATTTCAGCTTCTTTGCGCATACGCTCGACTTCTTTTTCGTCGAGATTGGTGGAGTTAGTTATGGTGATGTGCTGGGTCTTGCCAGTGGCTTTGTCTTTGGCAGAGACTTTCAAAATCCCGGAGGCGTCGATGTCGAAGGTGACTTCGATCTGGGGAATGCCGCGAGGAGCGGGAGGAATGCCGTCTAAAATAAACCGGCCGAGGGTTTTGTTGTCGCTGGCCATGGGACGCTCACCCTGGAGGACGTGGATTTCCACGGAAGTTTGGGTATCGGCAGCGGTGGAAAAGATCTGGGACTTGGAAGTGGGAATAGTGGTATTTCTTTCGATAAGAGGAGTAGCAACGGAACCGAGAGTTTCCAGACCCAGGGTGAGGGGGGTGACATCCAGAAGAACGACGTCTTTGACGTCACCCGTAAGCACACCGCCCTGGATAGCGGCGCCGACGGCGACGACTTCGTCAGGATTGACGGAACGATTGGGTTCCTTGCCGAAGTATTTTTTGACCACCTCGATAACTTTGGGCATGCGGGTCATGCCGCCGACCATGACTACTTCGTCAATATTTTTAATGTCCTTTTTAGCGTCTTTGAGACAGGCTTTGACCGGAGCAATAGTTTTTTGGATGAGATCGTCGACAATTGATTCAAGCTTGGCCCGGGTGAGCTTGAGAGTGAGATGAAGGGGTGCGCCGTCTTTTTGAGTGATATATGGTTGGCTAATCTCAACTTCAGAGGTAGATGAAAGCTCGATTTTGGCTTTCTCGGCAGCGTCCCTAATCCGTTGCAAGGCCTGGGAGTCTTTTTTGAGATCCACGCCGTGCTCTTTTTTGAACTCGCCTACGATCCAATCCACAATGACCGCGTCGAAGTCGTCGCCACCAAGGTGGGTATCGCCGTTGGTGGCCTTGACTTCAAACACGCCGTCGCCCAGTTCCAAAACGGAGATGTCAAAAGTGCCTCCGCCCAGGTCATAAACAGCAACTGTATGGGCAGATTTTTTGTCTAAACCGTAAGCCAGGGCGGCGGCTGTGGGTTCGTTGATGATGCGCTCGACTTTGAGGCCGGC
>VMGA01000010.1 GCA_007376345.1 Microgenomates group bacterium Gr01-1014_16 | reverse complement strand
AGACTGCAGGAGTTTGGAAGATCTAACTCCCGAACGAGATTAGACCGTCAATTGGGATAAAACACCCGTTTTTACCAACGCTAAATGTATATTAAGCCACTTCTTTTAAGGATGCATTTAGCTGGGACTGTTCGATGGATTTTTGAAATTTTAAAATGTCATCGGAGGGGTTGGGATAATTTTTTGAAAAAATTTCGAATTGGGCGCGGATTTGTTCGTAGTGGCCCAGTTGAAGATCTAACTCCGTTTGTAGATACTTCTTATCCAAAGCCGCGAGAAGGTTACCTTTGTGGACAGAATTCCCGGTTTTCTTAACGACCAAAGCGATTTGCCCAGAAAACGGAAACCGAGCTTCCACAATATCCGCCTGCAGAACTCCCCGGACAGTTAGAGAGGCCATGTGTCCAATATATCATTTTTGGATTTGAGAAACTTGGCGGGCGGATTGGTCGCGGACGTAATAGAGCTTGGCCCGACGGACATGGCCGGTTTTTTTGACCTCAAGCTTGACTATCCAGGGAGAATTTAGCGGGAAGATTCTCTCTACACCGATGTTACCTGAGGCAATTTTACGCACCGTAAAAGTCCTATTGTCTCCCCTGCCCCGAATTGACAAGGCCAGGCCTTCGAAAATCTGAGTGCGTTCTTTTTCACCTTCGAGAATTTTGTAATGGACACGGACTATGTCCCCGACGTGGAATGTGATGTCTTTGATGATTGCGCTATTGGCCATAATTGGTGGATCCTTCGACTTCGCTCAGGATGGTCCGATGACCATTTTAGCCTGAAGCGAGGATTTTAGCAATTTCGGATTGTAACTCGTCTGACCAGGCCAAGCCGTAAGGAAGTGGAATAGAGCGGGAAGAGCTGCCGTTGGCAAAGATGAGATCGGTCGGCTGGGAGCCTTTGTGATTTTGGAGCAGCGAATTGAGTTCAATTAATTTTGATTGAGGTGTACCTTTGGGGATATATATCGAGACGGCGCTCGATTTAACCATTTGAACATTTTTCATTTGACCATTCGACGAAGTTAATTTTGTGTCTGCGCCTTCGAAGAGGGCGACGGAGTCGGCGATGAGAGTTAATTCGGGACTGATTTCTTCGGACTCATCAACGGATTTATCTGATAATTTTGTTTCGACTTTGCCGCGAATAATTACCACGTTGTCCGGCTGCCAAATAGTTGGTGAAACAGCATAAGCTTTGGGGAAAACTACTACTTCAATAGAACGGCCGAGGTCCGATAGCTTAGCAAAGCACATAGGAAGGTTTCCGGACTTGGTCATGACATTGCGGCAAGTTTCTATAATCCCGGCTATAGTGACGATTTGGCCGGTGAGATCTTCAGAATACAACTGACCTAATGAGTGGGTGGTGAGGGATTGAGTTTGGGCAAGTTTGTCCTGATGGGGATGTTCGGTCAAGTAAAAGCCAAGTAATTCTTTTTCCAGGGAAAGTTTTTTGGCTTTATCATACTCGGGGAGGTTGGGGAGATCGGGGGTCTCAGGGAGATCGGAGAATAGACCTACCTGGCCCGAGCTTTTAAGCTTGGAAATAGATAAGCCCAGATCGCGAATCTTGTCCAGGCCGGCCAGCATGGAAGCCCGGTTCCCAAATGAGTCCATAGCACCGGCTTTGATCAGGCTCTCCAAAACTTTTCGATTGACTTTTTGGCTGTCCACCCGCAGACAAAAGTCGGTTAGGGATTTGAATGGCTCCGTTCTGGCCTCGAGAATTACATTGATGGCGACTTCGCCGACATTTTTGATGGCCGAAAAACCGAAGCGGATGGCGTCGTCATCTATAGTGAACCCGATGTTTGATTGATTGATGTCCGGAGCGAGAACCTTGATTTTCATGCGGCGACACTCATCAATGGCTTCGACAATCTTTTCGGTATCGCCTGCCTCGGCGGTCAGCAAGGCAGTCATATATTCAACGGGGTAGTGGGCTTTGACATAGGCTGTTTGGTAGGCAACTATGCCATAGGAAGCGGCGTGGGCTTTGTTGAAGCCGTAACCCTGAAACGGGACAAATAGTTCCCAAAGCTTTTCGGCTTCGTCTTTGGACATTTTTGATGTTTTCATACAGCCTTCCACAAAAACTTCGTGCTGCAGGGCCATCTCCTTGGGAAGTTTTTTTCCAATGGCTTTCCTAAGTTTGTCGATAGTTTCCCAGTTGTAGCCGGCCAAAGCCATACCTGTAAACATAATGTCTTCCTGGTAGACTAAAATTCCATATGATTTGTCGAGATAATCGGCCATTTTGGGGTGGAGATAGGTGACCGGACTTTTTTTGTTTTTGCGGGCGATATATTCGGGAATATTGGCCATGGGACCGGGGCGGAAAAGGGCGACCATGGCCATTAAATCTTCGACACGATTTGGCTTGAGTTCCTTGAGCCATTTTGTCATGCCGGAACCGCCGAGCTGGAAAGTACCCATGGTTTCACCCCGGGACAACATGGAGAAAGTTTTTTTGTCGTCGATGGGAATCGTGTCCAAATCTATTTTTACTTGTCTTTGCTTTTCGACGAGATCGCGGGCGGCGCCAAGAATTGATAAATTGCGGATGCCTAAGATATCCACTTTGACTAAGCCCACGCCCCCGTACTCGTCGGCTATCGAGTGCATGTCGTATTGGGTAATGACTTTGGTGCCTTTGGGCTCTAGTTGAAGCGGGGTGTAGTCGGTCATAGTGGTCGGAGAAACCACCACACCAGCGGCATGAACCGAGGCGTGACGGGCGTTACCTTCTATTTGGCGGGCAAGATCAACGATTTGTTTGACAGTCGCGTCCGAATCGTACATGGACTTAAATTCAGGCGATTCAAAAAGAGCTTTGTCGATGGTCATTGGGAAACCTTGATTGCCTAAGGGAATAACTTTGGCGATCCGGTCGCCAACACTGTAGGGATGACCCAGGACTCGGGCGATGTCACGGACAGCGGCGCGGGCGAGCATTTTGCCAAAAGTGCAGATTTGGGCGACCTTGTCCCGGCCGTATTTTTCGGTGATATGGCCGATTAATTCTTCCCGCCTGTCGTCGGCAATATCCAGGTCGATATCCGGGGAGCTGGGTCGGAAGGGATTCAAGAACCGTTCGAAGGGTAGTTCGTACCTGATGGGATCAATGGTAGTGATGCCGAGGATGTAAGAGACGACCGAGCCGGCAGCTGAGCCCCGGGTGTTTATTATTATTCCCCGATCCGTGCACCAATTGGCCAATTCTGAAAGCAGCAAAAAATAAGGAGAGTAGCCTTTGGTGATGATAGTATTTAATTCGTAGTCAACTCTTTTATTGAGGACGTCATCAGGGCTGGAATATCTGCTGGGGAGTTTTTCGTAGACTTGGCGTTTTAAGTAATCATTGGGATCATCAGACGGAATTGATACTTTGGGAAAAAGAGATTTACCCAACTCTATTTTGAGATCGCAAAGTCCGGCAATAGCTAAGGAGTTGGATAAGGCATCGGGAAAATCAGGAAATAGGGAAGACATTTCCGAGCCGGAGGTGAGATAAAAAGTGGGAGCGTCAATATATCTCAGACGGTTGGTATCGGAAATGTTTTTGCCGGTGGAAATGCAGACCAAGGCGTCCTGAGCTGTGGCGTCGGATTGGTGCAGATAGTGGGCATCGTTGGTGGCGACCAGGGGAAGACCCAACTCGCGGCTTAATTTGGAGGTATCTTTGACCCAAATATCCGTCTCTTTTTGCAGTTTGACCAGCGAGTCCAGGACTTTGGGGTTTGGTTTTGCCTGGTCAAAATAATCTTTATAATTGTGACGCTGGATCTCCAAATAATAATTTTGTGACCCGAACACCTCGGCAAACCAGGACGCGGTTTCCCTGGCGGCAGCATAGTTGCCGTTGATTAGTAACTGTCCGAGTTCCCCTTTGGGACAAGCTGAAGTACAAATAAGTCCTTCTGAGTATTTTTGCAGGGTCGGCTTGTCGAACCGGGGGCGGTAATAAAAGCCTTCCAGATGAGCTATTGACGAAAGTTTCATCAGGTTTTGGTAGCCGATGAAGTTTTTGGCAATAAGTAGGAGATGATTATTTTCAGACTGACCGGTTTTTTCGTGCAGATCTTTGGAGACGATATAACCCTCCATGCCGACCAGGGGCTTGACGCCTTCTTTGACACACTCTTTGTAAAATTCGATGGCGCCAAACATGGCCCCGTGATCGGTGAGGGCGACGGCGGTCATTTCTAATTCTTTGACGCGCTTAACCAGGTTTTTTATTTTGGAGAGGCCGTCTAGGAGCGAGTATTCGGAATGAACATGAAGATGAACAAAATTGCCGGCCATATTTTACCTTACGTTCTCAGCGGCCCAGCCGCAGTTTCAGGTCACTTGATGATGTCACCTATTACTTTTTGAGTCAAGGAGACATCGATGTCTCCGAGTTCCCTTTTGATTTGACCGATAAGGAAAAAGAGGGCTTGTTGTTTGCCGGATTTGAGGTCGGCAATGGCTTTGGGGTTAGCTGAAACGACTTTTTGAGCAACAGAGCGAAGTTGGTCATCAGATACGACTGCAACTTCTGATTTGATGGGTCGTTTGTTGACTAGGGAATCGGCCAGAGCTTTGGATGGATTTTTCATGAAGGCGGTATACATGACTTTGTCGGAGCTGATAATGGCGGTGTATTGGGGAGACAAATTGTATTTAGAAATTAAATCCTGACGGATTTGGGCGGGCAAAATTGGCAATTGGGATCGCCACTGCTCAACTTGATCCTGAGTAAATTGCAGAGGCGGAATATCGGGTTCGGGGAAGTATCTGTAATCATGCGCTTCTTCTTTGGAGCGCTGGCTGACGGTTTCGCCCTTGGATTCTGAAAACCCCCTGGTTTCTTGTTTTGGTGTAATACCGGAATCGAGAAGGTTCGATTGGCGCGTGACTTCAAAATCGATGGCTTTTTTAATAAATCTAAATGAGTTGACGTTTTTGACTTCGACTTTGTAGTTGGGTAGCTTAGGGGAGTTGGGGTGTTTGACTGAAATATTAGCTTCGAGGCGCATGGAGCCTTTTTCCATATCCGCTGTAGAAATTCCAAGAGTACGGACGATGGCTTGAAGTTCTTTGAGAAAGATCAGGGCATCATCGCTGGAGGTGAAATCCGGTTCGGTAACAACTTCAACCAGCGGTACTCCGGAGCGATTAAAGTCGATATATGTGTTTTTTTTCTGTACCTCACCCGCCCTTTGGGCACCCTCTCCTAATCTAGGAGAGGGAAAATTGGAATGAAGTAATTTGGCCGTATCTTCTTCCATATGAACGCGGGTGATTTTGCGGCCGAGAAGTTCGCCGTGGTGGCAAAAAGGCAGGTCGTATTGGCTGATTTGGTAACCTTTGGCCAGGTCGGGGTAGAAGTAGTTTTTGCGGTCGAACTTGGAGAAAAGATTAATTTCGCAGCCCAGAGCCAGGCCTAATTTGACGCACCATTCGATGGCTTTGGCATTGGGAACCGGTAGGGCTCCGGGGAGGCCCAGGCAAACCGGGCAAGTTTGGGTATTGGGGGGCTGGCCGAAATGGCCTGCGGGACAGGCACAGAACATCTTCGTGTTCGTGCCAAGTTCGATGTGGACTTCAAAGCCCAAAACCGTTTGCCAGGACATGATCCCCCCTTTTATTTATAAACAAATAAGTGGCGAACAATATAAGTGACATTATAATCATAATCGCGGATGTGCCTAATATGTCGGTGAGAGCAGCAGCTAATATGAGGGGTAGTGAGGTGGCAACAGTCATGAGAAATCCGAGTGAGCTATAAATACGACCACGAAACCAAGGTGGAGTTTTTTCTTGGAGCAAAGTCTGAGTTGGAACCATAATGGCAGTCAGGGATACACCTAATCCCATGGAGATCAAGACTGAGATTATTAATTTACCTCTGGGTAAAAATGGCAGTAAAGCCAAAGATATCAGTGAAATTGAGCCAAGTAAAAATCCATTTTGAACTATTGGTTTTTTGCGCTGTTGGAGAAGCTGTTTGGGTAATGAGCGAGTAAAAAGCAAGGCTCCAAGCGCACCCGGCACAAGGAGGGTAATACCAGCGTGTTTGAGGTCAAGACCAAGTGAATTCTTGGTGTAAGATGGTAGTGAAATAGCGATAATTGAAATAAATATCTGCAAGCCAACAAGTAAAATGAGTGGCAGCAGAACCGAGCGATGGTTTTTGACAAAATTCAATCCCTGGTGAAATTCATGCCAAAATTGACCCAGACTTTTGTCCCAGGCAGAAACCAGGGGTGAGTCGTGGGGTAAAAAGTAAACAGAAACTGCAGCTATAAATAAAGCTAGTGAAGACAAAATAATAGTAAAATCGACTCCCAATAAGCTTAATAAAATGCCGCCCAACCCCATACCCAATAGGAACGAACCCTGTTGAGTAAGGAGAAATATGCCGTTGGCAGCGGAAAGCAATTTTTTGTCCACTAATGCCGGTAGGCTGGCTTGCTGGCTGGGAATGTAAAGCTGGTCAAATAAAGAGTAGGCAAAAACTATCAGATAGAGAGCAAAAAAATGATCTTTGATGAGAAAGTAAGAAGCGATAACCGCGGACTGGAGCAAATTGGTGACGATCATCATCAGCCGGCGGCTAAAGCTGTCTACCAGAGCTCCTGAAAAGGGGCCAAAGATGAGGGCCGGTAAAGACCAGGAAATCCAAATCAGGGCGACGGCAATAGTCGAGCCGGTGGCAGCAAAGATACGGGTGAGCATGAGAAAGTTGACCAGATTGACGGTCAACTGGGACAGAAGCTGCGAAGTCCAGAGCCGGACGAAGTTGGGGTTTTTGAGAAGTGATTTAAATGTTTGGTTTTGCATATTGATACGCAACTTGTAAAACCAGTTCTTCGGCGAACTGAGGTCCGATCACACCAAAACTGATTGGCAACCCATTAACCAACCCGCATGGCACGCTGATGCCGGTTAGGCCTGCGATACTGCTGGGTTCGACTAGTATGTCCTGCATTTCACCGAACATCGGATCATCGGCAGTTGCTCCGACTTTGAGCGCTGGCCCAGGTGAGGCGGGATCGATGAGTAAATCATATTTATGAAAAGCTTTGTGAAAATCCTGGATAATCAATGTGCGCACTTTCTGAGCTCGAATGTAGTACTGGTCGTAATAACCAGACGACAGAGCATATGTTCCCAGCATGATCCGACGTTTTGCCTCCTCGCCAAAATGAGATCGGTCGTGGCCGTAGCGTATTCCATCGTAACGGGCCAGATTGGATGAGACTTCGCTTCTTTGAATTATGGTATAGACACCAATTGAGTATTTGGGGTGGATGAGAGAGGTTTCTTCGACAAAATGACCCAGTTCCTCAAGTTTTCTGGCGGCTTTGAGTACTAGTTCTTTAGCTTGTGGTTGCATAACCTCCATATATTCTTTAGGAATGCCGATATGTAAATTTTTATTTTTTAATTTTAAATTTTTAAAATAATCGGGAACGAGAATTGGTGAAGAGGTGGCGTCGAGGGGGTCGTGACCGGCAATTATTTGAGTGAGAATGGCGGTATCTTCGACGGTTTTGGTGATCGGTCCGGGAGAATCGGTGGAACTGGCCATGGCGACGACTCCGTAGCGGCTAACCCGGCCGTAAGTGGGTTTAAAGCCGATGACGCCGCACCAGGCCGCTGGTTGACGGATTGAGCCAGCGGTTTCACTGCCGATTGCAGCAGTACACATATCAGCTGCAACCGCTGCCGCTGACCCACCTGAAGACCCGCCGGGTAAATAATCTGGATTGCGGGGATTGCGGGTCACGCCGTAGTCGGAAGTTTCAGTGGACGAGCCATGCGCCCAGGCGTCCATATTGGACTTACCGATGATTATGGCTCCGTCCTCTTTGAGTTTGCGCGTGACTGTGGATTCATAATGGGGCAGGTAACCATCAAGAACTTTGGAAGAGGCAGTGGTTGGAAGTCCGACGGTCAGGAAATTATCTTTGACGGCAAGTGGAATTCCACCCAAAGGCTTGGAGATGTCAGCTGTTTTGGCTTCTTGGATTGCATTTTGGTTGATGTGAAGAAAGGCGTGAATTTTTGGATCGACTTTGGCAATCTGATCCAGACATGTCTGTACCAACTCTGCACTCGAAAACTTTTTCTTCTTAAGGCCATCAAGAGCCTGCGTGAGTGAAAGTTTATTGAGCATCGAAGATTGAGGGAACTGCGAAGTAACCGTTATTTGTCATGGGTGGGGGAAGTATTCGACTTGGGTCAACTTCGTCCTGGCGGACTACGTTGACTAAACCTGTGACTTGAGACGTGGGTTCGACGCCTTTTGTATCCAGTTCGTTGATAACGGCTATTGTTTTCAGAGTCTCTTCAAATTGTTTTTGAAACTTTTCTACTTCACCGGGTTTGAGAGGTAAATTGGCCAGTTTGGCTACGTGAGCGACATCCATGAGGCTAGTTTAGCATCATTTTGCTTTGAATGCAGGGATTTGATGCGTGTAAAGGGTTATGGGAATGAATTGTTACTATAATGTTTATTGATTGACGATAGCTGTGACACCTTTTGTCTCAATTTCGTGTAAAGTCTGACCATGAAAATAAATAATGCTTTTAAGTATCCGGTTTATTTTTTATCTATTCCTTTGCGAAATTTGTGTTGGAAGGTGAAGCCAGAGCCTCTGAAAAGTATGCGTTTGTTTTCAGAGAATTGAGTACATTACGGACCGTGATATTTTGGGCGTAGCTTTAGTTTTTTGGATGGTCTGTCCCATTGGGGTTAACTGTTACTAAAGGATTAATTGTAGCTAATTCTTAGATATATTTGTGCGATCTGGTTGTTTTCTTCAATTGGTCCAACAGTGTGATCCTTTCTTAGAGCCTTTGTGCAATGTTTTAGAACTAGTTATACAAATTTTGGTCATAATTATCGGTTTTGTTGTCATAAAGCGAGTTTTTGAAGTGTCACATTTTGACGATTTTAAATTTTAGTATTTGGGCCTATAAGTGGTTATGTATTTGAGTGTTAGGTGTTTGGCGATCTTCTGAGACGAGTGCTAAATACGGATAATTCGATCTAATATTGTCCTACGTCTCTCATTTTGTTTGGAAAAGTTCAATTCATAACACTTTTTTGAAACCAGGGTTGCTTCCTAGCAATTGTTTCGATAAATTTGCGGTTAACTTTGAATTAGTTCCTCTGTGCATGTGGTTGGGTCACTACTATACTCCTCACTTGACCACGAAATCCTGATAAATACTCCGATAAGTCCAGTGATAAGATTGGTGTGAAAGTATGCGGATTTCTCCTAACCGCTTCTTTTGAAATTGATTTGTTTTGACAGGTGTTTTCCAGCTTGTTGTTGACGGTATAATTTACTTGTTTTTTGTAAAAATATTGAAGACTGTTGTCTGAAGTTTCCTGTGTAAATTAAATTTTTCAGAATCGATGCCCGAACATTGCTATAGGCTATGAGTAATGAAATTGTTCATGTGGTTTTATGTGTTTTCACTCGATTACATCATTAGTTCAAGAGTTTTGATTCGCTCCGATAATGGGGGGTGGGTGTTGAAGAGGCCGGCGAACCAGCCAACTGAATCGTGGAGATTCTTAAGTGGGTTAACAATATAGAGATGGGCGGTGGCTTTGTTGGCGGCTTCCAGAGGCTCGTGATCGACCCCGAGTTTTTTGAGGGCGGAAATGAGGCCGGAAGGCTGGCGGGTGAGCTTGACTGAACTGGCGTCGGCCAGAAATTCCCGGCGGCGGGAGATAGCTAACTGAATGAGTTGGGCGATTATAGGTGACAAAAGGGCAAAAAGCAGTCCTACAACAATGAATATTACCCCGGCTCCTCTATCGTCGCGGTCACGGGACGAACGACCGAAAAAAGAGGCACGTAGAAACCAATCACCCAAAAGAGTTATCAACCCAACGAGAACTGTGACGATAGACATGAGGCGGATATCGTAATTGGCAACGTGAGAGAGTTCGTGGCCAATGACCCCTTCCAGTTCGGTGCGGTCGAGTTTGTTCAAAATGCCGGTAGTGGCGCAAATTACGGCGTGGGTCGGATCACGCCCGGTCGCGAAAGCATTCATGGCGGTATCCTCGATAACGTATAACCGGGGCATGGGGAGGCTGGCTGCCAAGCTCATGTTTTGGGTAACAGTATAAAAGTTGAAGTCGCGTTTACGATCGGCAGGACGTGCTCCCGAGAGGCCGAGAATGATTTTGTCGCTCCAGTAATACGAGGCGAAGCTCATGACACCGGAAATGACCAGGGCAATGCCGGTGAATTCGAGGCCAGTTGATTCGTAACCGTAATAGGCGGCCATGCCCTTGGCAATGAAGAATGAAGCAAGAATTATGAATAATGTGAAGAATACGACCACAAGCGCACTTTTGCGCTTGTTTGCGTCGACTGATTCGTAGACATTAACCATGTTACAGACTCACTTTCGGCGTTTTAGTTTCTGATTCTGAAACTGTCAGATGAGCTCCTGTAGTCGGTGTTTCCAGGCCTTTTTCGGATTGGAAACCGAAGGCGTTGGCTACCAAATTGGTCGGGAAAGTTTGCAGCTTGATGTTGTAATCAGCGGTAATGTCGATGAGCGTCCGACGGGAGTACATGACTTTATCCGAGGTGTCCCGAAGTTCGTCCATGAGACCGGTAATAACGTCTGCCCCTTTGAGTTGGGGATTGCTTTCGACAATGACCTGAAGTTTTGGCAACAGCTGAGAAACTTTGTCGGAGGCGTCCTTGCCTGCATCACTTAGCTTTCTGGCATCGGAGAGCATCTTTAAAATATCTTTCTCATGTTTGAGATAAGCCTTGGCAGAATCTTCAAGATTGGGAATCAAGTCAGCCTGGCGCTTGAGCTGGTTGCCGATTTCCTGAATCGAAGCTTTGATCCGGTTCTTGAGGGATATCAGGTCGTTGTAGACGCCAATGACAAAAAACAGAACTACAACTGGAATAATTAAAAGTAATAATGGTAATGACAATTTATTCACCTCCTAACAATAATTTTTTCATCTCTAATAATGGCAACGTGTTGAGTATATCACTTTTAGTGCACCAGGCGCGGCGGGCGACAGAAACTCCATAACGCATATATTCCAAATGGGCGGCATCGTGGCTGTCGGTGTCGATGACAATTTTCACTCCGGCTTTCACAGCTTCGTGAGCTATAACGTCTGGTAAATCTAGCCTGTTTGGCCAGGCATCTATTTCCAGCCACTTATTATTTTTCAGGCAAAAATCAAAAATCCGATCCCAATCTAGTTCAACGCCTTCTCTTTCATTTAACAAACGTCCCGTGGGATGGGCAAAGAATTTGACTTTGGGATGGTCTAGGGCGGCCAAAACCCGATCGGTCATAGCTTTGCGGTTTAGGCGAAAACTGCTATGAATAGACACACAGGCATAATCGAGCATGTCCAGACATGAATCCGGCAGAGCCCTGCGGCCATCCGGCTGAATATCTATTTCCAGGCCGTTAAAAATGTGAATTTTACTTTGGAAATTGCGAATGATTTCTGTTTTTTTCTTGATCAGTTCTTCTACTTGCTTGACGGTGTGCCTGGAAAAGGAAGGATTATGCTCGGTTAATCCAAAATATTCGTAACCTAGTTCGATGCACTTTGTTGATAATTCAGAGAGGGAGGATGTTCCAAGGTCGTGGGACGGCTCGACGTCGATGCTGCTATGGATTTGTAGATCGCCTTTGATATCAGATAATTCGACTAATTTGGGTAATTGGTGTAATTGGGCAAATTTGATTTCGTCTTTGCCTTCACGTAGTTCCGGGGGCAGCCAGTCCAGGCCTAAGAAATTATAGAATTTTTCTTCGGAGTCGAAACATATCACCCTCGGACTTCGTCCACCCCCTCTTAATTTAAGAGGGGGACGGGGGGTGATACCATACTCTGATAAGGACAGTCCTTTTTTGAGAGCGTATTCGCGGAGAAGAATATTGTGGTGCTTGGAGCCGGTGAAATGCTGGAGCAGAGAACCGTAAGACTCCGGAGGCTGAACCATGAGATCCACTTGGATGTCATTTGGAAGAATTAGGGATGCGGTGTGTTCGCCGGCTTCGAGAACGCGTCTCTTTTTGGGATACGTGGTGAAGTGGTCGATGACTATTTTGGCATGATCCGAGGCAACGGAGATGTCTATATCGCCTACGGTGCTGGCCTGACGGCGCAAGCTACCTAAAGTATTTATCTGTTTAACTTGGGGCAGTTTTTTGAGCCAATCAATAATTGAGTCCGAAATCATTTGAGCTGCGGGGAGCAATTGTCTTTTGGATCGGCCTTGAAATTCGGTGATTCCCAATAAGATTTTGGCTTGGGAGTCCTCGCCAAAACCCTCAATTTTGGCGATCTGGCCATTTGTGGCGGCTTTTTTTAGCTTGGATATAGCAGAATGTCCTGAAGTTATGCCCAGAGCATTACAGAGCTTGTAGGCGTTTTTCGGCCCGATGCCCGGAACCTCTAAAAGTTCAAATAACGCCGGAGGAAAAAATTTGAAAATCGAGGTAAAATGGCGGACTTTGCCCGTCCTGAACAATTCATCCAAATGCGAGGAGATCGCCTCCCCCACTCCGGGGAGATTTTTCAGTTCGCCGTCGTCCCAGAGGTCTTTGGCTTCGGAGGAAGCGTGCTCGATGGCATCTGCGGCCCGGTCATAAGCGATAATCCTGAATCTATTATCACCAGACGACAGTTCTAGCGCCGCAGCTACCGATCGCAGCAACTTGGCAATCTCCAAATTGGTCATATTACGCGAGGTTTTCATATGTTTGCTGAATTTCTTTGACCGCAGACGGGTAAACGGATGTTAGGTTTGAAAAATTATTCATGTCAACCCACTCTAAAATATATTGGTTGTCGGTTGAATGCGCAATTTTCTCGGGACCGTCTCCGATTTTCGGCTTGCCGGTGACTTTACAAAGAAAGAACGGACACGGTTCCTGGAAACTTTGCTGAAAATATTCGAATGCCGGAGTTAGTTCGGTAATTGTTAAATTTGTCTCTTCCATAATTTCCCTGTGTATGGCCTCAATCAGGCTTTCACCTTCCTCAACTCCCCCACCGGGAACAGTCCAATATTCATCTCCGTTTTTGAAACGGTGAATAAGAAGGATTTTGCCGGAATCAAAAATCAATCCTGAAACCCGTATTTTTGTTCTGACCATGTCTCAATATTAGCAAATATAGTAAAATGAACGAGTTGGGCTCGTAGCGTAGCGGTTAGCGCGCTTCCCTGTCAAGGAAGAGACCGCCGGTTCGAATCCGGTCGGGCCCGCATTTCGAGATATGCAGCAGCCGGGTTCAGCCCGCCCGACTGGCGGGCGTAAGAAAATACAGCATCAAAGCCCTTTTTATAATCCAGCGAAATTTGCCGTTGGTGGAGAAAGTAGTTCGAGCCGATGTTTTTTCCGATGGATAACAGTTCATCGGAATTATTTTTTACGCGCGCGCTTTTGTCCCCATCCACCGCCGTCTTTATTATCTCTCGCATTGGTTCGAGCCAACTCGAACCATCTCTTTGGAGTTGACCAATTTCCCTCTCCAGTTTGCCTTTCTGTTCAAATAGCTGGTTTTTCTTGGTTTTGTAACTCGGACTGTCGACGACTTGGTCGAGGAAACCGTCCAGCAAAGATTCGAGTTTGGCGTCAATGTCATTGATTTGGAGTGTGAGTTTATTGATTTGGTCGGCGGATTTTAATTTTTCCAGCTGTTCGTCTTGGTCCAGCCAGTTCAGCCATTGTTGACCCCAATTCTCCGGTAAGGCGACGTCGGAGATAATGCGGCGCACCTGGTGTTCAAATTCGAGTTCGGGGAGATATGGCTGGGTGCATGGACCGGATTTTTTGGTACAGCGGTAGTAAACAAACTTCTGGGAGCCGCCGTGCTTGTAGTGTTTGATATGCCGTTCAGCCGTGATGGTGGCACCACATTCGCGGCATTTGGCTAAACCCAAAAAAGCAAACCGGTGCGAGTGATATGTTTGTCTAGATATTGCCTTTACCCCCTCTTGGACTTGGTCGAATAGTTGCTTTGAGAGGAATAGTTTGTGGCTGGCTTGATGCCACTCGCATTTGTAGAAGAACTTGCCAATGTAGAAGGGATTGGTGAGCATGCGCCGAATCCGGGTGAGGTGCAGAGGTTTGCCGTTTTTCCCTGTAACTCCATGTTCTAACAAAAACTTGGATATTTTCACGAATGACTTTTCATTGAGAAACAGGGTAAATACCTTGTTCACTAATTTTGATTTTTGATCGTCGACAAGGATCTCGTGTGTGACTAGATCATTTTTGTAGCCTAATGGAGCATGGCTGGGCCAGATGCCCAGACGCAATTTTTGGCGCAATCCCCTTTTGACATTCTCGCTTAAGTTATCGACGTAGTATTTGGATTGGCCGAAGGCGATTGCCAATATAAATTTGCCTTGGGAAGTATTGTCAAACCAAAAAGAGGGAAATTTCAGGTCGAGCAGTTTACCTATATCCAGCAAGTAAACAATATTTCCACCGTCTATGGAATTTCTGGCTAGCCTGTCGGGGTGCCAAGCTAAAATTGCGTTAGCCTTGCCGGACGCGATAGTTGCCAACATCGCTTTGAATTTCTCCCGACCGGGTTCCTTGGCCGTTTTGGCTTCAGTGACAAACTCCACCACCTCTAAACTTTCTCTTTGAGCAAACTCTGTTAATTCGGCGATTTGGGATTCGATGGATAACACCTGGCGGCTGTTCTCGTCGGTGGATTTGCGGCAATAGGCGATGTATTTCATGGTCAGTCTCTTAAAATTTTTACGTTTTCTTTTTGTACTTTCTCCAATCCGGCAAAATTCGCTGGATTATAAAAAAGGCTTTGATGCCGTATTTTCCTACGCCCGCCAGTCGGGCGGGCTGAACCCGGCTGTTGCATATCTCGAAATGCGGGGTCTGTACGAAAAAGTTCGAACCTGCTTTACCTCGTAATGTCGCAGCTCCCTCCTTCGCTTTCAGCTTCGGCAGGCCAGGCCGGCGCGGCTGCGCCCGCGCCTCCGCTAAACATCGGCCGAACCCCATTAGGGCAAAAAGAAAACGCAAAAATTTTTAAGGTACTTATTTAATTATTACCTAATCTAACCCGAAGTCAATAGTTATTCCAATTTGATAATCGAAAGCATAAAATGATCCAATGAGTAACAAGATCATTAATCGCTTAAAAGTTTTGTCTGACCATAACAAAGGGGTAATTGTTCTGGTGTGGCTGGCTTTCATTTATGCAATTATGGGTATTTTTGTGAGATACCTCAACACGTCTTTTGCTATATTTCAACAAATTTATCTTCGAATGTTTGCTGCATTTCTGATGAGTTTAATTTTTTTTAACAAGTCACTAGATTTGTCAAAACTTAGAAGAATAACTCTAAAAGAATGGTCTTTGTTAACTCTTAGGTCTATCTCGTTTTACATACTTGGTGTCAACCTGTTCACTAGGGCATTACTACTTACCAAATACAGCAATGTTTCATTTATCGGTTCTCTTCCTCTAACGGCATTTTTCGGCTTTTTACTATTCAAGGAAAAACTGACAATTAAAAAGGTTCTGTTAATTATTCTGGCTTTTGGTGGGGTAATGCTGATTTCGGCTCAGGACTATTCAAACTTATTGTCGTGGGTAAAAGGAGACTTTTACGCTCTCATATCCGCGGTTTTCTTTTCTTTTGCTTATGTTACTCGAAAATGGCACTCCAACTTACTGACAAACAAAGAAATTACGTCGCTAATTTTATTAATCGGTTCAATAATATTATTTTTAGCTTCAATTTTGGCAGGAGAGTCATTACCGTCAAGTGGCTGGAGTTTGGGTATTATTATTGCTGTCTTGGCATCAGGCTTCTTCAATGTCCTAAACAATTTTCTTTCCCAGTATGGATTCCAAAAAGTAGAAGCTGTACACGCAAGTAATATTTTGACTCTAGAGTCGGCCTTTGCGGTTTTGATTGGACTAATTGTTTTTTCAGAGACTCCGGCATTAAAAGAAATTTTAGGTGGTTTGTTGATTGTAGCTTCAGTAATTCTCATGAATAAGGTGGAGGCCAAAAACAACACATGAAGACACTAACAACGGCAGACGACTTCGGATTTACTGAAAACACTAACAGAGCCATAATTGAGGCTTATGAAAAAGGTCGGATAACTGAACTTTCCCTCATGGTTGATTGTTATGGTTCCATGAACGCTGTTAATTACATCAAAAACAACAGCGTGCAAAACGTGGGACTACATTTCTCACTTTGTCGAATTTCCAAGGATGGCAAGGTTTTGAGAGGAAAAGATTACGATGATATCTTACTGAACTGGACTCCCGAGCAATTAATCGCTGCTTTTGAGGAAGAGGTTCGTCTATTTGAACAACTAATCGGTTTTACCCCTAAACACATCATTGGGCACAAACAAATCTCATTAAATTCAAAAATTGTCAGGTATATTGCCGATTATTGTGTCAGGAATATCTGTTATGCTCGCAGGGGTGAGCGCTCTAACACTCTTGGCCATTTCACTCTTAAAGCCGATGAGACTCCAAAAGGCTTAAACATTGGCAGAACCGCCGACGCAATTCTTGGTTTTAGATATGGTTTTCCCAAGGACATATACACCGCTTATAAACAGGATTTAGCTTTTCTCAAACAATTAGGACAAATAAAATCAATTGAGATATTTTTTCATCCGGGGTATTCAACTGATTTTGAAAAGGGTTTAACTTCATTTATCCAAGAGCGACTAGACGACGTTAACTTTTTACTTTCGGACTATTTCCTAAGCCTGGTAGAGGAAGAAAACTTACAATTGGTTCCTTCCTGTGAGATTTGATACTTTGTATTCCTTGCTAAGCGTGAGTTGCGATAGAAATGAGACAGAGCATAAATTGGATGGTTCCTCGATTTATATGGTGGTTAAAGAGTAAAATAGACCTTAGAATGAAATTAGAAATTAAGAAAATTTTAGGCACTGGACTTTCTGGTGGTTATGGATCAAGTAATTGAAGAAGAAATCAGATACGACACCTATTTGGTTTTTGCGCATTATCACATTAATTTTCCTGTCAGATAATTCTACTTATTTCCAACTCTGGTTAAAACAGTCTGAACCTTTGGAAAAACCGGCTGATTGAGCTTCTTTTTCGGTACAAAACCAGCGATCGTCTAATGACAATTGAACTAACGTGGTTGTGTAATTTCCACATCCCGGAAAACGATATAGCTTGGAGTCTGGAGTGCGAACATTGCCTTTGATGGCACACTTGGGATTGGCAGTATTGATTGTCTGTGTGCATTTGGGGCTGAAAATTCCGATTTTGTGTGACTTTGCATAATCTACAGCTTGGTCAAATTCAGGGTCATCTAGACCCCTACCGAAGTCGTATACAGTGCCTTCCCGAGCGAGCTGAGTTGCAACTAACCCTTTATCGGTATAAACGTGGCTGATCAGGCGATTGCTGCCGTCGCGGTAAATAACTTTGAGATAAAGATTTTTGTTAGTAATTAATTTTTGTAATGTGCTTTTAGCCTCTTGGCCATAACAATTTGCCAATTCCGGAGCGTTGACGCCGGAGAGTCGGATTAATTGACGTTCGGTAGTTTCAAAGGTGTCGCCGTCTATGACCCGGAGCATTTTGTAGGCCGGAACAGGAATTTTATTCCTATCACCAATCCACCATAATCCACCTGAGGCTATTAACGCTGTAGCACCAACAGCGACTGCAGTTTTCCAATCCCCTTTTGATTTTGGTAGGCGGGTTTTCATCCAGTGTAGATATAAAAAGTTTACTACGATTTATTAGTTTTCCCAAGATTTGTTTGAGTTTTGTGTCGTTTTTGTAGCCGTGATTGTTCTTCAGTTAATTTTTCCATTGTTCCACGGAATATATCCCACTTTTCTGTTGCCACTTGATCCACCAGATCATTAAATAGTCCGATCCATTTAAACACTTCTAAGTCGGAAACTTTTTGGCCGGTTAATTGAAATTTTTTCTCCAGATTTTCTTTCTGGGAATTGGTAAATAATCTATCAAAGACGCTTATCAACGGCTCATTCCATCGAAAATATTTATAGCCGTAGGCAACAAAGTCTGCGAATTCTCGAGAATATGTCCGGTTAACCAATGGTTGACCCCTTTTTATAAACGAAATAAAGGCGGCGTCGACTTTGGAAGTGGGAACAAATTCTCCTTTGTCGATTTTAGTCAGTATCCTGGTGTCGTACTCAACTTGAATCAAAATAGAAGAAAGGGTAGCTTTGGGTACTCCGGCAAACTTTTGGGCTGCTTCATTCTGCATGATTAGAAAAGCAGCCTCAGGCTTGTTCTCATCGCTCAAAAACAACTTCCTAATTATTTCGGCGGTTAAGTTGAAGGGGATATTTGCGACGACTTTGTATACTTGATCTGGGAGAGCATGTTTTAAGAAATCTCCTTGAATTACCTTGACATTCTGGATGTTAAGTTTGTTCGCGAGATTCAAGTCAGCTTCAATTGCCAACACTGAACCAGCCGATCTGACCAACTGTCCAGTTATTGCGCCCTTTCCGGGACCAATTTCAATCACGAAATCAGACGAGTTTATATCCGTCATTCCAAGTAGTTTGGAGACGAGACTGGGATTACCAATGAAGTTTTGCGAATGCCACAAAGTTGCTGCCATGGCTTAATTTTACACTTCGCGATACTCTTTCACCGTTATTCTTTGAGATTCCAGGTGTTAGGGTTTATTTTTTTGGTAATCTGGACTAAAATACTCATCAGGTATATAATCCCAGTACAATGGCTCTTTTTCGATCAGTTGTCTGACTGCACACAGAAGACGATTGACAACCAAACTTCCTGGCCCGATACTAGTGACGTAGTATTATAATGTGAATTAATATGAATATGAGTATAGTAAAATATAAATTGATAGATTTATTGTTAGATTTGAAGGATTTCGTTTTGTTTGATATCTTGCGAAATCGACCCCCTTCCTTACCCCCATTTAAACTGGATCTTCAATTTAAGACTCACCGAGATCGGGGTTTAATTTGGGTAGAATCGGTAGATTACCCTGGTCTAATAGCAAGTGGAGAAAACGAATCAGAACTTAGAGAGGCTATTTTTGACTCTATTCTTACCTATTTTGACGTTCCCAGATACCGCGCGAGGAAGCTTCCTGATACGCTTACTTTGAAATTAGACGATGGAACAGTGGTATATCCACCTGAGCCAGTTTTTCGAGCAAGACTTGTAACCGCTTAGAGTTCGTCCTCTAGATCTTTCTTGGCATACCCGAACCTCTTTAGCTCTTGGATGATGTATTTAATAACATTCTCGTTGACTTTTCGTGGCATCAAGATAAATGGTTGTTGCCCCGGATAGCTTGTAGTTACACCTGGTGGCGGACACCACTTTCTCCCATGATTTGCCAAACCCACTCTGGGAGTTGTCCATTTTAGATTCGTAAATAATTTGATAAGTCTATTGCCTAAAGTTGACATAATTCAAATAGTTAATAAAAACCCCAGTCTTTCTGCAAACCGGGGCGGATCAATCCCTAATTTGTCTATGTATCTTTTGAGATACTTTGTTGTTAAATAAAGTGTACCACTATCTGTAGTGTTGTCAAGGAAAATGGCCGGTAAACGGCACCACAGGGGCTCACAGAAGGTATTAGTTTGAATCCGATTTATAAATTGGCGGCGTCCGCCGCCCCCGCCCCAGATTCGGGGATTAGCTGCTAAAAGGAGTCCCGCCGAATTAGGCGGGACGACCCCAGCGAGCCGCAGTGAGCCGTGGAGTGTCCTCGCGGAGCCGTGCGGACCCGAGGATGGGGTACGATATAAAAGGCGGGGGCGAAAGCGGAATCACCCCACGCCGACCATCGCTTTTACCTATGAGGTGGAAATGTACTTTGACCTGTGAAAGCTGTGAAAGGTTGTAAAGAAGTGGCAGCCGTGAGCAAGTCGAACGGGGATCCGCCACCGCCCGCAGACGCTGACCGAGGGCGACTGCGGCGGGAGGCGTGGGGTCGCCGCCTTCCATATCCGGGGGCGGGTGGGTTGAGTCGGAATGCAGTATAATGGTTTTCGTTAATTGGTTCGTGGGTTCTGTCCCGCCGAAGCGGGACAAGCGCGCGCGTAAAAAAGGGAGCTGCGACATTACGAGGTAAAGCAGGTTCGAACTTTTTCGTACAGACCCCGCCCATTGCAAAATGGAGTGAAGAGATATATATTCAGCCAAAAGATCTGCCTGGAACGGAGGTTTTGAATACAAATTGAAAATCAACGAAACGACTTTTAGCCGGATGTTGGGGATCGGAGTGGTTGTTTTGGTAGGTGCTTTGCTGTTTAACTATTTCAAATCTGTCAATAAAGTTGACCGGGAACAGACATCTTCTGATCAGACCGAAGTCGAATCTGATGGTGAGGTGCCTACAGGGGATCAATTACCGGCCGCATATACTGTTAAAGCCGGTGACAATTTGTGGAAAATTGCCGAGAAAGCTTACGGATCAGGATACAACTGGGTGGATATTTATGCCGAAAATAAAGATGCTCTGTCTAATCCTGGTTTGTTGGAGATCGGCATGAAATTGAATTTGCCGAAAGCGGAGCTGAAGGTGGTCACCCACGAGATAACCAGAGGCGAGACGCTGTGGGGGCTGGCCAGCACGTACTGCGGATCCGGATGGGAATGGCAGAAACTGGCGGCCGCCAACGAAGAAAGTGAGTGGTCGGTGGCCCGCAGGGCCACAGTCTGCGCGGTGGGGGTCACGCAGAGCCTAGCAAAGCCCTTTTTGTAGTTCACCCTGAGTTGCCGGTCAGTTAAAAAGTAGTCCGAGCCGATGTTTCTGGCGAAGATTGCTAATTCTTCGCCATTATTTTTTGCGCGCGCCATTTTGTCCCCATTCTTCGCGGTTTGTATAAATTCTCGCATTGGTCCGAGCCAAGTGGAACCCTGACTCTCAAGTTTGATTATTTCTTCGTGAAGCTTGACCTTTTCCTCAAACAATTGATTCTTCTTGCTCTTGTAGGTTTCGGACTCAATCGTTCCATCCAGATATCCGTCTAAAAGTGTGTTCAACTTTTCATCGTGTGTTTTCACTAAACTCTGTAACCTTATTACTTTGCCACTGGCAGTTTGTTCTTCGATTAACTCATCTCTTTCCAACCATTTCATCCACTGATCCGCCCAAGTTGGGGGTAAAGCCACATCAGAAATGGTTTTGCGAAGTTGTTGCTCGAGATTCGGTTCCTGAATGTACTTTTGGCCACAATGTCTCAACTTTTTAGTACACCGGTAGTAAATATACTCAACTTTGCCACGAGTGCGTTTGTAAAACTTGAATTTGTGTTCAGCGGTAATACTCGCTCCACATTCACCACATTTAATTAGCCCTAAAAAGTTGAATTTACGGTTGGCAAAGTTGCGTTTGTTTTGGTTGAGTTTTCTTTGGACTTCATCAAAAAGATCCTTGGGGACAAATTGGTCGTGAGTTCCCTCGTACCATTCACTATTGTATTTAAACAGACCGATATAGAATTTGTTGGTTAGAAAACGGACAACTTCATTTAAGCTAAGTGATTTACCGTTTTTCCGTTTGTAACCTTGTTCAAACAATACTTTGGATATTTGCGTTTGATTCCATTCTGCAATGGCATACTTGTGGAAAGCCTTTTTGATGAGTTTGGATTTTATCGGGTCAATCTCGTGCTTCTTAGCAGATTTATTATAAATATAGCCGTAGGGCGGTTTGGCTGGCCAGATTCCATTGCGCAGAAGTTGTTTTAAACCACGTTTGACATTCTCGGATAAGTTGTCCACATAGTATTTAGATTGGCCGAAAGCGATATTTAATACAAACTTGCCTTGAGGTGAATTTTCAAACCAAAACGATGGGAATTTAAGGTCAATTAGTTTACCGGTATCCAGAAGATAGATTATCTTGCCGCCGTCAATACTATTTCTGGCCAATCGATCCGGGTGCCAGGAAACTACGCCTTGAGCCTCTCCTTTCTCAATTCTCCTTAACACTTGCTCAAAGACTTCCCGACCGGGAATTTTAGCGGTTTTGGCTTCGACTGCAAATTCTATAATCTCTAAATGCTGTCTTTGAGTAAAGTCCCGAATCTCCTGGATTTGGGACTCAATACTAAGGATTTGGCGATCCTTTTCGTCAGTACTTTTTCTACAATAAGCAATGTATTTCATAGGCAGTTAGTTTTACTTAAAATTTTTGCGTTTTCTTTTTGTACAACTCAGGGTGAACTACAAAAAGGGCTTTGCTAGGCTCTGCGTGACCCCCACCGCGCAGACTGTGGCCCTGCGGGCCACCGACCACTCACTTTCTGAGCTGATTTTTAAAAAAGTTCGCACTGATTTTCGGGATTCACCGTAATGCTGCAGCTCGCTGCGCTCGCTTTTGGCTCCGGCTCGGCTGTCGCCTCGCCTCCGCGAAACATCGGCTCGGACTCGTTCTCTCAAAAAGAAAACGCAAAAATTTTCAATAAATGATATATTTTGATACAATACGTCACTTATAGTCTGTAGACTAAGAATATACAAAAAGTAAAATGTAGTCAATAAGTAACAGTAACTTATGATCGACATAAAAAGAAAATATGGTAAGAGGCTGAGACAATTGAGAAAAGCTAAGGGGCTATCCCAGGAGGAGTTGGCTTTCAGATCCGGTCTGCATAGGACTTATGTAAGCGATTTGGAACGAGGGACACGTAACGTTTCGCTGGAAAATATTGAGAAGATTGCAAAAGTTTTAGGACTGGAGTTATCGGAACTCTTTAAGGGAATATGATATGAAAAGAGTTCCCAAAAGCGATAAAAACGGAGTTTGGCAAAAATTACTCGACGTGTTGTATGAAAATATGAGGAAGCTTGTTCCGAACGAGAAGCTGATTGAAGTGTCGGGGCAACATAATTACGCACGCAGGATAAGAGAATTAAGAGCGGAGGGTTGGGATATACGTTATAGCAGTAGCCCTAGCGGATATACCTTGAAGTCTGTTAATAAGAAAGGTGTTCAGACAGACGGATATATTAACCTGAAGTTAAGGCTGAAAGTCTTGGAGCGTGACCGCTATGTGTGCCAACTATGCGGCCACAAGGGAGGAGAAAAATATGATGACGGGCATGTAGTGAATCTGGAGGTTGATCATATAACTCCATTAAGGCAACAAGGAAAAACTGTGGAAGAAAATTTGTGGACTTTGTGTAGCAGATGTAATGCTGGAAAAAAATCTCTTGCCGCTTATCCGGAAACGATTAAAAACAAAATTGTTTCAGTAAACCTTCCAGACGATTTAAGGTTGTTGGTAAGCGAGAAGTCTCTCAAAACCGGTCGATCGGTAAATTCTCTTCTCCTTGATGCTATCCGAATCGGTGCTAAAGAGTTTTAGCAATTCCTCTCCAATGTTTCTAGCCAATTCGCACGGTACGGCATTTCCTATTTGTTTAGCCACCTCCAGATGTGATCCCTTCAATACGTAGCTATCTGGAATAGTTTGCAGTCTGGCTGCTTCCCTGATAGTTATCGGCCTGTGAGCTTCCGGGTGAAGATATCTTCCTTTTTCTGGTTTGAAAAATTCCGTTCGGATCGTTAGCGACGGCTTGTCCCACTCTAACCTGCCGAAAACGTCTGTTGAGCCGGTTTTTTTCCTTTTCCAACAATCAGGCATAAGATCTTGCGGCAGATTAAAACGATTTCCTCCGGGAGGGACAGACTTATACCTTTTAAGAGATTTTTCAGTAGGGTTTCTTCCAACATGCCAGTTGTTTCCGTCCGGCTCTAACGGGAGATCCCCTATAACATCTCTGACACTTTTCCACGGGACACACCTGTAGTTATCCAAGGTTAATTGGCCGGGTAACAAGTGGGTGGGTTTCGGAAATTTAGGTTCACCTATTCTGCTCCCCAAAATTATGGCCCTTCTTCTTTTTTGGGGCACACCGTAATCAGGCGCAAATAATATCTTTTCCCTTACTTGGTACCCAAGTTTTTCCGCGGCTCTTTTAATTTGAACATATTCCTCACTCTTTAGAAGTTCGGGAACGTTTTCCATTAAGAAAACTTTCGGGTTGAAATACTCAACGAATCTCATATACTGTTGCCAAAGCTGATTCCGAGGGTCACTTTTCAATCTCTTCCCCAACGCGCTAAACCCTTGACAAGGCGGTCCGCCTACTATTAGGTCGACTTCATCGGCAGAAAGTTTACCGGCAAAGTCATTCAGGTCTACTTCGTTTATATCCCCTTCGGCCACAAAAACATTTCTATGATTGGCTCTCAATGTTTCGCAAGACCAATGATCCCAATCTGTGGCTGCGACTAATTTGAATCCGGCTTGTTCAAATCCGATAGATAACCCACCAGCCCCGGCAAACAAATCTATCAAGACGGGTTTATTGGAGTGTGTTTTTTTATTTTTTTTCATAGGTTTTGAGACAAAGTTTTCAATAATGCATTATTGTTGTTAATTTTACACTGCCAAAGCACTAAAATCTTCCAACCTAATTTTTTAAGTGCTTTAATGCTTTGTTTTTGTTTTTCAACATTTTTATTAATCTTGTCTTTCCAAAATTCAGTATTAGTTTTCGGTAACGAGCTTCTTTTACACCCCTTATGGTTATGCCAAAAGCAGCCGTTGACAAAAATAACAAGTTTCTCCGAATGAATAACCACATCCGGTTTTCCCGGCAAGTTGTGGGCGTTTAAGCGGTACTTGTACCCCATTTTTCGGAGAATTTTTCTTACTGTAAGTTCCGGTGTCGTATTTTTCCCGGTAATCCGAGACATTATTTCGCTTCTTTTTTCCTTTGTGAATATATCTCCCATAAAAGTCGGCAGGTATAATCATTTTATTCTCCTTTTCGTATTAAACCACAATATTTTCCTCGGATTTCCAATTGCTTTGGATAAATAGCACTCAAATTATTGTTTCTAGGCTCTAAGTACGTTTTGCCGTTTTTATTTCTAAAAACTTTAAGGGTCGCACCGTCTTCCGTTATTGCAACTATTCTATCGCCGTCTTCTGCTATCTGTGTGTGCCTAATTACCACGGTGTCACCGTCTAATATGTTGTCTTCAATCATACTGTTGCCTTTAACTTCAAGAGCGTAATAGTTACCCGGCTTTTCCAGAAACGATGTGGGCACGTCGATCGGCTCTGGGTTTTCGATCGGCTCTATCGGATTACCGGCGGCAATATACCCGAGCTTAAAAATTTGTTTGAAGGTATCCCCCAGCGTGCTAATACTCCTAGCGACGTTTTCGCTCTTTTGTAGATAGCCTTTCTTATGTAACTCCGCCACGAAATGCTGTGCCGTACTTAAAGATTTATTGAGATAATCGGCAATTTCCTGAAGTGATGGAGCAAACCCGTTTTTTTTGGAGAAAGATTTGATAAATTCGAAAACTATCTTTTGCTTTGGGGTTATTGGCTTTTCCATGTTGACATTCATAAATAGGAGTACTAGTATACATTTACTACCTTTTTACTAACTTTGTCAAGAGGGAGAAGGAGTAAGTGATTATGACAACAAATATTGCCGGGTATCAACTTGAAACCGGTTATCCGCTATCGACAGCGTTTAATGATGTGGCCGGGGTTTACGCCATCTACACTAACGAGCGATGGTTGGATGTTGGAGAAACCGATCAATTAGGCACACGGATTTCTGGGCACGAAAGACGGTCTTGCTGGCAAAGAAATGCCAATAGCCAGACCATTTACGTCGCAATTTATCGAGAGGCTAATCAACAAATAAGACTGCATATTGAATCTTATTTACGGTTACAACTTAATCCGATGTGCGGAGATAAATAATTTCAAGGTTATTTTGTCGAACATATATGAAAATTACAAAAGTCTCCATTAATAATTACCGCTCCATCCGAAAAATTGAAAATCTTGAAATTAAGGCTTTTAATATTTTTGTAGGTCAAAATAATCATGGAAAGACTAACTTGTTTGAAGCCATAGAGTGGTTTTTTAATGCAAATTCATCAAGTGACGATGAGCATTATAATAGGGATCCGAGTAATCAAGTCAGTGTCGAAATTTTCTTTGATGGGATTGAAGAATCGGATATTAATAAGTTAAAAACTGATGCAAATAAAACCAAACTGAAAAATCTACTGGGTAACTCGGGGTCATTTTCTGTCAAAAAGACTAGTTCTGATCATAAGAGAGTTTATATCGTTGATGGAGAAAATAAGGGTAACCCGCAGGGTTTAGATACGGCCATTAATGAGTTTTTGCCAAAACTCGAATATATTAATACAAAAATAAGGCTAGACGATGTGTCTAAATACAAAGACAAAAACCCGATAGGTGTCATGCTTTCCGGCGTGCTGTCTGCAATTATTGAGAATTCCCAAGATTATATTGATTTCAAAAAACAATTTGCTAAATTGTTCGATAACGAAGATTCCGAAGTAAGAAAAGAACTTAATAAACTAGGTGCTAAAGTTGAAATATATCTTCAAAAACAGTTTCCTGATGGAACAAGAGTGAAATTTGGAGTTAATCCTCCTCATTTTAATGAATTACTTAAAAGCTTCGATACAACCGTATACGATGGGATTGAAACAAAAGCTGAGGATAAAGGTGATGGAATGCAAAGAGCGATTATGCTTTCAATTATCCAGGCCTTTGCGGACTACAGAAAGGAACAGCTCGGTGGCGGTTCATTTCTGTTTTTAATAGATGAGGCAGAGTTACATCTTCATCCCTCGGCCCAACGTGCATTGAAACGGGCGCTTGTTGATATTAGTAAGACAGATCAAGTGTTGGTGAATACACATTCTTCTGTACTAGTTGTCGATAATAATGAGAATCAAAAAATATTTAAGGTTGAAAAAAATAACAGAATTACAGACATAAACGAGGTTGGTGATGTCGATAAAGTAGATGTGATATTCGATTTATTAGGAGGAAGTCCTTCTGATTTATTATTACCTCGAAATTTTTTGATAGTCGAGGGAAGGAGCGAATTTGAATTTATAAACAGTGTAATTAAACGGTTCTATGCTGAGACGCACAGAGGTTTAAAAATTATTTATGCAGGAGGGGATATCGATGAACAAGAGCCTACTCTACTTGCTGTTCATAAATTGTTTTCGCCGTTGGCAGGTTCTGATAATCCAATCTATAAGAAGACAGCGGTTGTACTTATTGATAAACCCAATAAAAATCAAAAAATAAAATATGATCTTTTTAAACAGGGATACCCATATCTTTTTCAGAAAAACCAAGTTTTTGAACTAACAACAGAATCGCTTGAGGAATATTATCCGCCTGCTTACCGGAAGAGTAAGAATGACATTCCTAATGATAGAAAGGTTTCCTATGCAAAGGATGTTGCAAGCAAAGTGACTCAATTGGAATTTGAAAATGAAATGAAAATAATTTTTGACGCTATTCAAACATGCAATAGCAAAGCGTTTCCTTTAACATGAATTTATGACCACACAAATTAAATGTCCACAATGCGGGAAACTTTTTGAGCCTACCGATGCTTACAAACATGAACTCGAAGAAAAATTACTGAAGGAAGAGCAGTTGAAACACCGAGGGGAAATTGAACAAATCAAGCGCGAAAGGCAAGAATTTGAAGAGTTAAAGAAAAAGGAATTTGAGGAAGCTAAAAAACAGGTTTCTGAGAAAGCAAAACTCGAAGCTCAGGAAAGTGTCACCAAGGAACTCAAAGATAAAGAAGAGCAAATACTTGAACTCAAGCAACGAGCGGAACGAGCCGAAGAGCAAGAGTTAAAAATAAGAAAAGAGAAGCGAGAACTGGAGGAGGCCAAACAAAAATTTGAGATCGAAAAACAACGACAGCTCGACGAGGAAAGAGTTAAGATCCGAGACAATGCACTCAAAGAGGCTCAAGAAAATCATCAACTTAAAGATGCTGAAAAAGACAAGAAGCTTCAAGAGGCATTAAAGATGAATGATGATCTAAAACGCAAGTTAGAACAGGGATCTCAACAAATCCAAGGTGAGGTCATGGAATTAGAACTTGAACAAATACTAAGGAGAGAGTTTCCTGAAGACAAAGTATCTGAAGTTAAAAAAGGAGAACGAGGTGCAGATATTTCCCAAACAGTTGTTGATAAACTTGGTCGTGAGTGTGGAATGATCTTGTGGGAGTCTAAAAATGCGCAGTGGAAAGATGAATGGCTCAAGAAATTGAGAGAAGATCAAAGGGCGGCTGGAGCACAACTTGCGGTTTTAGTAGTCGCCAACCCACCGGAGGATATTGAGACCTTTGTTTACAGGGAAAATGTTTGGATAACAACTATAAAGTCCGCCAGAGGGCTAGCAATTGCCCTTCGCTTTGATTTAATTCATATCCACTTTGAAAAACTGGCTAATGTGGGCAAAAACGAAAAAATGGAAGTTTTGTATCAATATTTAAGAAGTGTAGAATTTACACATAGAATAGAGGCCATAGTTGAAGCATTTAATAATTTGCAAGGAGATATTGAGAAAGAAAAACGTTGGTTTAATCTAAAATGGTCGAGACAGGAAAAAGAATTACGCAAGATTATTGACAATACTCATGGAATGTATGGTGAACTACAAGCAGTAACAGGGAGAGAACTTCAAGAGATCAAGCCTTTGGAGCTAACGGAAGCAGAAGAATAATTTTGTGGCGGCGTCCGCCGCCCCCGCCCCAGTATCGGAGAGCACCAGCTAAAAAGGAGGGCCCGCGACAGGAACTCCCTTGGAATTTTTGAAGGCTTGCGAAGAAGCGGGCCCGACCCACGTGAGGGCCGGGTCTTTCTAAGGAATCAGAACTCCGGCCCGAACCGTTGAGAGTCCTCGCGAAGCCGTCCGGACCCGAGATGGGGTAAGGATAAAGAAGGCGGGGGCGAAAAAGCGGATACCCCGCTGGAGTGAGCTGACTTAGTAGAACTGCATTTAGTTCGGAAGGGATTGCGAAGAGTTGCTAGAACAGCTGAAACATGGGCAAGGGTCCCCCTAGGGAGCCCTGCGAACGGAAGTGGGGTCGCCGCCACCCTTTGTATTCGGGTGGGTGGGCTGTCTGGAATGTTGTAAAATACTTGTGTTACTTGAAAATTCAGTTCGTACTTAAAATTCTCGGTCTTGGTGCGACGGCAGTCGCACACGGCGCGCGCAAAAAATGGCGGAGGCGAGGCCGCAGCCGAGCCGGAGCCAAAAGCGAGCGCAGCGAGCTGCAGCATTACGGTGAATCCCGAAAATCAGTGCGAACTTTTTTAAAAATCAGCTCAACAAAAAATTCCATAATGAAGGTTTTTTAGAAGTTTTTAATGGGAGAAGGAGCGGTGGGGGCCGCCACGATCGGAACGGTCTCGGTTGAATCCACCCCTGGAGTTGCCTTGAGCCGGCCTGCGATCTGGGCGGCGGAAATCGTTACTTCTGGGAACCTGGGGTCTGGCCTCGTTGACGGCGATGGTTCGCCCGTCCAGCATTTGGCCGTTGAGCTTGGCTACGGCCTGTTTGGCTTCTTCTTCGGAGCCCATTTCCACAAACCCGAAGCCTTTGGAGCGGCCGGTGAATTTGTCGGAAATGACAGAGGCTGAAATTACATTGCCTGCCTGGGCGAAAAAAGTCTTAAGAGAATCGTCGGTTGTGTCCCAGGATAGTCCGCCTACAAAAAGTTTGGCTGCCATTTGGGCTAGTGTATCACAGTTTGTTGGTATATACTACTGGGCGTGGTCAAGTCGTATTACGTAGCCGGGTTTTTGTACCATTCTGAATCTCAACAGGTTCTGCTTTTGCAAAAATCCCCTAACTCGGATTGGGAGATGTTTGGCGGCGTGAGTGACATGAAGAATCCCCAAGCTTTTTTTGAGAAAATTGTCAAGGGGGTATTGGTAAATACAGCCGGGGTAAAACGTACTTATCCGGTTTATGATTATTTTAATCCTTCTCTGCATAAAACTTATTATATTTTTTATGCACCGGTCGATCAGCTGAGAGACTACAGGGCTCGCAACGAGGTAAATCTGGCTTGGTTTAACTTTAAACAGATTACAAAATTGGCGCTTTCGCCCCAGGCCAAGCACGATATCGTGGTGGCCGGGAGGGTGATTGCCGCCCAAGCCAGGGATGATGAGCCGAGGGTGGGACTTGAACCCACGACCTAATCTTTACGAAAGACTTGCTCTACCACTGAGCTACCTCGGCGCTGTATAATTTTAACAGATGTACAGGAGCAGACTGAACAGACTTGAAGAAAAACGTAATTTTCAAATGGCGGCTTTGATGATTCTAGGCACTATAGGAGTGATCGGGTTGGTAATAATGTTTGGAATACCGGTCTTGGTGAAGTTGGCGGTTTTTATCGGTGACATGAACGCTGCCAGGCAAGGGGGAGGAAAAACCGATTTGATCCCGCCGGCTCCTCCTACAGTAGAAATTTCTTATTCGGCGACTAACAGTGCGGTGCAAAATATTTGGGGATATTCGGAGAGCGGGGCCAGGGTGGTGCTAACTCGAAATTCTAAATCAGTGGGCAGTGTGGAGGCCGGTGACGACGGCAGGTTTGAGGTGCGGGATGTGAAGCTGGACAATGGTAGTAATCTGTTTATCGCGGTGGCTGTAGACCCGGCCGGTAATAAAAGCGGTGAGTCCAGACCGATAAACCTGAAGTACTTGGCCGAACCGCCAAAATTGGCCATAGATTACCCTGATGATGGAGCCGAAGTTACGGACAGTAACCGGGTAGAGGTGGTGGGCAAGACTGATTCCAACGCCAGGCTGATTATTAATGACAGATGGGTCGCGGTGAACGCAAATGGAGAATTTAAGTGGCAATTGGCACTCGTTTCCGGTGAGAACCGGCTGAAGATCGTGGCTGTGGATGAGGCGGGGAACCGGACGGAGAAGGAGATGGTTGTAAATTATCGGCCATAACCAGGGCCAGCCAGAGGAGGACGAAGGGGTAAAATAAGGAATTTAGAAATATGGAGTGGACGAGGAGAGCTACGACAGCGGGTGTAAGTTGTGGGTTGTGGGTTGTGAGTCGATAGAAATACCAGAGATAAACGGTGAAGCCGAGGAGGCCGGTGGTGGCGAGGATAAAAAGCAGGGACGAGTCGGAGCCAGCATTGGCGTGGCTGACTAGCCATTTGAGATCATTTTCGAAACCATAGTCACGTTGGGCATAGCGGTAGACGTTGAAGCCAACTCCAAGTATCGGGTGGTCAGAAAAGATACGTAGGGCTTGTTGCCATGAGCCAAAACGGGAGAAAATAGAATAGACGCGTTCGAGTTTGACACCGTCGCCGCCCGGCCGCGGCAAAAGTGTAACCGTAATCGTAAGTAGTAACAGGATCTTAATAAATGATCTTTTTGAAAAGGCGTAGCCGGCGATGTAAGCCAGATAACTGGCACGGGAGTATGTGAGAACTAACGCAATAAAAGAAGCGATCCAGAGGACTTTATTTTTTGTGAAAAGCAGTATGAAAACGTAGAGGAGTCCGAGAAAACCGGGGTCTAAAATAGTTCCGATGACCCGATTAAAGTGGTCATCCCAGTTTAGAGCAAAAAGAAAGCGAGTGTCAGGAATAAATATGTACTGGGCTAGACCGGTGAACACGAGAATGCAGGAGATTAAGATAATAAGACGGCGGATGGGTATCTTGAGCAGACAGAGGCTGATAAAAAACAGACTGTAGACGAGCCAACGAAGGGAATACAGGAGACCAACTAAAGCCGGAATTTGACCGTAGCGAAAGAAGGCGGGGATAAGAGAAAGAAGGCAGACGGAAAAAAATATAAATATTGGCTTGGTTAGATGGCTAAATTGTTTAATAGTTGAAGTATAGTTACGACGCCATGAAATAATGGTAATGAGCGTGACGGAGATGTCGAGAAAAGAGATGCGGATGTCCGGTGAAAAGAGTGAAAATTTGTAAACATTACCGATTAAGACAGAAAATCCGAGAAGAAGATAGACTAGAAAGGTCATTTTTGCAAATATAATTTGCCGCGAACCAGAAAGGAGTAAAAGGCCATCATCATAGCGGACATAAATCCCTGATTTCCGTCCGCAAATCCCAATTTCCAAATCCAAAGATATAAAAATTTAAATATTGGATAAAATATAATCTCAAGAATATTAGTACGATGATTTTGGTTTTTAAGTTCTTGAGCGCGGAGCGTGGAGTAAAAATTTATATGATGTAAAAAATCGGTTATGGTTGGGTGGGGATAGTGGAGAAGAGAATTTTTAAGAGTTGAAGTGGTTCCGGAAACTTGCCAAGTTTCATGAACTTTTCCAACCCACCCCCCTGCTCCATGGCGGGCCAGGCGGAGGAGTGAGGTTTTGGTATCGCCGTGTTTAAGCTGTTTTCCCCATAAAATATCCAGTCTGGGAATGAGGTAGCCTAAAAAGGAGTCTCCTTTAAGGAGTCTCCTTGTAATTTCTGAGGCGAGTTCAGGAGTAACGAGCTCGTCAGCGTCTAAGAAAAGAATCCAACCCTGCCTGCCGGCAGGCAGGCCGGATTTGATTTGGGAGAGAGCGAAGTTGCGTTGGGTGGCAAAATCGGCGTTTAAGGAGTGTTTGACGACTTTGGCGCCGTGGTTTTTGGCAATTTCTGCGGTTTTGTCGGTGGAATTGTCATCGATAATCAAAATCTCGTCGCAGAATTTTAGAGATGTCAGACACTTGTCTAGGTTGGCTTCTTCGTTGCGGGTGAGGACTACGCCTGTCAGCATGGCCTAATTGTATCACCGGCTCAGCACTCGGTTGTAAAATTCATATTTTTGCCTTTGGTATTCTCTGAAAAGTTGGCCGTTTAGACGAATTTTCAGATCCTCATATTCTTTAAGTAAGCCAGGATTAGACTTTAGAATGTTGAATATATCAATTTGCTCTTTCATGCTAGTGTTATATATTTCATCACCTGGATCAGTTAAATACAGTTCCACAGGTATCTCGTTTCTGATTAATTCCCAAGCTACATAGGTGTCTTTTTCTTTTACTGGTTCACCAAACACATCTTTTAAACCTGATATATATTTTCCAAATTCACTAGGTTTACTTAATATGTATAAATCCAAGTCGCCTTGCCCGGAGATTCCTAATTCTGCCGCTCCCATAAACAAAACTTCCAGATCGGGATCAATACTGTGGACTGATCGAATTATTGTCTCTGCAATCTCTTTTAACTTGGGGTCGTAGGGTTTTATAACCACTTTTTTGTCCGCGGGAATAGTTGACAAGTATTTTTCCTGATTTTGGTTTAGCATGAAATAATTCTATCAGAATTCACAAGATTAAAATAACTTTGTATCAATAGGCGTGATATTTATTTTGAAAGGCCACGCCTTATTGATATGTTCTGATCTAGTTTGATTCGTCAAGTGTTAGTCCTGAGATCATTAGAAGCGAGTCGTAAGTGTAATTGTCTCCTACAAATGAAGCGTATGAATTAAATCCTTGCTTGGAAAAATATGACAATACTTCATTGGGCTTTGTCCATTCAACACGATTGGGCGAGACATATTGTTGGTAAGAAGAGTACCGATAATCTTGAAAGGCGTGGCCTTTTGAAGCTGGGTTTTGATGAATATATCGAGTAAGGTGAAGCAATTGTACTTCGGTCTCGACTAATACTGCCTTGTAGTTTCCTTGAAATAAGTGGCCGACACGTTTATGCCTGCGATTGAAGTACATAGTATATCGAGTCATCAATGAGTTCATAAATCTATCTATGCCATCTGCAATGGTTTGTTTAACCAAGAAATGAAAATGGTTGCCCATCAAACAATAAGCGATGAATGTAATTGTTCCTGAAAAATTGTTTAACTTTAGTAGTTTGAGAGCGTCAGCTTTTTGTTTAGGCGTTGATTTTTCATTTGAGAATGTTTGCTGCAAGGCTTCTTCATCTTTGGGTAATAAATAATTTTTTATATAGGAAATAAATACTGAATAATCCATCTCGTCCATAAATATTTGTCTCTTCTCGACGCCCCGGTTGTAAATGTGGTAATAAGAATTCTCAACGAATTGTTTTCTGGAATTTTTGGCTGGCATAATTTGGATACTCTATCTAACTATATTAAAAAGGCGTGGCCTTTCAAGCCACCAGGAGATGTATTCGTTGCTTTCGGGGTTTTTGAGAGCGTCTTGGAAACCGGTCATTTTAGTAAATTGCTGGTTGAATAATGAATAGAGAATTATGAATAATGTAATTAGATATGCCCATTTTTTGGAGAAACGAGAGATGAGAAATGAGATAGCAAGAATAATTGGTATTGTGAGGACGACCCAATAGGCACCAGAAATGTAACTGCCCGAAAAGCCAGTGACAAAGTGCTTGGCCAGCCAGACAAAAATGCCGAAGATTTGAATGGGACCGACGACAAGAAAGGGTAATATTCCCAACAGAAATCCGGGGAGCATTTTGGGTTTCATAAATACCCAAAATATAAAAGTCAATAAATGCAGTTGATATAGAAGACCTAAGAATAAGCCCGCCCAAAAAGGACGGTCCTTTAACAAGAAAAAGATTGTAATAAACAGGAATACCGGGGTAGTGTGGTAGGGAAAGCGGGATTGGAGGACGATAAACGGCTGGACGACGAAAATTGAGGCTGCAGCCAGACCGGCCGTGCGATTAAATAATTTGGCGGCCAGGTAATAAATGAGGATTATATTGACCGAGGTGAGAAAACTGGTGAAATAGGCTGGGGCGACGGGACTGAAGTTGGAAAAAATAAATGAAGGCATAAGCATGAAAGTGTAAAGAGGACCTTGATGCAGCCAAGTAATACTGGATGTAATCCCTAAAAGAGGAAATTTGCCGGAGATAAGGGCGTCGCGGGCGGAGAGATAAAACCAAGCTTGATCGCCGATAAAGGCCAAATATCTGGGAATTTCGGTAAAACGGAGATAAACGCCTAAGATAAAAGTGGTAAGAAGTAGGAGGTAAGAAGGGCGACAAAATAATTCGACAAGCAGTGCGGAGAGGAGACCGAAGTGTTTTTTAAAGTAATAAAACCGGCTGGCGGCAAAAATGTTTTTGATCCGGGCTGTTTTGGAAGTGCTGGCTCCCCAGTAATGAATGATTTTGGCAT
>VMGA01000009.1 GCA_007376345.1 Microgenomates group bacterium Gr01-1014_16 | reverse complement strand
CCGAGGATTATCTCGCACTAAAATTGCCAACACTCTTTTCTGGACGTTTTATTACCTAAACAAACGTTAAATCACCAACGCATTTTGTATATTAACCCATCTTTTTCAACAATTCATAAAACCTTTTATCCCTATTCTTCTTCTTTTGCGGGCTCGTCTTTTTTCCAATCATAACCGGGCGACCATTTCGCGATACCTCAACATCACAACCATACTCAGACATCAGTTCAGAATAAGTAAATAGGTTATCCCTGAAATCTGTAACGTTCACGTTCAATGTCATATTTACTTAAGTATACATCCCTCCTCCTTCTAATTCCTTCGCCCGCCCAACTTTTCCTTCAAACGCTCCTTCCGCGCTGCCTCGTCTTGCTTTCTCCCCCACCACACTATTCCCACCCCCGCTGTCGCCATCGCGAACGCCGCTATTGTATCAACTGTCTGTATTGCCGGCCCTCCCTCATTTATACCCGCGAGCAAGAAAAATTCTCCGCTCACGGCAAAAATAGTCGTAGAAAGTGCTGTCCACTTTGGCATCATTACTCTGTTCAAAATAAACATTCCTGCTAACATTATCCCTTCCGCTTTTACCAAAGATCCAATATCTATTTCACCGGCCTTTGCTAATTGCAGTATGCCCTCCAGTCCAAACACAAACGCGCTTACTCCTCCTTCCACCCCCCCCACTACAATCGGAAAAACTACCGACTCATTTCTCCACAAGTTCCAGTGTTCCCGCAACCCACCTCTCTTTCTGTCTACTGGCATCTTAGCCACGAATAATATCACCAACTTCTTCAAAATGCACAAATCTCGAATAATAACCCTACCCCCGATACTGGCCGCGAGTAGTCACGACCTTCCTAACTACATAATTCAAACCAATCCCCATACTCCAATATACGCTCCCTGACAACAACCAATCCTGATTAACAAATCCCAGGTAACCAGCCGCCAGTACCCTAATTAATTCTGCAACCAAATACAACTTTTTTTCTTGGGATGAATGTAAATGATCTACCGGATCGAGTTTAAGCTCTTTAAACACCTCGCATGTTATCTCATTATTAATATTGGCATGCAATATCGACCCAAACGGAATTGTCGAATACATCAACACCAACCCCACGCCTTCCGTTGATTCATTACTTTTCGCCATTCAGGCACGTATTCTAACACCGCACCGGTGTTAATCATAGTTTATAATCAATTCCATGCACCAAATAGAAGAACTCCTCACCCGCGGGGTGGATAAAATCTACCCCTCGAAAGAAGCTCTGGAACAGTTTTTGCGTTCCGGCAAAAAAATCCGTCTCTACACCGGCATCGACCCTACGGGCAAAGAAATCCACATCGGCCACACCGCCTGGATGTGGAAACTCCGCGCTTTTCAAGACGTCGGTCATGAGGTTATTGTCCTCGTTGGTGATTTTACCGGCATGATAGGGGACCCCTCCGGCAAATCCGAAGCCAGAGCTGTTCTCTCCAGGCAACAGGTCCTGGAAAATGCCAAAACATACAAAGATCAAATTGGGAAAATCATCCGCTTCAATGGTGAAAACGCGGCCCAAATCCGCTTTAACAGTGAATGGCATTCCAAAATGTCCGTTCTGGATATGGCCCGCAACATGCGTCACCTTACAATTGCCCAAGTCGTAGAACGGGACATGTTTCAAAAAAGACTGAAGTCCGGCCAAAACCTCTATTTAAACGAATTTTTCTATCCATACCTCCAGGGATACGATTCAGTCGCTCTCGATGTGGATTTGGAAGTCGGCGGATCCGATCAGATGTTCAATATGATGACCGGTCGGGATCTAATGAAAAAAATTAAGCACAAAGAAAAATTTGTCATGACTCTCAAATTAATTACGGACGCCTCCGGTAAAAAAATCGGCAAAACCGAAGGCAACGCCATTGCGATTACCGGCAAACCGGAATTTCTGTATGGCCAAATTATGGCCCTGCCAGACGAAACCATCGCTTCCATTTTCGAATCCTGCACCAACGTGCCACTGGACCAAATTCCCCACGACCTACACCCCATGGACCTAAAAAAAAGGCTGGCTTGGCAAATCGTCTACCAATACAACGACAAATCCGCCGCCGACTCAGCCCAATCCTATTTCGAGTCCGTTTTTCAGAATTCCCAGATCCCCCAAATTCTCCCCGAGATCCCAGTCAAATCTAAAAACATCATCGACGTTCTCGTCGAATCAAAACTAGCCTCCTCCAAATCCGAAGCCCGCCGTCTCATCTCCCAGAGCGGCGTCCAACTCAACGGCAAGAAAATTACTTCTATGAACTATGAACTATCAACTATGAACTCGACGCTTCGCGTCGGCCGTCGCTTCGCCAAAATCACTCATCCGAACCCTTAAATCCTGTCATTGACTTTGCTACCTTCAATCCAAATTCAACTCCGCTCATTGCCAAATTAAATGTCCATCCTAATGCCTTACCCCCAGCCATTATCACAGCCGCAACCGCACGAGCTGCCTCGTCTGCTCCCCTCAAAAAAAACTCTACGGATCCATAGGCAGGATGCTTAATTTCACTCACAGCTTAATTATACCAAACATGGGTGAACCCGCCTCCACGACAAATCTCCTCCTGGGCCTTAGCATCAAACCCATGTTCGAATCTCTCCATTGAGGTGAAACATTATTCTCCGTTTTGACGGAGTCGAAATTACAGATATAATCTAAGTCAATATTAAAAGTATGAGTTATTCCATCCACAAAGCCATAGGCCGCCTGTCCCCCAAAGACTTTATAGACCGATGTCTACAAGGCAAAGTTACCGCTATGGATATTTTTGCCCTACTTGGAAATAAGGCTCTGCCACTAAATACCGACACACTCGCCCAGATGTGCAACGATTTAGGACCGACATTATCACCCCAAGAAGTCAAAAACATCCTGGCCCAATACCGAGAGACCTAACAAACCCCTTTCTTCCATTATTGCCAGCACGTTGACCCGCACTTATACTTCGCCCAAACTGATTCACTGTTTTGATAAGCGCTATTATATGCCCTTACTCTCCACCTAAACACTCCCCCCTGACGCGCGGTGCTCAGCTTATTGGTCACCGTGAATGTGGTTGTTGTCCCTGGTAAACCTGGCCAAGCCTTGGATTGTACTAAGAAAACACCGGTATACGGTGCCGGTTCATCGTAGTAAACATCCACCATATACTCTTTTGGAGTAGGAGAAGAAGCCCCCCAGGTCAAAACCACCGGGTACGACACGCTCTGTAAATCCTTTGGACTCATTGTCACCACCGTACTGGGAATCGCGCTGTTTGTTTTAAAGTTCCATGTTGTCGACCACGGACCCGCGCCGTTAACCCCCGCTATCCCTTGTACCCGCCAATAAATATACACTCCCCTAGGCAAATCGGCAGCCAAATAATCAGCCGGATATCTTGGAGGGCTCGGACTATACACGTTCCCCACCGGCAATGTCGTATCCAAAATCATACTTGCAAAACTGCTTACCGTTGATATTTGTAGCTTATACTCCGTCGCCCCGGTTAATACCTGCCAGGTAAATTCAGGTCTTAAGCTATGCAGGTACGTTGTTGTGTTCCCGGGAGTTGTCAGGATCGGACCCGCAAACGGTATCCTGAAACTCCAAACACTCGACCACAAACTATACTGCCCTGCGGCATTATATGACCTCACCCTCCAATAATAAGTCTTGTTAAAGTAAATTTGACCCAAATTTATTTCCACTTTCGGCGTCGCCGTCGCGGTTATATACCTATCCTCCTTAAGAGAACTGAAAGTGTTTGTGTCCGAAATCTGCAATTGGTATTTTGTCGGGGAATTTGTGGAAGCAACCCAAGAAAAATTGTAATACCAATGCGGTCCGATTCCAGCTGTTGAGTACAAAGGTGCCGCAGCCGACCCGTTTGCCGGTCCCAACAACACCAAAACGCCAGGTGGATTCGCACTGATAAAAGTTCCCGTAGCCGACCACACACTCGGACCGTATGCTGCGTGATTTGACCTTACTCGCCAATATAAACTCGTTCCCTTTGGCGTCAAGTCCACTGTGGGCACATAACTAATCGTATTCTCGCCGGCTACCGTGGCATTGACCACGGGAATTACCGTCGAGGCAAACGTGCTGCTCGATGATACCTGGATAGTATATCCCGCAGCCGCAGCTACCTTGTTCCAACCAAACGTCGGCCTGGTTGTCAGCGCCGTCGAACCAGTCACCGGATTTACAGTCAAGCCGGTAGGCGCGCTCAACGTCAATCTAAAATTGAATGTACTCGACCAGGCACTCGCTATAACTATTTTGTTCACCGCCCTCACTCTCCAGTAATAAGTCTGCCCCCGAGCCAAAGCCGTTGGAATCGTATATGCCGAAGTAGCTCCCGGCACATCCACAGCAATAGTAACCAACCCCGACCCTCCCACAGTCTGCCCGGGAAAAAACGACGGATCCGTTGAATACTCCAGTTGATAGTACGCCGGAGTAGGAGTGGAATCAGTCCAGTTCAAATCCGGAGTATCGTCTGTTACCAGGGACAAATTTACAGGTGTTTGTAAAACAGGTGTTGTCGGCGTGGATACGGTCGTAAACGACCATGTATCCGACCAAGGCCCATCACCCACCCCAACTCTCTTCCCCTTTACCCGCCAATAATAAGCTTTCTCCCCGGCTAAATTGTATGCCAGCTGCGTATCCGTAACAATGGAATTAATCAAGGTAGTCCCAAAAATGGAACTTATTGACACTTGAACATTGTTGCTAGTCGCCCCTGCCACACCGCCCCATCCCAACCTAGAATTAGTTGTCACCAATTGGGCATTTGGTGATCCATTAGTCGGCTTGTCCACCAAAGCCGGACAAGTCACCTGCCCCTGCTGAACCGGACTCACTCCCCCACTGGCCGCCCGCACCCGCCAATACACCGTTTGCCAGCACTTATAACCTGTCCATTTACCCGAATCGGTTACCACAATCGGGCTAGCAGTGCCTTTTCCAAATTCCACCATCAAATTACTCTTCATTATCGAATCGGTTGCCACATCCACATAAAATGTATCCAATACATCCTGGTACACAAAATTAAAAGTTGCGTTTCCGACGCCGTTTAGTGTCGACGTCAGCGAACTGAAACTCAATGTGGGCGCCGTCGAAGCAAAACTCACATCCACTACCAATGTCCCGTCGGCCGCCTTGCTCACCGGGGTAATGCTTACCCCGTACAGGCTGTCCGTAAACTTCTTACCCATCGGCCATCCCGCGTCGGCAAAATCCGCCACCTTATCTACATTGCTGCTGGGCGTCGAATCGATCACGTGCGTTTTGCCGTAATCAAATTTGGGCGCTGGTACTGAAATCACGTCCTGGATGGTTGATAACTGAGGTTTAGATGTAAGCGAAGAAAGTTGAGGAAATTGTAGTATTTGGGTAGGTATACTCCACCCAATTCCAGAGGTGATAAATTACGGCGGAAATCAAATCTGCTTTCTCGCAAAGGTCGGAAACGAAATTCCAACAGAAACAGTTTCAGGTACCGGTCCAGGTTGTCTTGTTTTTTAAACCCTCTCATTAACTTCAATCTGGGTTTTAGGCAACCGTTGAAACATTCCAGAAGGTTGTTGTCCCTTTGCATGCCGGGATAATCAAAGTGGGTCAGAGTATATGCAAAGTTGTGTTTGAGTTGGGCTACGGCTTTAATAAACTTTTCTCTCGGATGGTTTTGTGTCCAGATAAGTAAGTCTCCCAAAGCGTGAGCCGCTGTTTCTTTGGAGTCGGCGTATAGTGCGGCGGCAAACAATTTAGCGTATTCCAAAATCTCAGTCTTCACTTCTTCTGAAAACCGCTTACTTCTTTTGGCCGAGTGAACCGGTACCGTTTGACTCATACGAAAATTTTTGTGAACTACACACAGTTGAAACGGAACTTTGGGAAAGTGTGTTTTTAGGCTCAAAATTAGTCCGTTGTCGCCGTCTCCATATATGCCTTTGACTTGATCTTTGGGTAATTTCGGTATTACTTGGTTGATCAGCCGGCCATAGCCGGCTGAAGTCTCCTCTTTCTCCCAAACGGCCGAAACTACATCGAAGGAGATGGGGTCAAAACAAACCAATAACACTACGTTTTCTTTTCCGTACTTAAACCATGTTCCATCGAAAGCCAAGTAACCGCTGCGGTGGGGAACAAATAGCCGATCAATGTCGTTAAGGCTTGGCAGTCCATCAGCTACCCATTCGATAAACTCCAGAATGTGGGCTTTGTTTAACAGTTCTTCTTCATATACCGAACGGATTAAATCCAGGGTGGTGTTGAGTGATAAACACCGCAGGTAAAAATATACTACCAACTCAATAAACGAATCGTCCCAATTCGGTTGGCCGGGTCCTTTGAAAAAGTGGCCTGATTCACACCGGAAGTTCTGGATGTGTCGAGTCCGTTTACCTGTTTTGGTCATGACCATTTTGTCGATCATGCCACTTTTCTTGACCCGTTTTGAAGAGCATATTGGACAGGATATCACCCTGAAATCATACCCAAAAAACCAGTTTAAGACCCAAAACCATACTTTAGACCATTACCAAGCCCAAATCTCGTTTTACAGGACGTAAAATCGGTACCAGCGCCCAAACCCACCACTAACACCATCAAACCTATAATCGACCACACTTTTCTACTCACTCACTAAAGTAAACACTAACCACCAACCAAAATCAAGATCCAATCAATAATTTTCCTCTATATCAATCTTATCCAACTTCACCAAATACTTTTCCACCCCCAACTTCTTTGCCCATTTTTTAATGTATGTCTTATCCAATCTCGACCTCTGTATCTGCCACACAAACGCCGCGTCAATCACATGTTTTTCAATCTTCCCCATCTCATACCATCTCAATTTTTGCAATATTGTATCTTCCGCAGACGATATAAACATTGGCTGTCCCCAAGCTTTTACTTTCACTCTCCGTCCAAATCTCTCCGCGTCAAACTCTCCCGCTTTCAATATCCAAAAATCAATCTTGTCTCCCGTCGGATCAAACACCACGTTGAACATTGATCTCTTCTTTATAGCCTCCTCTACAGCACTTTCCTGCCACCAGAAACCATCACCCATTTCTTTCAAAGCCGCTTTTATCTTATCTATCCCTTCCGGCTCCACCTCCACAACAAAATCCAAGTCATGGGAAGTCCTCACCCGGCCAAAAAAAATTACACTCCACGCACCGGTAATCATATACTTAACACCAAATTTCTCCAGCACCCTGCCAACCAGTTTAAGCAACTCTTTTTGCCCCATAATACTTCCTTCCCATGTTTCTAAACTCTTTTGCCTCCTGCCACATTCTAGCAACCATCTCCCACCTCTCCACCCCCCCCATCTCCCTCAGTTTTTTAATCAATAACTTTCTCATATCTCCTTTCCTTCTCATCCTCCCATCATACCACTACCAATTTTACGCCATTTGGACGACCGCATAAATATTGTAAAAATTATCAACTCCAGATTACTTCCTCACAAACAAAATCACATTCGGCAAATCGCGGCCGGGGCCGACTTTATAACCGCCGCTGTACAGCGCCGTCGATCCTCCGTCATCTAAATTCAGGGCATTTTCCATTCCCATAGCTTTTAATACTCTGGCTGCCTCGGCCACCGTCGCGCTATGCACCACTCCTATATATGCAATGCCCCCCTTATTGGCTACAAAACTCCGATTGCCTTTACTCCCCTTTTTAGGATCAGAATCCCCCCCAAACGCCACGTTACTGTTAAAAACAGTCAACGGATAGTTAGACAATACACCGTCTACGCCGGTATCTCTTCCCCACTGCGAAGCCGCCGTCACAAATCTCATGCTTCCCCCGTTAAATATCACCGCCGGGTTATTGCTGTACACATTATTGTCCGAATTAAAATATCGTTTATTTTTATTCATCACCAGCAAATCAAACGAGTTAGTTTTCCCCGCGCAATCAGGATAGCTAGCCGGGCAAAAGTACGACCCGTTTACCCCGGCGTACGCCCCGGATCTGGCTACATACGTTGCCAATGGCAATACCGGGCAGTTATTGCCGCAGTCGCCGTCCGCAGCCGTGTCCACAATTATTTTAGTGCTCCCCATATCCCCGGCTACCAGACTGACTGTAAAAGTGCCGGCGTCCGATTGCACTTGCTGCCGGCTATATCCCGACCCCGGCGGCGCGTTGTTTACCGGCACATTCGCCGCCACCGGCACCACGATTAACTTCGCGGTCTCATCATTAATCTTTTTATCCAGTTCAGCTATTCCGGCACTAGCAGACGCGTAATTTCTCTTCCCCAAAAAATCCAAAATCCCGGCAAACAATTTATCCATTTCCGCCGTTTTAGTCGTCTTTGTTCTCAAGTCCATCAAATTCTGATAACTGACAACCGACAACTTATACGTTTTTTGAATCTCACTTATCTCTTTCTCCAGCTCGTTATTTCTCACCACCTGGTCTGTCATCTTAAATCGCTCAAACTCCGCCGCCCCGCTCGCCACCTGCTCCTCTAACTCTATCACTCTTAAATCTCGTGTCACTATCTCTAGTTTCTTATTTTTCTCAAATTCGCTACCAACTAACCAATAACTAACTAACCAACCAACTATCACAACCCCAATCCATCCATATTTCTTCATCCATCCAGAATACCATGATAAGATTAAAAAGTGATCAGCCTTGTTTGCACTTGCATTGACTTCCGTTTTCAAAAATTTATTAACCAATTCATAGAAAAAAACGGTTTGGCAGGCAAGCATGATCGTATTGCCATCGCCGGCTGCACCCGGGACTTTGACATATTCCGGCGTGAGCTGGACATTTCGATGCGCCTTCATCATCCCCAAAAAGTAATTTTACTGCACCACCAAGACTGCGGAGCCTATGGAGGCAGCAAAAGTTTCACTTCTTTTACCGCCGAACTCGAAGCCAACCGGCAATCAATTGCCCGGGCCAAACTGCAAATAGTACAAAAATACCCGGGTGTTGCGGTAGAAAGCTACTTCATGATGCTATCCGGCCAAAATCAAAAAATCGGGAAAAGTTAAAAGAGATGATGGAGAAGGGTTTACATATCCACTCCCGAATTCCGTTGCGAATAAAGGCATTTTTTGATAAAATTCGCTCACCGATGACCGCTCGTGATATAAAAACACAAATAGGTGGATTTCTCAAGGTTCAGCTGCTCGGTAAATCTATGACTTTCGAGAGAGCCCAGGAAATAGCCGAACATTTAAATAGGATTTTGCCGGACGACCTTTCTGAAGACCAGGTAGCTAAAGTTATACCCTCACTTGACGACAACTATAGGGAGTTGACTGGACAAGTATACAAACTTATTGCTATAATCAGCTCATGAGTACGGATGGGGAAATATTGTCTATTAACAATGTATCGGTTCCGGACTTTGACGAATATTTAGAAGAAAATATGGCTGGGGCGCTTAAAATATTTGACTCGGGAGCTGATACGCCCACCGAACAGAAGGCGGCACAGTTGAAAGTTATTGCCGACAATCTGATGTTTGTGAAGAAAGTCGCAGGTCTCTTAACTCAACAAAATCTTACGCCAAAAATGGCCTCGGCACGAGCGGAAAAAATAAAAAATAATCTACTAATTGAACTGCAAGATATACCAAAAGAAGAGGTTTTAGATGTACTGGGGGCACCTTGTCACCCGGAAAATTTGTACGATGATCATACTGCAGAGTCAATCAACTATCTGCCGGTCAACGAGCAAGTGGTTGTAATGAGAGTATTGACGCGTCCCGATGAGGCCATGGTTTTTGGAGAATACGGAGGGAAAAGAGTCCAGTTTAAAAGTGCGGAACAAAAAGCAACCGCGCAAATTAAAAAGTTAAATGATTTATTGAAAACGGATACCGCATCATCAGTAAGTGACGCACAGGACAGGCGGCTTAGTGGTTTAGAAAATGTTCATGCGACACCTATGCCGAAACCGCAATCCCCGAATTCACTCTAAACGCTTGGCCCCAACCCACCCAATCATAGTCTATCTGGCAAATTGAAATATGAAAGGCAAGAAAATGTCGTGTATACTGACCGGCCTACTGGATGTATAATGGTAACATGGGTAATGAAGAATATCTAAGTCTTTAGGAAAATGGGGCGAATTTAATTTCAGATTTAATACTGAAAAAGGTCGAAGAATTTGTTGATCGTTATGACTTATCGGCAAAATTGGGTTTGGGTATTGGCGACGAGTTTAATCTGTTTATATCGGCATACGCGGCTGGCCTGCTTACTCGCTATTGCAGATCAACCGAAAGGTTGATTAAAGGATTGGAAGAGTTGCGGACGATTCCTGTCGCGGGGGAGGTGTTTGAGGTAGCGAAAGATTCGATAAGTAAGGGTTTAGATATGTTAGGCGAGTCTAAAAATATGTTTACAAGAAGGGAACAACGATTTACAGCCGAATCAAAACGGCGAGAAATTCCAGATCCGGTAATAGGCATGGTACGCCTGGCCGGCCGGACTTTGGGTGGCTTGCCGCCAAACACAAGTGCTGACCAAATGGACGAAAAATTCAAGGGGCTTGCTAGCAGTCTTGCCCGAGCCAGAGGCGCCTGATAGATTAATTTAATTTAATTTGCCGCGGATGTGCTCCCCTCGGGCCTTGGACAAAGTAAGTTTTAGCGCGTCCAGTAAGAAAACCGTCAATACTACTCCAACGGCACCCAGCACGATATATTGGCTAGCCCACTGAAAGTGCTCTGATGTCAGGATTATCGACTCGGACAAAGACTTATATCCCAAATACAAAAAGGCAAACACGGCCAACAAAGACAAGACTGGACTCTGGACTATTTTTTTGGTCGTCGCGGGAGATACAAAAATCAAGATATCTATTAGGACGTCCGCCAGAAAAATTCCAAACAACAGACTAAACACGTTATAGATTGTCATCGCCCCCATGTACCCCACCAGATCATCCACGCCGATAATAAACGGTAAAAAGAAAGACCATTGGGATAATTTACCCAAAGATAGTCTTCCTACGGAAGGGGTGCTCAAATTCGGCATCCAAAAGGTCAGGAACTTGGCCGGGTAATACAGCACGTTCAGGATAAACATCACGCTCTTTCTGATAATCTGGGGAATTGACTTAGCGTGGATAAAATACTCATGCCCTTCATAAGCCAGCTTTACCATTACCCCAGCCGCAAAAACCAGCAGTGGAATTATTAAAAGTGTTATTTCTTTTGCAAATCCCCACAGGAACAACACCAGACTTACACCCACAAAACACCCCAGGCAGGTAAACACATTCATCACAAAACGCGATCTGGAGTCGCTGTTCACGTTTTGCATCCTTCCGATAATCAAGGCGTAGTCAACAGCCGTAACAAAATACAAGAAAAATCCTACGGCCACGTCAAAAAGATAAAGTCTCAGCTGAATCTTTTCCGTGCTCCAGGGATTAATAAACGAGTTGATAAACAAATAACTAATAGCCATGAATGCTACCAGCATTACTAGGCAAACCACAATCGGAAATAATTGATTCAACAGCTTCCCCGTTTTTTCTTCCCGATGCGAATCCAGATAGTCAAAAAGTTTACGCATAACGAACCCTCATTCTACATTCTACTTTATAGCCATCAACCACGCAAATTTAACCAGGCGAAGCTGTCTTCTCCATCTCCACGGCTCGTGAAATAGCCTCCACAACCACTCCATCCCTATCTCATTTATCCAATCAGGCGGCACCTTGGCCTTACCAGTCAGATAATCAAACGCTCCACCCACCCCAATTACTACTTTAGCTTTGATTTCCGACAGGTGCCGGTATATCCACTTCTCCTGCCACGGCGCTCCATATGCTACTAACAACAAATCAGGTTTGTATGAATTTATTTTATTGATAATTTGAGGGTTCACTTCGTCTCGTTCCCCTTCGTCAAACTCACCGCCATACTTTTTTGCCATAGCCTCAGAAACCCCATTTATACCCCCGAGATAAAATGTTCTCAATTTCATCTTCAACAACTCTTCAACCAGCATTCTCCCCGGAACAATCTCTTTTATCCCAGCCAGCTTCAAACCAACTCCGTCCGCAATCGCCAAATCAGCCCGATTCAAAATCTCTTTAAACTCTTTATCTTCCTGCGCCATCACCACAAACTCCGGATTGACCGTAACCACAAAAAAAGGCCTAAATATAGGTCTATTGAACATTAAATATTGAACATTGGACATTATAGTTGATAGCACTTCATCCATTCGACTGCTAGCCACCTCTATTCCCAAAATATCCACTGTTTCAGCCCCGTTTTTTTCCATCCAGCCTCGACTTTTTTCGCTCATTCCCAATATTATAAACCATTAAGCCATTTAACAATAAAGTCGTTATTTACTACAGGTACTGAACATTGGACATTGAATATTGAACATTAATGAAAGTGTTCACATTTATCCCTCATGAAATTTGAGGCTAAATGATCTGGTTATACACAGTCTATCAACAAAATAATTATCGCCATTTGGTCAAAATATTATAAGTCTCTCTCGCTGCTTTATCCCAACTAAAATTATTCTCCAAACCCTCTTTTATCATCGCCCTCCTTAATCCATCGTCAGTTAATACTAATTTAATTTTGGCTACCATATCTTCAACATTATAAGGGTCAAATAAAATTTTATTGGACATTGAATATTGAACATTGATTATTTCTGAAAGTGCTCCTCCGTTCGAACTGGCCACCGGAACCCCTGCGGCCATCGCTTCCAACACCGGCAGCCCGAACCCCTCGGTAATACTTGGCTGGACATAAACCAAAGCGTTTTCCAGCAAAATCTGTCTTGTAGTGTCATCAACATATCCTGTAAAAATAATATTTTTATCTGTAATATCCCGTAGTTTTTCATACCCCCACCCCCACTTACCGGATATAACTAACTTCAACTTGCCCCCCTCTCCTAGATTAGGAGAGGGGCGGGGGGTGAGGTATTTGAACGCCTCAACCAACCTTTCCAGATTTTTTCTAGGTTGGATCGTTCCAATAAACAACAAATAGCTTCCAGGTCTTAAGATCAATTTATGAAGTATTTCTGAACGCTGAACGCTAGTCACTGAACGCTGCTTACTAACACCCTCGTATATTACGTCTATTTTTTTCGGATCGGCACCTAGCCTTTCCACTAACTGCCTCTTCGTAAACCCCGAGACCGCAATAATCTTATCCGCGCTCGCCACTGCATACTTCGTCGACAACGGCAAATACCATCTCTGCAGCCAGTTTTCATACGCCGGCAGCCACTCGTACTCTATCCCATGTATAGTCACCACAGTTTTAATCCCCGGCCTTCTAAACACCGGCAATGTATGAGCAGGAACCCAAAGACAATCTAAATTATCGATCCACGTTCTCGCCGCCAACCCCACTTGAGTCCACAAAAAATATAGTGGAATTTCAATAATTTTGACTTTTGACTTGTATTTTTGACTTTTGATTTTTGACTTTTGACTTTTTCGAACGTACAAAATCCACTCATGCTTCTTGGCCTCCGGCAACCGTATCAGTCTCGAAATTAATTCATAGCTGTATCTCTCTGTGCCTGTTGGTTCGTTTATAAACGCCCTACTGGCATCAATCCCAATCTTCATAACCAAATGATAAACCAAAAATCACTTCAGCGCCTCCCAATCCTCTAATCCGACCGGCTCAAACGGATCCTCATATTTAAGCAATTTTCCCTTAAGGGCTAAAAGCGGATCGACTTCTGTCTTTTTTCCCTCCTGAGGCACAATGTCCACAACCGGCTTACCAAAATCCGAAATAGCTAGTTTCTTCGTTGTATTCATGACTATAGTCATATTACTATGGTCAGAATTTCTTATCAACCATTACCCGGCCAAAACTCTTGCCGCAATGGCGGCCAAACCCGTCGCCGTCCACAATGCAGGAACCCATCTTATTACGTTTATTCTAAACTCCCTGTGGGCTTCTACTCCATCCAATCTCGCATTTGCCGGTGCTACCCTTTCCCTTACCCACGCATCCCTCTGTTCATGGTCCTCTTCCGGGTTATCAGAAAAAATCAAACTGTCGTAATGAAATCCTCTTCCCCCATTGGGGTAAACAGCACTCTGCCTTTGAACACGCGCAGAACCGACCTCAGGCTTCAAAAAAGCCTTATCCAAAAACTCACTCATTGCCCGATATTACTCTCTCTCTCTCTCTTCTTGTCAACTATAGGTTTACAAAAATGTTGCACTTCGTTCTTGAACCCATTAATTTGCAAATTGCACCGACCGAGGCAACCAGCAAATCTCTCCATTTCTAGGAACACGATTCCTCTAAATTTGACAATTACAAGGAATGTGATATATTAAAATAATGAAATTTCCCAGAATATATGATGATTTAGACTCCCGTCTGAAACCCAATAAGGTTCTTGTTCTCTACGGCCCCCGGCGAGTCGGCAAAACCACCCTTCTAACCAATTACCTCTCACAGACTCAATTTAAATACCAACTGGATTCGGGTGATAACATCAAAATTCAGCACCTGTTGAGTTCCCAGGACTTTGACCAAATCCTGCCTTACGTATCTCAATTCCAGCTCTATTGCGTCGATGAAGCTCAAAATGTCCCAAATATCGGCACCTCACTAAAAATCATAGTCGACCAAGTTCCCGGAATTAGAGTCATCGCCACCGGTTCTTCCTCCTTTGATCTTTCCGGACAAGTCGGAGAGCCGCTGGTTGGTCGTCAAAATACACTCACCCTCTTTCCCCTCTCACAAATGGAACTGTCCAAAAATTACTCACCCTTTGAACTTGAAACCAAGTTTCTCCCGGATATCCTTATTTTCGGAGCCTATCCCTTGGTATTGGCCTCGCCTCGACCGCAAAAAGCCAATATTCTGGAAGATCTGGTTTCATCTTATCTGTTTAAAGACATTCTTTCTTTGGAAAACGTTAAGAACTCGAAAGTCCTTTTGGATCTTCTCAAATTAATCGCCTTCCAAGTTGGGAATGAAGTTTCACTCACCGAACTGGGTCAACAACTCAATCTTGATTACAAAACCGTTGCCCGCTATCTGGATCTGTTTGAAAAATGCTTTATCCTGATAAATCTGCGCGGCTTTTCCCGGAATTTACGCACTGAAGTAACTAAAAAAAGCAAATATTTCTTTTATGATAACGGCATCAGAAATGCCATAATTTCCAATTTTAATCCGTTGGATACCAGGAATGACCTTGGGGCACTTTGGGAAAATTTTCTTATATCAGAAAGGCTGAAATACCAAAAATACAAACCCCTATACGCCAATAACTACTTCTGGCGTACCTGGGATCAAAAAGAAATAGATTTTCTTGAAGAACGGGAAGGCAAACTCTTCGGATATGAATTCAAATATTCTATCAGTAATACACCGCCTGCCCCATCCCTATTCAACTCCACTTATCCTAATTCATCCTATCAAGTCATCAATCCCAAAAACTACCTCACCTTTACCTCTTAACCCACCACCTCTTCCCATCACTCACAATTTCCACCTCGCCATCTGTGTCCGTTCGCAGCACTCGGGCCCCACTGCTGCTAAGCAGATCGATCGCCTCTTTAGTTGGATGTCCATAACTGTTCTTCCCTACTGAAATTACCGCCAATTCAGGGGATATTATACGCAGCCACTCCTCCGTCATTCCCATCTTACTTCCGTGGTGCGGAACCTTCAACACTTCCACTTTTTTCAGTCTGCCAGCCTGAATCATTTCATCTTCAATCTGAACGTCAGCATCGCCAGTCAGCAGTACATCGAAATCACCAAAACTTAATATTCCCCCTATCGAAAAACTATTCAAATCAGTTCCATCCGAACTAATTCCGAGTATCTTCTGATTTCCCTCTCCTTGATAAGGAGAGGGATTAAGGGTGAGGTGTTTATTCTTCGTATGTGCTAATACAAATCCACTCGTCGGCCACACCACGCTATATACCATTTTCCCCAGCCTAATCTCATCCCCACTATATACATTTTCAACATTGATCATTGAACTTTGAACATTGAACATTAAATTCTTGTATCCAGCAGTGTTATTTCCTTCAGATCCCATTACCAACTGCATCACATTATATCTTTGGATAACATCAATTATCCCGTTCATGTGATCCGCTTGGGGATGTGTCAATATCACCACTTCAATTCTCCGATCGTAAAACGGCACATGTCGCCCCAGACAGCCCAAAACTTTATTATTCGGTCCTCCATCAATCAACAGTTGGGTGGTTTTTTGGTAAATCAAAATAGCGTCCCCTTGTCCCACATCACAAAAAACCACATGCAATTTATCATCCGGGAGAGTAAATACAGCCAGCCAAATTGTTAACGCCGCCAATGCCAGTATTTTATACAAATGACCAGGACTAAATAATATCCAGCTACCCATGCCCAACTTATTGTACCAACTTCGAAGCTGCTCCAACTCTGACTTCCAAACCAATTAACAATTATTGTCATGTATTTCAGTATCGGCCAAGCCAACCAGGAAATAAACATTCCCCCTACCGGCACCAAAAATCCAACCAAACTTGCCACCCCGACTATCCCCATTATCATCGGAACAACTGGCACCACCAATAAGTTAACCATTGGAGCCGCCACACTCAAGTTTCCGAAGTGATGCAAAATCAAAGGCATGGTCATTAGGATAGCAGCCATTGTTGTTTTAAAGTTTTGAAGTAATGAATTTAATATTTTTGGGATTTGAGAATTGGGATTTGTGGCTTGCGGTGTGCTATATAACACACCGGCTGTTGCCGCCACAGATAATTGAAATCCGATATCCTCAATATATGCCGGATTTATCATAATCATCCCCCATGAACTAACAACTAATAACCAATAACCATCCCCCTTCCTCCCCGCCATTAATCCGATCATAGCCAAAATCCCCATTACCCCAGCCCGGACCACCGCCGCGCTCATTCCCGCCAGAAACATATACATAAACACTCCAAATATAACAAACCACATCCCCCACCTTCTTCCAATCAAACCTACCGCCATCACTAATATAACTCCCCCTACTACCGACACATTATAGCCGGAAGCCGCAACTATATGTGACACACCCGTTCGCCGGAAATTATCCCGGCCTTCCCTACTCATTTCTCCGCTTCCGCCCACTACAATTCCCGCGGCTAACTCTCCCTCATCTCCCCCCAACCACCGCCTCAGATTATAAAAGGTCTTTTGTCTGATATTGACCAGATATCTACCCCATTCGGTACCATTTTCAATCTTTCTGAATTCCTGATCAGTCAGGCTCAAATACTTGGTTCCGTTTGTTGTCGCTCTCTCCTTTATAGTGCCAACAACACTAACTTTGTCCCCATAATCGACTTTTATGTCTTCAGGAACATCTATTGAAATTTCCGAAACATTTATCCTCTGTTTTCCGTAATAATCCACCGGAATTTGCTTAATTCGGGCGGTTATTTTTACCCCCTGACCATCTTCCAACTTTACTTCGCTCTTTTGCCACCACCAGATTCTGGCAAGCAAAACTAAAATCATTACCACACCGATACCGATTCTTTTATCTGATCCCATACTTTCTGGCCCACAATCTTCTTTTCCATTAACTCTTCTATTCTTCCATACGGCCTGCCGTCAATAATCTTTTTCGCCGTCACCGGCCCCACCCCCGGCAACCCCTCCAACTCCGCCAGGCTAGCCTCATTTATATTTATTCTTTGAGATTTGCTTGTCCCGAGCGAAGTCGAGGGAAGACTTGAGGCTTGGTCATTGACAAAAGGTATATAGACCTTTTGTCCATCCTTGACTACTTCTGCTCTATTTAGATACATATCTATCCATTTTGTATCAGCATCATTAGTTATTCCTCCCGCCAATCCCAAAACCTCTCCAATTCTTGATCCTATTTTAGCTTCATACATACCTGGTTTTACTACCGCTCCTCCCACATCAACCACTATTTTCCCCGTTTCTATATCAACACTATCTATAATTTCTATTTTATCTTGTTCTACTCCTCCACTTCTCCACCAAAACACTCCTCCTCCAATCAAAGCCAAACCAACCAGTGCCAAAACAACTTCTTTTCTAGGCATCAATTACCAAATTTAATATCTTCCCCGGCACAAATACAACCCTGTATTTCTTCCCTTCTACGTATTTTTTTACTTTATCACTCGCCAATGCCAACTGCTCGACAGTTTTTGCATCAGTTTCTTTATCTACTACCAGCTTTTCTCTTACTCTACTATTAACTTGCACCACAACTGTGGCCTTTTCCTCCAAAATTAGCTTCGGATCGTACTCCGGCCATCTCTGCTGATGCACACTAAACTCCCCTCCCAGCCTTTCCCACATTTCTTCCGCCAAATAAGGCGCCATTGGAGCCATCAACCTCCACACTACACCCGCCTGGTCCTTTCCCAGCCCGCCCACTTCAAAAACGGAATTTACAAACTCCATAATTGCCGAAATAGCCGTGTTGTAGTGCCTCCTTTCAATATCCTCCCCCACCTTTTTCACCAGCCGGTGCAATCCCCTCTCCAAGGCAGGTTTATCCTCCCCAACCGGAATCTTAGCCAGCCTTCTTATAAACCTGGTCATGCCCTCCATCCCCGTATCCCGGAAATCCCCGCCCTGGTCAACAGGCCCCAAAAACATCAGATACATTCTCACCGCGTCCACCCCATATTTCTCAATATATTCATCCGGGTTGATCACATTCCCCTTACTTTTACTCATCTTTGCTCCGTCTTTAATCAGCATTCCGTGCGCGAAAAACCGCTTAAACGGCTCTTCAAAGTCCAGGTGGCCCATGTCTTTCAGAGCCATCGTCAAAAACCTTGTGTACAGTAAATGCAAATTCGAGTGTTCCGGCCCGCCCGTATACATGTCTACCGGCAGCCATTTCTTTGTCAATTCCTTGTCCCAGGCTACTGAATCTTTCCCCACACTCGGATACCTCAAAAAATACCACGCCGAATCCAAAAAAGTATCAGAAACATCTGTTTCTCTCACCGCTACCCCACCGCACTTCGGACACTTGGTTTCATAAAATTCCTTATGCTTGGCCAACGGTCCTTTGCCTTCCCCTTCCGGCTGATAATCATCAATCTCCGGCAAAAGTACCGGCAATTGATCCTCGGCAACCGGCTGCCAGTCACACTTAGGGCACTTAATCATCGGTATTGGTGGCCCCCAATACCTCTGCCTGCTAATCAGCCAGTCTCGTAAATGATAATGAGTTTCTCTCTTCCCCCATCCTTCTTCCTCCGCCCTCTTCCACCATTTTTCATCGGGTTCCATCTCTACTATATCAATCCCATACTTATTGGCAAATTCCCTATCACGAGTGTCATGCGCCGGCACACCCATAATCGCACCTGTCCCGTAACTTTCATCCACATAATTCACCCTCCACACTGGAATCTTATTCCCTGTAGCTGGGTTCAAAACATATCTACCGGTAAACTTTCCTATTTTCTCCTTTGAGGCTTGAGACTTGAGGCTTGAGGCTTGTGTGGCCACGGCCACAAATGTCGCCCCATGAACTGTATCCGGTCTAGTAGTAAAGACCGATATTGATTCATTTTGGGATTTTGGATTTGTGGCTTTGAAATTGAGAATCACCCCTTCTGATCTTCCGATCCAATTCCTCTGGCTGATCTTGACCTTTTCCGACCAATCCAATCCCTCCAAATTATCCAATAGTCTCTGGGCGTATTTTGTTATCCTGAAAAACCATTGCTCCAAGGCTTTTTTTATCGTCTCTGTCGAGCATCTCTCACATTTTCCGTCAATCACCTGCTCGTCCGCCAGCACTGTCTTGCACTTAGGGCACCAATTGACCTTCGAAGTAGCTCTGTACGCCAATCCGGCTTTGTACATTTGTACGAATATCCACTGTGTCCATCTATAATAATCTGGATCATACGTCTCGACAGTTTTTGACCAATCATACATATTGCCCACCTTGTGCAGCTGCGCGTAAAAGTTCTTTTCGGTAATTTTCGCGTGCTCCATCGGATGCCTGCCTATTTTCAGCGCGAAATTCTCGCTGTGGATCCCAAAACCATCCAATCCTATCGGTTCAAACACGTCAAATCCCTGCATCATTTTGAACCTGCCATAAATATCAGCGGCCGTAAAAGCATACATATTTCCTACATGCAGCCCTTCAGCGGACGGATACGGAAACATCATCAGGTTATAAAACGGCTTTTTAGCAGACTCCAAATCCATCACTCAATTCTAATCTAACCATCGCTCCTTATCAACATCCTGTGTACAACTGTCCACTTTCACAATATAATTTAAGTATAATCGTTATAATTAATATAATTAGCTTCGGTATAATCACCGCATATGTCAATTTCCACGGAAATTTCTCTCACCATTATTGATGAGTTTCTCCGCAATCTTAATCATCAAAATTTATCACCTGTCACAGTCAAAAACTACAAAAGCGATATCTCCTACTTCTTCCACTGGCTAACCAAAACTTATTCGGATTACCCTCAGCATTTACTCCTCCAACAAATTACGCCTCAGACTCTAACTAACTTCCTTCGTCATCTCTCTGGCAGTCAAACCCTAAAGACTGCCAACCGGCGATTATCTACTCTTCGCAATTTTTGCCGGTTTCTGGTCGACCAGAATTATACCGACACAAATTCCGCAATCGGCCTGCAAAACCTTGTCCCCCACCCGCCGGCTGGCGAACCTCACGATCTACTCCTTCATCAATTTGCTCAGGATCTCAAATCCGAAGGTGCCGCTCCGTCAACTATTACCAACTACATTTCAGACGCCCGCAAGTTTTTACCGTCAACTACCAAACGGCACCAATCATCATGGAAAAAGTTCCAATCTTTTTATAACCGGCACTTCCCTCCAACTTCCCCTCCCCCGGCACTGCGCCCTTCCGAAGCCCGCCAGCTGGCGGGCGAAGGAGGGCCATCAACTTACAACTATCTAATCATCATTACCATTCCCCTCATTATTTTTATCCTCTCCTTCATCGTCATCACCCTTATCACTGCCCATCCCCAACTACTAACACCAACGAGTTAAAATTCTAAATACTAATATCTAAACTCTAAACAAATCCCAATTTACCAAAACCCAATTCTGTAGATACCCACGCCCCTTCGTTGCGACTCAGTGGCGTGGCACTTGGGAACCGAATTCAAGCTTCGCTTGGCCAGAATCCTGGTTTTGTTGATACCGG
>VMGA01000048.1 GCA_007376345.1 Microgenomates group bacterium Gr01-1014_16 | reverse complement strand
GGACGAAACTGGCTCGCCTTATTTTCCTTCCGGCCTGCGCATGGGCACCCCCGCTGTCACTACCCGAGGTATGAAAGAAACCGAAATGAAAATGATCGCAAACTGGATAGACCATGTAGTTATTTATTTGAAAAAACAAAACCTCCGTTTCCCGAATCAGGAATCCAGAAAAAAATTCAAACAAGATTTAAAAGATGATAGTTTCCTGACAAAAATAAAAACCGAAGTCAAATCCCTCTGTTCCCGCTTCCCGACTCCTTCGTGAAAAAGGTTTTAGTTTGCAAAATTAGCTTCATGAAGTAAAGTATAACTACAATGGACCAACATCCTGTACCGCAAAACATTTCTTCATACGAATTCCGTTTGGTTGGCGACATGACCCTCAAGCAATTCCTCCAGTTAGCTGGCGGCGCCGGTGCCGGCCTGCTTATTTTTCGTCTCCCCCTCCCGTTCAAAGCCATCTATGCTCCCACGGAATTCTATTGGCACCCGATAACTTCTACCATACAGCCCTCTCCTGGATCAGGAGAGGGTACCCCGCGAAGCGGGGGGGGTGAGGTACTTCCAAAAATCGTTGTCCCTGTCACAGCTCCAGTCGTCGTCGCATCGCCACTTTTACCCCTAACGAAGCCCAGCGAAGCGTCAGCGAAGTTGGGCGAAGTGGGGCCTCTTTCCCCCGCCGAAGTCGCCGCCTTTTCTTCAACCCCTAATGTAGCCCGTCAGGGCGAAGTGGGGCAAACCCAAACCCAATACGCCACAGCCACCGCTCCTCCCCCGAATAAACCTACCACACAGCCCTCTCCTGGATCAGGAGAGGGTACCCCGCGAAGCGGGGGGGGTGAGGTATCACCAAAACCAAACATTGAATATCGAACACCGATTACCAATCTCGGCCCTTCCCCCCTCACTCCCACCGTCCTTATTGCCCACCCCCCCTCCCCCAATTCTTCCACCACTACTCCCAATATTCCTCCGCCCTCCCTGCCCAATATCTTAACCGGCCTGGTTGTCTCCTCCCAAAATCAACCTCAAGAAGGGGCAATTATAGAAATTGTCGCCAACGCTACCGGCCTCCCCGTTCGGGCCTTGCGTACCAACAAAACCGGCCTTTTTCAAATTGCCACCCCCCTTCCCGTTGGGGAATACTCCCTGTATACCGATAAAGACGGTCTTTCTTTTGATTCAGTTTCCATTCTGGCCGACAGCAAAATTATCCAGCCCATTATTATTAAGGCCAAATGAACCCGATTACTTCTACAACTCAAGCCCATTTAGACATCGAGGACATCGCCGCCGACCTGCTCCTTCTCAAAGGCAGCTCCGCGGCAATTGTTCTGGAAGTTTCTGCCATCAACTTCGGTCTCCTCTCCGAAAGGGAACAGGATGCCACCATTTACGCCTACGCCCAATTACTCAACTCCCTCACCTTCCCCATTCAAATCATCCTAGTTTCCAAACAAAAAGATATTACCGACTACATCAAGCTTCTGGACTCCCGCATCGTCCAGACCCAAAACCCCCTCCTTCAAAACCAGCTGGTCAAATACCGTGATTTCATCAAGTCCGTTGTCCGCCAGGGCAACGTTCTGGACAAAAAGTTTTACGTCGCCATCCCCTTTAGCTCCATCGAGTTGGGCACCATGTCCTCCCTCAAAATTCTCTCTTCCAAGCCCTCGACCTCAATCGTCTCCAAGGACTCTCTTGTCGACAAAGCTTCCACCAATCTCAATCCCAAACGGGATCACTTAATCCGCCTCTTTGCTAGAATCGGTCTCAAAGCCCACCAGATGTCCTCCAAAGACTTGTTACAATTATTTTTCGAGTTATATAACCGCGATTTATTAGGTGCGAAAACAAAACTACCACCCGTATGAAACTACCAACATTTAAAAAATCTTCCTCGCAGCCCACTCCGAAAAATGCTTCTCTCATCCTATTTCCCTCTCCTAAACTAGGAGAGGGTGCCCGCAGGGCAGGTGAGGTCGGGGGTGAGGTATCGGCAATAACTAAAGACCTGTCCACGGCCAAATCCGTCCAAGATATTATTGCCCCCGAGCGGCTTTCGGTCGAATTCAACCACATCAAAATCGGCCGCTCCTATTACCGGACCTACTTCGTCGGCGGCTATCCCCGCTTTGTCACTGCCAACTGGCTCGCTCCACTTATCAACTTCGACCACGCCCTGGCTATCTCCATGTTTATTTACCCGGTAGAAAGCAAGAGTACTCTCGATGACCTGCGTAGAAAAATCGCCGAAATGGAGGCCGAACTCGCCACTGATATGCAGCGCGGCCGCATTGTCGATCCCTCCACCCAGGCCAAATTAGACGACGCCCTCTCCCTTCAGGACCAGCTTGTCAAAGGCATTGAGCGCTTTTTCCAATTCGCCCTCTACACCACTATCCCCGCCTCAAACCTGTCCGAATTAGATCAGGTTTCCAAACAAGTCTCCTCGACCCTCGCCTCTCTGCTCATTTCCGCAACCCCGGTTATTTTAGAACACGCCCTGGGTTTCAAAACCACCCTCCCTTCTTCCATCGATCATTTACTCGTCACCCGCAACATGGATACTACTTCCTTAGCCTCCACTTTTCCCTTCACCTCCTCCGAACTCACCAGTAACGAGGGAATTCTCTACGGCCTCAACGAACACAATGGAAGTTTAGTAATTTTTGACCGCTTCAGTTTAGAGAACGCGAACTCGGTTGTATTTGCAAAGGCTGGATCGGGAAAGAGCTACGCCGTCAAGCTCGAAGCTCTCCGCTCCCTGATGTTCGGCACCGAGCTGATTATTATCGACCCCGAAAACGAATACAAAAATCTCTGCGACGCCGTCGGCGGCAGCTATATCAATTTCTCTTTCAATTCCCAAAACCGCATCAACCCCTTCGACCTGTCCACTCTGACTAGCACTTCCGACGAAAACGAACTCAACCAAAAAATCCTTTCCCTCCATTCCATGTTCAAAGTCATTATGGGCGCCATGACCCCCACCGAAGAAGCCATTATGGACCGCGCTCTCGTTTTAACCTACAAAATGAAAGGTATCACTCCCGACGCTGAAACCCAAAAAAGAGAACCTCCTTTGATGGAAGATTTGTTTAAAGCCCTCGTCGGCATGGAAGAGCCCCAGTCCCGCTCCCTGGCCGACCGCCTGGAAAAATACGTCAAGGGTAGCTTCAAGGGCATTATCGACCAGCCCAGTAATGTCGTCTTAAATAACCCCTTCACCGTCTTTTCCGTCCGGGATCTTGAGGATTCCGTCAAGCCCATCGCCATTTTTATTATTTTGGATTACATCTGGACCAAGCTCAGGCGCGAGCTCAAAAAACGCATTCTCATTGTGGATGAGGCCTGGTATCTCATGCAATACCCCGACTCCGCCAGTTTCTTATATGGCATTGCCAAGCGCTGCCGCAAGTATTTCTTAGGCCTGACCACGATCACCCAGGACGTCGAAGATTTCTTAAATACCGACTTCGGCAAGTCCATTGTGACTAACTCTTCCATCCAAATTCTCATGAAACAATCTCCCGCCGCCATCGACCACGTCGCCCAGGTTTTTTATCTTTCCGAAGGGGAAAAACACCTCCTTCTTTCCGCGGATATCGGTGAAGGCCTCTTCTTCGCCGGCAACAACCACGTGGCCATCAAAGTCGTCTCCAGCCCCGACGAGCACAAGCTCATCACCACCCGCCCCCAGGATATTCTCGCCCAAAGAGCCCAAAAATAATATGTTTATTCCACCCGAAGACCTAGATCAACAAGCTGTTAAACATGTTGAGGAAGAAATTATGCTTATCTGCAACACCTGTACCGACCCCTACTCCCTTCTCCTTTCCGCCCAACCCATTTGGGATTGGTCCTGCCAAGTTCTGGGTAAACCTCTGTCTGAAATCCGCCATCTTATAGAAAACCACGAAATCGGCGAAACTTTCCCGACTAAATTTCTCTCCGAAAAAGACCACTTACTCAAGCTGCCTATTGTATTATTAGAACATATCCACCGCCATGCCTGACGCCACAAACGCCTTTTCCCATCCCGAAATAGATCTCGAAAAAGAATTTCCCCAACCTGGGTCGAACCGTCTCCGTCAGTTAATTATTTCTACCAAAACAGACCCTTATCAAGCCGATATAATTCTCAGTCGCTTAAACAGCCAGAACTATACGTTTATATGCCACGCCATAGCCAAAAACAGTGCAACTGATCCCGCACAGCAGGCAAGAAACCTCACCGTCCTTCTCAAAGCCGCCGTCCAATTTACCGCCGGAGGAAAGTCTGGTGCTATTTCCCAAACGCTGGACGAACTTTCCCCCACCCAACAGCAACACTTATACAAAGACTTTACTACCGAGTTTGTCGCCGACCAGGATACCAATCCAGAAAATTACCAAATGCCGTCAGGCGGGCCAAATCCCTTTCTTGAACATCTGTCCCACCAAGCTCAATCTGAGATCAAGGGCCAATTGGGCCAAATCTGGTCCAAGTTCACCTCCTCTACTGCCGCGGAAACAGAAGCCGGAGCGGCTACGGCCGCCAAAGCCGCCGTCAGCACCGCCCTCGCTCCTGTTTCCACCGCAACCATAGCCGGCGCAACGGCCGCCATCCCCCCAGCCCAAATCTTGGGATTTGGAATGAGTGCGGAAGTTGCCTCCCTACTTTGCCCTTACTCCCAAAGGTCTTCGCCTGGCAACCACCAATCCCAAACTGGCAAGTGTCGTCAATTATGTCTCTTCTTCAGAAGGCGTCACTACCCTTACCACTTCTGGAGTCAAAGCAGCGGGAGCAAGAGTAGCTTCCTCTGCTGCCGCCAAAACCGCCGCCGGAACTATAGCCAAGGGAGCGACCCAACTTGCCACCCGTGCCGCTGCCCAAACAGCAGCTACCGCCGCCGGAACCGGAACCGGAGCCGCGGCCGGCACCGGAATTCTCCCCGTAATAGGCACCATAATCGGCGCCGTTGTTGGTTTTTTTATCGGAGCCGTCGTTGGCAATTGGAGCAAGATCAAACACGAAGCCAATGAAGGCATTATGGCCACCACGGCTCTAGGTGTCACTCTATTTAACTCCGTTGGCGGTTTTGCTGTTGGTACTTTCAATGCCGTTCTGGGCGCCATCGCCGCCGCCACCGCCGAATCCGCCAAGGGCTTAATTATCATAGTTTTAACAGTCCCCATCATCCTCGCCTTCTTCTTATTCATCATAAATAGCGGCGCCTACATCGTCCCCCCCTCATCTATGGTCTTCAATCCCGGCGGCCCCAACTCCACCCCCGTTTTCGGCTATCCCACTCCCCCACCCGCATCCGCCACTATTTCCTGCCCACTTCTAAATTGGCGTCTTGGTCCAAGATCTTATGATGGAAATGAAGGTCAAAATCCCCAGGGATTTTACAATCATGGATCCTCCGGATATTGGACAGTTGTAATGGGACCCCCCTATTGCAGATTTTCACTCCCGCAAATCGCTGCAAATTGTTCAGGACCAGTGAATACAAGTAATATTTGTCACTCCACAGCTCCCGACAGAAATTGTCCCTACTACGGATATGCGTTGGATATTTTTCCCAATACCGCTGGAATAACAAAAAATGGGCCAATTATCGGAGTCTATGCTCCATCTATCAATGGGAGTCCCACAACTTGGAGTTATGATAACTTTACGTTTTCCAATGGCAACAATGGTTCTTCTGGTTATAGTTACAGATATAGAAGTGGTATATATCGCTTGCTCTTTACTCACATGAGCAATGTAGGCATAAATTTGGGTAGCACAATTAGTTCAGGTCAGGTCGTTGGTAGCTTGTTTAATTGTCCAAATGGTTCCTGCGGCAATACTCATTTGCATGTTGAAATGACCGTCTCCGGAGCCTTTGTTAGACCAGAAGACTGGCTTTGTACATAGGTTTATAATAAAAACATGAATTTCAAACCCAATAAAAAAAATGTATTATTTATCGCTTTAGGTTTTCTATCAGTAGCCTCTCTTGTTTATTTATATTTAAACACCCAAAAAACACCCCCTTCCGTTCCATCTTCAATAAACACAACTCCGACTCCCCCTAATCCGACTCCTCAAGAATTTAAGCTAATAAGCATTTATCCATCATCCGGCTCGCAACCGCTAGCCATCCCCGATCTGGCAATTGCCCTGTTTTTTTCCCAAGAAACGGCCGCTCATCAAGTTTCGATAACGATTACTCCAAAAATTAATCTTGAGGCCAGGGTCGACGAAAAAGACTCTCGAATTATTTATATTTCTCCCAAATCAAATTGGAAATTAAACCAAAAATATACGATTAATGTTGTTGCCAAAAGTAATAGTGGCTTATCGCTCAAAGAGCCAATTATTCATTCTTTTACTTTCTTACCGTTTCCCACCAACATGCCGGACGTCTTTTAGCAACCTCCCCATATTTGAACCCGCAATTTTGCCTTGACAAGTTACTAGTTGGTGTAAACCCCACTTTACACAAAGTTAGTTCTGGTGTAAACTGTCTCTCATGGACACTCCAAACTTCCAACTATACAACCCCTGGAAACTCACCGGCTTCCGCGTTGAAGATCTGCCGGAGTCTAGTCTCAAACCCCGCTTTGTTTTCCCCAATCTAAAACAAGCCTTCTACGAATCAAATCTGATGATTTTTATCAAAGGCCTGCGCCGGCTGGGCAAATCCACTCTCATCCGTCAAATCATAATTGACCTACTACGCCGCTCAACTGACCCGTCTCAAATCAACTATGTCCAGTTCTCCCAATCTTTCTCGGATCTGGATGGTGTCCTGCGCCAAACCCCGCCCAACAGTTTTCTTTTTTTGGACGAAATTCAATATTGCCGCCATTGGCGGGATACTCTCAAACAATACTACGACGCCAATACTTCCACCAAAATTTGTTTCACTGGCTCAGCCGTCTTGAATATCACCCACGAAAAAGAATCACTTGCTGGCCGTTTTCTTCCAATTACGGTTTGGCCGCTGACTTTCTCCGAATATCTTTACCTCAAATATACATCTCCGCCTCGCCGCGCTCTCGAAGATTTTAGCGAATATCTAAGTTTTGGCGAATTTCCCGAAACACTCAAACTATCCTCTCCTGATATAAAAACTGCCTATTTCAAAGATTCAATTGTTGAACCGGTTCTTACCATAGATATTCCCCAGTACGGACTGGAAAAGAAGCAGGAGTTTGCCGCTTTTCTCCGGGTTTTAGCGGCCAACACCGCCCAGATTCTCAACAAATCAAATCTTGCCGCCGAAACCGGGCTCTCCCGCCCCTCGGTTAATCGCTTTCTTTCAATTCTCAACGACATGGGCTTAATTCGACTCCTGCCAAATTATCTCCCCTCCGTCAGATCCCAAATTCTCTCCGACAAAAAAGTCTTATTTACTTCCACCAACATCGTCCTCTCCCTCCTTAATATATCTCAACCCCTTTCTTTTCCCCAAATTAAAGGCCAAATTTTGGAAACCTATTCCTACAACCAACTTCGTCATCTCTTTTCTCAAATGTGGTATTGGAGGAAACAACAAAAAGAATTGGATTTTATGGGAATTAGCAACGACCAACTTTCAGCCTTTGAGATCAAAAGTACCGACAAAATAAACACGGCCGAAATAAATATGTATCGCCGCTACGCTTCTAAATTAAATTCCTCATTTGAACTAATCTATTCAGGCAAGACCAACCCTACCCAAAGTCTCAAAAATCTAACCGAAATTTAAACCCTCCCCGGCATTTGACCCTGCAATTTCGCCTTGACAAATTTTCAAGTGTGTAATACAGTATATACAATGGTATGGAATTTGAATGGGATTCGGGCAACGGCGGCAAGAATCTGAAAAAACACCGGGTTTCCGACCAGGAAGCCGAGGAAGTTTTTTCCGATCCTACCAAAGTCCAAAGACCAGACCCGTTTCATTCCGGCCGGGAGGAGAGGTTCATTCTGATCGGAAAAACTCGCAGCGGCCGTTTATTATTTACCGTCTACACTGTAAGACGACAAAAAATCCGTATTATTTCATCCAGGAATATAAACCAAAAAGAAAGGGGTCTATATGAAAAAACCACTTAAATTACCAAAATTTAAAAACGAAGACGGCGAGCGTGATTTTTGGGCCAAAATTAACCTGGCCGATTATTTCGAACCATCCGACTTTAAGCCGGTCTATTTCCCCGACCTCAAACCCACCTCCCGCTCCATTTCTATTCGTCTCCCTCTTTATTTATTAAACCGCCTCAAAGAAAAGGCCAACTCCCTAAATATTCCCTATCAATCCCTCATCAAGCAAACCCTATCTCAACACCTCTAGATCTTATGCTCGATCCCAGAATCGCCGCCGAAATCCGCTCTATAATTAGAAAGCATCTCCCCGACCCCGCCTACAAAATCTTTGTTTTTGGTTCCCGCGCCGAAGGCGACAAACACCGCAAGTTCAGCGACGTGGACATTGGCATTCTCGGTCCCACCCCTGTCCCAATAATGATGTTTTTTGACATCGAAGACTCTTTAGAAAATTCTGATATCCCATATATTGCGGATCTGGTAGATTTTTCAAAAGTCTCAAATACCTTTAAACAGGTTGCTTTATCTAGTACAATAAATTTGGAATGACTTACCAAGATAAGCTCACTGAGCTCAAAATGGCCTTCTTGCGTCTCAAGGAAGCTTTGCCCATGGTTAAAGACCAACTCGACAAAGACGGCGTTATCCAAAGATTTGAGTTTACTTTTGAACTAGTTTGGAAAACGCTAAGAGAGTTCTGTGCCGAAAAAGGGAAAACTGAAAACAATCCTAAGGATATTTTTCGTCTTTGTGCTGATTTTGGACTACTGGAAGATCCTCAACCTTGGTTTGACTTTCTCAAAAACCGCAATCTTGCCAGTCATTTATATGACGAAGAGGTCGCCGAAAGAATTTTTACTGAAATTCCCGCTTTCGTTTCCGCCCTTGAACCACTGCTTGCCAAATTGGAAAACCCCTAGACACGAACGGGCATAATAAGAGCCGTCAACCCCTCTTCTCCCTCCGCCTTCCACACCCCCGGCGCCAAGTTGCCGCTCATCTCCAGTATTACTCTTTCTTTATCTATACTTCCCAAATAATCCATCACATATCTATAATTAAACGAAATCTCCCCCTCCTCTCCCTCCATCTTCTCAATCTCTATTTCTATCTCGCTCTCCCCGCTCTCTTTCGCCGCCGCTCTTACGTTGAACATTGAACTTTGAACATTGAACTTTATTATGTTATTATTGTCCCTCGCGAATATCCCTGCCGCCCTTACAGCTCTCTCCAATTCAGCTTTATCCAAAGTTACTCTCGTCTTCCATTCATTCGGAATTATTTTATCCACCTCCGGATAATTCCCCTCCAACACTCTGGATATCACCTCTACTTTCCCCACCCTGAATATCACTTGATTATTCTCTTTAACCACTTGCATCTCAACTTCGTCCTTGCCCGCCGAAGCCTCGGCGAAGGCGGGTCCCTCATCTTCTATTCTCGCCAGCTCCATTATAGTCCTCGCCGGCAATATCAACCCGTCTAATGTCACCAACAACTTATCACCTTCCACCGACCACCTAACACCAGTTAACACCGGCCGACTCTCATCCGCCGCCGCTGCATAGGCCACCTCCCTCGCAATTTCAGAAATTATTTTTTTATTAATCTTAATTGAGCTTTTTTCGGTCATTCTAGGCATAATAGGAAACTCAGTCGCTGAAATTCCAGCAAACGTCGCCCCGAATTTCCCGGCTTTTATTTTTAGTTTTTCCCCATCGGTCTCCAAACTAACTAACTCTTGACTACCCAACGAACTCACAAACTCTGCCAGACTTCTCCCCGGCACTAAGCACATTCCCCAACACCGGCAATTGCCCTTTTCCGGTTACTACTCGTGATACCACCGCCAACCCCCGGCTCAAGTCGTCCTTAGTTATATTTACCTTCATAAACTAGTAGCTTTAGTAGTAGGTCTGTGGATAAGTTGATAATAACACAACCTCAATTTCACTTTTCGGGTTTGTTTTTTGTTTATATTGTGCTTGCACTGAGCTTGTCGAAGTGTGCATATCTTGTGAATAATCATCCCTTTTTCCACCATTGGACATTGAACACTGAACATTGAACATTTTTATAAACATATTATTAACCCGCTATTAACATTTTTTGCCTCAAGTTGTGGATAATTGTTTCAGTCTGCCTGTCCAGCTTCATCGCCTCTTCCACTTTCTCTGTAGCATGGATGACAGTTGAGTGATCCCTCCCCCCAATCAACCTTCCCACCTCTTCTTGCGGCAGCCGCAAGTCTTTTCTCAAAATAAACATCAATATTTGTCTTGGCCAAACAATTGATTTTGTTCTCTTTTCTCCCTTCAGCAACTGCACCCCCACCCCAAAATACTCACTAACAGCGAGTATTACTTCCGCAGCTGTCAAAATCTTTCGACTTCCGTTGCTTCTTTCCATTTTTAAAGTTTCTCTTACCAAATTAGAGTCTATTTCGACGTTTTTTGTTTGCAGTCGAACTAATGCTCCTTCCAATTCTCTTACACCCACCACTTGTTCGGCAATCAGCTGGGCTGCCTCCATGGGCAAATTTATGTTTTTTTGTTTAGCTTTGATCAAAAGAATAGCCGTCCGCAGCTCAAAATCCGGTTGCCCAATATCAACTATCAACCCCGCTCCAAACCTGCTGCGCAGTCTGGCTTCCAGTTTGGCGATTTCCGCCGGTGGCCGATCAGAGGTCATCACCACCTGCCCCCCCGCTCCCTGGATCGCGTTAAATGTATGGAAAAATTCTTCCTGTGCCGTCACCTTGCCGGCAATAAATTGCACATCGTCAATCAGCAGCACTTTCACTTGTCGGTATTTCGTCCTGACTTTTTCCGTCGATTTATTTCTGATTCCTTCTACTAAATCATTGGTAAACTGTTCGCTGGTGCAACACACGATCTTTCCCCCCGCTCTTTCCAATATCTCTCTCCCGATCGCCTGCATTAGGTGTGTTTTTCCCACCCCCACCCCCCCATAGATAAACAGTGGGTTATATGCTTCACCGGGCTTTCTGGCCACCGCCTGTGCCGCCGCGAATGCCATTTGGTTACTCCCCCCCACCGCATAACTAGAAAAAGTGTAATCGTCCCTCAGTCCCGCCGCCCTCCCCTTCTCCGGATCCTGTTTCACCTCCTCAAATAGCGGCAAACCCTCGTTTACACTTTTATACTGTTTTGCTTTTACACTTTCGATCCTCCACTCTACTTCACATTTTTTCCCGGTTACCCTCTCCAACTCTCCGACTACCTGCCCTTTATATCGCAGATCCAGCATATCCCGCGTCATTGCCGACCCCGTTCCCACCACACACACTAGCCTGTCCCCTGCCTCTTTGATTTCTCCTAGTCGGGTGTTTCGAAAATACGTATTAAATGTAGCTTCCGAAACCGCCAGCTTCAATCCCGCCATCACCCCATCCCAAATTTTATCGGTGTCCATTTTTTTCATACTCACCCGCTTTATAATGAGTTGTCCACAATGAGTCAATAGCCGGTTTTTATGATATACTTTGGCCATGGTCAAACGTACCTGGCAGCCCAAAAAACTAAAAAGACTCAGGAAACACGGTTTTCGCTCCCGGATGAAAACCCATACCGGACGCAATGTCATCAAGCGCCGCCGCCTCGTCGGCCGCAAAAAACTCGCTGTATAATCTTCTTGTGCTTCCAAAAAAAAATCGTTTATTTCGCCACGACTTTCTAATCGCCAAATCCCAAGGCAAATCTCACCGTTTCCCCCATTTTTCGATAATAATTTATCAACACCTTATTGTCCCCCCACCTAGATTAGGAGGGGGGATCCCGCTTCAGCGGGAGGGGGGCGGTACACGTTTCTCCGTCGTTACTTCTGCCAAATTAGACAAAAGAGCCGTCGTCCGTAATCGTCTCCGTAGGCTTATTTATAACTCACTGAACACCGAACACCGAACACCGAACACCGATATTATCATTTTCCCCAATAAATCAACCCTCGCCCTCTCCCCAGCCCAACTTCGCACCGAACTCACCTCAGCCCTTAACAATGTAACCATGTAACAATGAAGCAATTTATTTTATGGTTGATCAGGCTTTATCAAAAATTACCCCTCACGGAGGCCCATAGCTCCTGCCGTTATCTTCCCCGCTGCAGCCAATACACCTATGAAGCCGTCGCTAAGTATGGTATCCTACGCGGAGCCTGGCTCGGATTACGACGAATCCTTCGCTGTCATCCTTGGTCTAAAGGTGGACCCGACCCGTTAATATGATCGAACTTTGGAATTCATTATTATTCCACCCTCTTCTTAACTCGCTGATTTTTCTGGATCGCCTCACCGGCAGCTTCGGCTGGTCTGTCATTCTCCTTACCGTGATCCTACGTTTAGCCATGACCCCCCTCGTCCTCCCTTCTTTGCGCTTAAGCAAAAAAATGCAGGACCTGGCTCCGGAATTAGCCAAACTCAAAGAGCTTCATAAAGACAATAAAACCGCCCTCATGACCGCCCAAGCCGAGCTGTATAAGCAACACGGTGCCAATCCCGCCTCTGGCTGCCTTCCCCAGGTAATTCAAATTTTGGTCCTAATCGCCCTCTTTAACGCCTTCAATTCCGTTTTAGTACCAAACGGCAACTTAACCGAAAAACTCAATCCGACCCTCTACTCTTTCAATCGTCTTTCGGATGATTTTCAACTCTCGACCAAATTTTTATATTTTGACCTGGCCAAGCCGGATGTCTTTAAAGTTCCCAATCTTCCCCTTCCTCTCCCCGGCGCCCTGCTTCTTCTGACAGGCATTATTCAGCTCCTCCAATCCAAAATGATGGCCCCAGTCGTCAAGGCCGAGGAAAAAGTGGCTCAGAAGACTCCCGGGGATACCGACGACGCCATGGTAGCCGCCCAACAACAAATGCTTTATATGTTCCCCGTCATGACCATTATTTTTGGTTATCAATTTCCTTCCGGCTTAGTTCTTTATTGGCTGGTCTTTTCACTTGTTTCCATGGCCCAGCAGTATTACGCCACCGGCTGGGGTGGCCTGGCTCCCTGGCTTTCCCGC
>VMGA01000001.1 GCA_007376345.1 Microgenomates group bacterium Gr01-1014_16 | reverse complement strand
TTATCACTTGGGTTTTGACGTTTTAGTTGCCACTTTGCATCTACTCACCCGGATACCGTCGGTGAATTTGTATTTTCAAATTCTTCCCCCGATCATGGCTCTTTTGATAGGGTATTTAGTTTACAAATTAACCAATAACATTTGGTCGGTATTTTTTACCTACTTCGGCGGAAGTCTAGGTTGGATTTTGGGCAAAGGAGAATCCACTTTCTGGTCCCAACAAGCAATTTCTACTCTCCTCAATCCCCCTTACGCTCTCTCACTGATCTTTCTACTTCTGTTGCTGATTGCGTTAAAAAAACAACATTATATTTGGGCGGGGATAATTTTGGGTTTATTACCGGAAATCAAAATTTACGCCGGTCTCCTCGCCTTCGCCGGCGTCTTCTTCATGGCATTAAAAAACAAAAAGATCTTTCTCTCACTAATAATCGGCTTAATAATTTCTATTCCCCTCAACTTACAACTACTAACCAACAACCAACAACTATTAGTGTGGCAGCCCGGTTGGTATTTGGAAACAATGATGGGTCTCTCCGACCGCCTCAACTGGCCAAAATTCTATCAGGCCATGCTCGCTTACAAAGTTACACACCACCCGATTAAACTTCCTCTTGCCTATTTCGTCGCCTTAGTTATATTTATTACTGGCAATCTGGGGACAAGAATTATTGGATTATTTTCTCTAAAGAATAATTCCCAAAATATATTTTATATTTCAGTTTCTTTAATAGGCCTTATTATCCTCATGTTTTTTCTCCAGTCCGGCACTCCCTGGAATACTCTGCAATTCTTCTACTACACCCAATTTTTCTTAGGAATTCTCGCAGGCCTTGCTCTGTCAAAATTTCGTTATCCTATTCTCATCGCTCTCTTAACACTTCCCACAACTTTTCAAACATTCCCCCATTATTTACCAAAACAACCGCCCGCCATGATCTCCAATGAAGAACTGGCCGCCCTCAATTTTTTATCGCTTCAACCGCTCGGCATAGTCCTGACTTATCCCGCCCAACCGGACGCTTATGCTCCAGCCCCCCGGCCATTGTATAAATACGAGTCCACTGCCTACGTCGCGGCCTTTTCCGCTCACCCCACTTTTCTTGAAGATACCGTAAACTTAGACATTACGGGATTTGACTGGCGCACCCGCCTGGCAACAATCAAAGCATTCTATATAAATTCGGAAATAAACTCAGCGAACAAATTTATTCATGAAAACAATATTTCATATATCTATCTATCAGACATCGCCACCAATAGACCCGTTCTAAGTGAATCCCAACTAGGATTCAAAAAACTTTTCGAAAATTCCCAAGCGTCAGTATGGGGAAAAATTAATGAAAACTAAAATCTTATTCATTTTACTTCTCTTAACTAGTCCGTCTTTCTGGTTAGTTATGTTTCATCTTCCCCAAGCCCTGGGTTACTGGCAGAGACTTCCCCAATCCATAGTCGCCACCATCAAATCCAAGTCCCAAAGCCAATATTTAATTTATATCGACGAACTCCGCTGGGCCGGTCGCAGCTTCCACCGCAACGATTTGTTGTCCCGCATCCTCTACAACAAAAGCCTATTTGTTTTAAACGAGTTTTTTGATTTTATCCAATACGCCCAGCCCAAACTCTACTTTCTCGCCGGTGATGGCTCCGTTTTTTCCCCCCGTCGCCTCGAACCCATTTCATCTTTACTCTTCCCATTCTGGATTCTGGGAATATTAAAAATAATTAAAGATAAAAAATTTCTAGTCCCTAGTGCCTATTGCCTATTTATGTTAATCGGCTACGCCTCTGGTCAAAAAAACCTTGCACTTCTCTTTCCAGTACTTATTTTAAACGTTTATATTTCAACCTTAGGTTTAAAAGATCATAAACGCATCATTCCTATTATTTTGATCTACGGCGTTTATATCACAGGCATGAATATATGGCTAAGTATTTCCTAATTATATTTATTATCGCCACCTCCTTCAGATTTTGGCAAATTACCTCGTATCCTGTCAGTCTGACCATGGACGAGGTGGCCATCGGCTACGGCAGTTATTCGCTGCTCCAAACCGGCCGGGATGACTGGGGAAAAATTCTTCCTATCGCCTTTAAGTCAGTAGGGGATTACAAACCACCCGTTAATTTCTACCTCAATATCCCCTCCGTATTTTTATTTGATTTATCTGAATTTGCCGTTCGTTTCCCGGTTGCTCTCTTGGGCAGCTTAACCAGCGTAATTTTTATTATATTTTTACGCCGTCTTGGGTTATCTAAATCAGCGGCCATTTTCGGCGGTTTTTGGCTGGCCATTCTGCCTTGGCACGTCCATTACTCCCGCTACGGTTTGGAAGCAGTTACAGCGCTTTATTTTCTTATCGCCGGTGTTGCCTGTTGGTTAACGGCCAACTCCCGAAAGTCCCATCTTTGGATGGCTTTTTCTATTATCAACTTCAGCCTTTCCGTCTGGGCTTATCACTCCAACCGCCTCTTTGTCCCCCTCCTGGTTTTGTTTTTGCTCATCTCTCAACATTCCCAACTCAAATATATATTTAAAAATAAAAATAAATTCTTTTCCTTACTAATAACCTTATTAATATCAATGGGACCTTTTATCTGGCTTACATTTACGTCAGAAGTTATCAAACAACGTGCAGCCATGACATCAATACTTCGCGAACAATCCCTTCAACTCACTTTGCATTACGGAAATTATGCTTCGCTGTCACAAAAAATCTTCGACAACGACATATATCTTATTTTTCATCACTGGCTGGGCAAATATACCAATTACTTCGATCTCCGGTTCTGGTTTTGGAAAGCTCTGGATTTTTCCCCTCCCGGCTATCCTGACTCCGGCTTATTCTATCTTGTTGATCTTCCTCTGTTCATTACAGGCATATTTTTACTGTTAAAGTCAAAAAACAAATTTCTCAAATCTCTAACTCTCTTCTGGCTCTTCGTGGGTCCACTGGCTTCCTCATTCACTATGAATGATCAACACACCTTGCGCACCCTCGTCTGGCTGCCTTTTTTCGGCATCATCATAGCCATGGGTTTCAAGCGCTATAAACTTATTTATTTTGCGTTTTTACTGCTTAATATTTTTTATGTCAAAGATCTCTATACCAAAGCCCTCCCTCGTTATTTTTCGGAATACTGGCAATATGGGTTTAAACAGGCCGCAGTTTATGCTTGCGACCATAAAGATGAATATGACCGCATTATTATTTCCCCCACTTTCGGCAGTCTTGGTCCGCTGCTCACCGGCATTCCCGACTACTACGTTCTATTTTATTGTAAATATCCGCCCCAAAAGTACATGTTCACCAAAAAAATAGACAAGTTCGATTTCACTCGGGTCGACTGGAGAAAGGAACGTGAAGTTGGAGACAAGACACTTTTAATATCTGCCAAGTGGGATTATCCTTTAGTCACAGCCCCCGAAGAAAGCGTAATCAAACGAATAGACTACTTCAATGAATCCCCCGCGTTTTACTTTGTTCCCACCCGCTAAATGTCTCGATTTATCCCCTTACTTTTTTTCTCAATAATTATTTTTTCTGACTTGGACATATATACCCTAAATGTCCGTCGTAGCTATTATCCCCATCCGCTTTTGGGCCGGATTTTTGAAAACAAATTAACTCTAAGTACTTACTATATCCAAGATCGGCTTTTCCGGGTTTTGGACATCAACCGTTACCTATTTTCCGGCCATCCTAGGGAGAATTTGTGAAATACGTTCTGGTTTTTCTCTTCGCCTTGGTTTTGCGCCTGGCTTCTATTAGCTCCATCCCCCCGGGCGTCTATTTGGATGAAGCCAGTCTGGGATACAACGCTTTCAGCCTGTTACTCACCGGTCGCGATGAATATCGCCAGCCGTTACCGGTTTTTTTGCGATCATTCGGCACCTACCCCCCGGCACTGTCAGTATACGCCGCCGTTCCGGCCATCAAGTTTTTCGGCCTGTCCGTCTTTTCCTACCGCTTGACACCCGCGGTCTTTGGTGCGCTTTCCTGTTTAGTCTTTGCCATTCTTGCCGCCCGACTCTTGGGGCAAAAAGTGTTTTTACTATCCGGAGTTCTTTTTGCCACCAATCCTGGTCTGATGCTTTGGAACAGAAGTTTCCCCGAAGTCACCCTTGCCCTTCTTCTCGTTCTCTTGGGCCTCGTCGTCTTTTTGCATCGCCGCCATTACTTAGGGACATTTCTTTTGTCCTTATCGACCTATGCTTACCAATCCCCCCGGGTTCTCGTTTACCTTCTCATCCTCTTTTTGTTAATCAAATATCGCCGGTTCTCTATTCTTGCCATTTTTTTTCTTACCCAACTACCCCAAATTTACTTTCTAAATTTTTCCGGCCCAAAAATCCGTCTCACCAACCAGCTGTGGTTCTCACAAATCCCTCATACGGTTACCGCTGTCTCACGCGAATTCCTTTCCCAATATCTAGCCTATTATTCACCCCAGAACCTCTTTTGGTGGCCGGATCCCGATCCCCAACGCTCCTTGCCCGAACTTTCCCTTTTTTACAATTGGCAGGTCGCGCCTTATTTATTAGGTCTAATTTATCTTTTTTTTGCCTGGCGCCAGCCGTTAGTCATCTTTTTGCTTGCAATTTCTCCGCTAGCCGCCGCACTCGTCAAAGACCCTTTTTCCACCACTCGGGCTTCGTGGCTAATTGTCCCACTTACTCTCATATTTGTGCCTGTGCTTCGCCGACTACATTTCTCAATTCTGGTCATTTTAACCCTCTTCTCACTAGCCCAGCTTTATCGCAGCTTTTTTATCCTCCTGCCCCATGAAAGAGCGGACGTCTGGTACGCCGGTTACCGGCAGCTTTACCAAAAGCTGGACGACCAGCCACTTCCTGCCCTGGTGGACTCATCTTTTCCCATTTATTCTCTCTACCTGTTTTATTCTCGCACTCCGCCCGAGCAAGTCCAAGCCTTTTTTCCTCGCGGTTTGCCGGACTATTACAATCAGACTGTGTGGCAAAACTACTTTTCCACAAACAAGATTGCGTTTCACCCTATTAATTGGAAAACCGATATTTATAAAGATCAACTTATTGTCGGCGGACCACTTTCCGTCTCATCCGATCAGGCCCTGGAGCACTTCCTGACACCGGAGTTTTCCCTTGGCCGGTTTACCGCCTACCGCACCCACCCATCCCTCAAATGTGCTGGCTTAAGTGCTAAAATAGATCAATGCTCTCGGTAGTTATCACCGCCTGGAATGAGGAGAAGAATATCGCCCGGGCGATTTCGTCCGCCAAGCCTATTGCCGATGAGATTGTGGTAATAGACACAGAAAGTACGGATAAAACCGCAGAAATCGCCAAAAAGCTGGGAGCCAAGGTTTTTCACCACAAAAACACCGGCATTGTCGAACCGGTTCGCAACTTTTCAATATCCAAAGCCAAAGGGGACTGGATATTGCTCCTGGACGCCGACGAAGAAATATCCCAGAACCTGGCCAGCCACGTTCGTTCCGCAATTGCGGAACCGAACGTGGATTATTTCCGGATCCCACGTAGAAATATTATCTTTAATAAATGGATCCAGAGCGAGCACTGGTGGCCGGATTATGTTTATCGGTTATTCAAAAAAGGTGCCGTCACCTGGGATCCGGCCATCCATAGCATCCCCTTTACCCGGGGCACCGGCCGTGACTTCCCGGCCGACGAATCCCACGCCCTGGTTCACCATAACTATTCATCAATCTCTCAATTTATCGACCGAATGAATCGATATACAGACCATCAACTTGAACAAATTATCTCCCAAGGCCACAACTTTTCCTGGACAGACTTAGTTTCCAAACCAATAGAAGAATTCTTACTACAATATTTCTCTCGAAAAGGCTACAAAGACGGATTACATGGCTTAGGACTATCTCTTCTGCAGGGATTTTCAATGCTTGTTTTGTATATGAAACTTTGGGAAAAATCCGGGTTTGTTCCTGAATCTATTTCTCCGAGTCAATTTAACCAACAACTTACAACTCACAACCAGCAACTAAAATGGTGGAAATATCAAGTCAGGGTAGACAAGGCTAATTTCATTACCAAATCGTTTTTGAAGTTACTGCGAAAATTGTCATGAAGGTTTTCATTATTGTTCTCTCCTGGAATGCCAAAGCTTATATATCCAAATGTTTAGATTCCCTTCAAAAACTCAAAGAAAAAACCGAAATAGTTGTCGTTGATAATGCTTCAGTTGATGGCTCAGCCCCGTTCATCAAAAAAAATTATCCCAAACTTAAATTAATTAAGAACGACAGGAATTTAGGTTACGCTTCCGGCAATAATATAGGCATCAAGTATGCCCTGGATCACGGCGCGGAGTTTGTCTGGATCGTCAACCCGGACGTCACAGTAGCCCCTGACTCTTTATCAGCGTTTCTGAAAGCTGCTGAAAAATATCCTCGAGTCGGGATTTTTACCCCCAAAATCTATTTTGCTCCTGGGTTCGAATTTCACAAAGAACGATATTCAAAAAAAGAATTAGGCAAAGTCATCTGGTCAGCCGGAGGACTTATGGATTGGGCCAATCTCATCGGTTCTCACAGGGGAGTGGATGAAGTAGACATCGGCCAATACAATTCTGATTCCCTGACCCAGTTTGCCACCGGCGCCTCTATCTTTATCCGTCGTACGGTTTTTGACCAAGTTGGTCTCATCGACCCCAAATACTATTTATACTACGAAGAAAACGACTTCTGCCAACGAGCCAAGAAAGCCGGTTGGCTAATCATGTATATTGCTGATTCAGTTGCCTGGCACGCCAACGCCCAAGCCACCGGCATCGGCTCTCCTCTCCAGGACTACTATATTTCCAGGAACCGAATGTTATTTGGGATGCATTGGGCTCCTCTTCGGACTAAAATTGCCCTAATTCGTAATTCCTTATTCCTGCTTCGCACCGGCCGCCCCTGGCAGCGCCGCGGAGTCCTGGACTTTTATCTCATGAACTTCGGCAAGGGCTCATATGCTTAGCGTCATTATTATTACCAAAAATGAAGAAGAAATGATTGGGGATTGTTTAATTTCCGTGAAGGACCTAGCGGATGAAATTATTGTGGTTGATTCGGGTAATACCGATAAAACTAATGAAATTGCCAAGTCGTTTGGCGCCAAAATAATCAAAACTAAAAGCACAAATTACTCCGAATTTCGCAATGCGGGCCTCAAAGCCGCCACAGGTGACTGGATTTTATATGTCGATGCCGACGAACGTGTATCTCCACAACTGCGGTTAGAAATAAAAAATACCACCGTGCCCGGCGTTTATCAGATTCCTAGAAAAAATATTTATTTAGGCAAGGAAATGCGTTTCGGCGGCTGGGGTAACGACAAAGTTATCAGACTTTTTTACAAAAAGTTTCTTAAAGAATATCAAGGCGAGCTTCATGAGCAACCTATTTTTGACGGGCAACTACGAACCATGAACCATGAACTAATTCACCATTCTCATCGTGATCTCTCATCCATGCTGGAAAAGACGTTGGATTTTATTGAATACGAAGCCAAGTTAAGAGTAGAAGTCAATCATCCACCAATTGTTTGGTGGAGATTTCTTCGCGTCATGGCCACCGAATTCTGGCTGCGCTTTGTCAAACTTCAAGCTTGGCGCGACGGCCCGAGGGGTGTGATCGACGGTATATTCCAAATCTTCAACATGTTCGTTATTTACGCGCGTTTATGGGAAATGCAGCATGAAAAAGGGTTTACCCGCCGGTAGGCGGGCAGGAATTCATAATCCATATTGGGACTCGTTGGGAGGAGGGGAGCGCTATACCGCCTCATTTGTTAAGCTTTTGCTTGATGAGGGGTGGCAGGTAGATATCACTTGGCCCAAAAACATTTCTTCTCAAATCCTCGACCGCTTCGGAATTGATATTTCCCTCGCAAATTATGTCCCACAGCTCACAACCCACAACTATCAACTCATCTTTTGGCTTTCCGACGGTTCCCTTCCCACATCTTTCGCTCGCAACACGATAGTTCATTTCCAAATGCCATTTAAAGACATCGGAGGAAGATCAACTTTAAACTTTATTAAATCCAGGTTTTATAAATTTGTTTCCAATTCAGAATTTACAAAAAAAACTGTCGACAAAGAATTCAATATAAACAGTTCCGTAATTTATCCCCCTATTGATACATCAAAATTTACGGCAGGAAAAAAAGAAAACCTGATTTTCTACATTGGACGATTTTCTAATCTCACTCAGCGGAAAGGGCACGACCAACTAATTAAGTCATTCAAAAAACTTAAATTAAAAGGCTGGAAATTAATTTTAGCCGGGGGCATGGGCGTGGGATCGACGGAAAAGGATATACAACATCTCAAAAAACTTTCAGACGGATCAAATATCGAGTTTGTTATCAATCCCTCTTTTTCCCAAATACAGAATTTGTGCGCCATAGGAAAAATATTTTGGTCAGCCAGCGGTTATTCAGCGGACAAAGCGATTCAAACCGAACACTTCGGAATTACTGTTGTCGAAGCCATGTCCGCCGGAGCAGTGCCCATTATCACTAATCTCGGCGGCCACAAAGAGATTGTAGATGACAAAACCAATGGGTATTTGTGGAATTCTCCGGAAGAACTAGAAAAAATTACAATAGAACTAACAACTGACAACCTGCCTGCCGGCAGGCAGGGCCAACAACTAACAACTATTTCCAGTGCGGCCATTACCAAGAGTAAAATATTTGACATAAGCGAATTTAACCGCAGGTTCTTAATGCTGATATGAAGAAACTTCTTCCCTGGCTACTCATCGGTTTAGCAATTAGATTGGGTTTGATGATGTATACCGTCCATCCGGATATCCGCGGCCACAACCTGGCCGCTTATCTTATCGCCCAGAAAGGTCAAATCTTATCTTTATATGATTACCTGCGGTTACAGCCCCGTACAGATCCTTGGGTCGTGCTTTACCGTGACGACATATTTGCCTATCCCCCTTTAGCCTACTTGACCCACGCCATATTTAATTTTTTTCTCTACCCCGTTTATCCCCAACAACTTTTTCACACTCTTATTCTCGACATCGGGCAAACTGCCGGCCATCCCCAACTGTCCTGGCTCCTGTTTCTCCTCAAGTTTCCCTATTTAGTAGCCGACTTCGTTGGCCTTTTAGTTATCTATCGTCTTTTGGAGCCAAAGCACCGTTTTCTCGGATCAATTCTATGGATTTTTAACCCCCTTACTCTCTACAGCGCCTATATGTTGGCCCAATTCGACATCTTTATTGCCCTGTTTATACTACTTGCTTTGCTGCGACCCCAACTGGCGCCGGTTTTTATAGGAATTGCCGCCGGGTTCAAACCTTTTCCCATTTTTTTCCTCCCTTTCATTCCCGGTTCTAAACTCAAAAACATAACTACTGGTCTACTTACTTACGGACTATTGATCTTGCCCTATTTACCGTCAATTGGATTCAGACAATACGCGTTACTTGCTAGCCAAACCGACAAAATTTCCTACGCCAAAATCGCCGTTTCCGGATCCCAATACTTACCTCTCTTCTTCGTCGGCCTCGTCCTGCTATTTTGGCTCAATTATTTCCGTCCGAAACTTCTTCCCGATTGGGCTTGGCCCATGTCTGTTCTTTTGCTCTTTTATTCTCTTACCCATTTTCATCCCCAGTGGTTTACCTGGATCACGCCGTTTTTAATTCTTACTTTTATCCACGTCCGCAAATCCCCGCCCCTTCTTGTCACTCTGTTACTTTGTCACCTACTCATCATTTTTTCATTCGACTCATCTCTCAACTTCGGCCTGTTTGGCCTAAATTTATCTCTCCGCGGTTGGTTAACCGATGCCAACGTTTCACTTGTCAGAGCCGCTTTGGCCGGCACCAGTTTAGGGTTAATGATGCTTCTTTCCCATGAACGTTCTTAGGAAACATTGGCTGGTTTTTGTCATCTTTATTTTGGGTTTTTTTATCAGAATCCGGTATTTGCCGCAGGGAAATTTAATGTTTAGTTACGATCAGGCTCGCGACGCATACACCATTCAAGAGCTTCTCCACGGCGATATCAAAATCCAGGGTCCACCCACTTCCACCCGGGATTTTTTCCACGGCGTTCTATATTACTATGTCTCTGCTCCGGGTTATTGGCTGGGGCGGGGGAGTCCAATAATCGCTGCTGTTTGGCTGTCTTTTATTAATTCATTCGCCATATTTCTGGCGTATTTTATCGGCCTCCGGCTTTTCAAGTCTAAGCCGCTAGCCACGTTAACCTCGCTCCTAACTGCCGTCTCTTACGAACAAACTCAATACGCCATCTATTTATCCAATCCAGCCTTAGCCGTCCTCTTTGTCCCGGTTTTATATTTCGGCCTTTGGCAATGGCAAAATCGCAAACCCCACGGTGTTCTGCTTGCTGGTATTGGTTTAGGTCTTAGTTTCCAATCAAATTTTATTTTTATCTATCACTCCCTCGTCATCTTTGTTCTAATTTTGCTTAAAAAACTGAATCTATCCGGAAAAATATTTTTCCTGTTACTGTTTACAGTTACAGTTACAACCTCGTCGATGTTAGTTTCAGAAATAAAGTTTGGCTTTCCCAGCCGAAACGGCCCAGCCAACTTAATATTCAATCATTCAACTTATTCCCGACTTAACGTAAATTATTTAACAATTTTTGATTCAGCTTTATTTCAATTCAAACGTCTCATCAGCCTCAACTCTTTTCCCACACACCCCACTATTGCCATGATAGGCTTCATTGCCGCTTATATCTTTACCAAACCACGTGCGGATTGGTGGGCAATCTTTTCATTTGGTTTAATATCTTTTGCTCCAGCATTAATAGTCGGGGGCATCAGCACTCCCTACATCCATGCCGGATTAGGGTTACTGGTAATTATATTTGTTGTCTATTTTATTTCCCGGGTCAAGTCACAGAGTCTAAAAGCTATTCTGATTTTTCTCATAGTTTTATCCAACCTAACGTATATCAAAAAACAAAATTCCCAAGGTCTGACTGAATTTGCCATCCAAAAAACCATGACCCTGCGCCACGAGCTGGACGCCATTGATTTTATGTACACCGAAGCCAAAGGAGAGCCTTTTACTTTTAACTCCGTTACCTCACCGCTCTACATCAATACCACCTGGTCGTATTTATTCAACTGGTACGGTAAATCCAAATACGGTTATTTGCCGTATTGGCATGGCGAAAATCAAATTGACCAACCCGGAAACAATCTTTCCCTTTCCTTGTCCACCCGCCAGGTATTCGTCATTATCGAGCCCCCCCAAGGGATTCCTACAGACATAATCGATAAAGTTTTGGACAAAGAAAAGTATTTCTCCACTTTCAACCATCAAAAACAATTCGGTGAAATTACCGTCCAGAATCGTACCCGCCGCAACTAGTAAAGTATAATGGATCAATGACCACTTCGGTCGTTATTCCGGCCTTCAACGGCCAAAAATTTCTGGATGCTAACTTGCCCTCGGTTCAAGCTTTGGGCGCCGACGAAATAATCATTGTCGACGATGCCTCAACCCAGCCTGTACGCCTCGTAGGTGTGAAGCTCATCCGTCACCCCAAAAACCTGGGCTTTCCCTCGTCCGTCAATGACGGCTTCTCCGCCGCTTCCGGCGATATTGTCATCTTGTTAAACCAGGACGTTAAGCCGGACAAAGACTTACTCAAATACACCCTGCCTCATTTTAAAGACCCCAAAGTCTTTGCCGTCACCTTCAACGAACAAGGCCGCTCTTGGGCTGACGCTAAGATCAAAAACGGTTTTTTGGAATTCTCAAACGGTAAATTAGATGACAAAATCCATTCATCGTTTTGGGCTTCAGGCGGAAGTGCAGCATTTCGTAAATCCTACTGGGATGCCTTGGGAGGCTTTGATCCTAAATTTTCACCGGGTTATTATGAAGACCTGGACATTAGCTGGAGGGCACGCAACAGAGGATATGAAATCATCTGGGATCCCAAAGCCAAAGTCACCCATGCTGCACCCGAATCCACTTTCAATGCAACTTACTCTAAAAAGTCACTTCAATTAATCAAAGACCGTAATTATTTATTATGTCACTGGAAAAATCTCGACTCAAAATACTATCCCTCTCACATCTCTCATCTAATATCTAGGATCTTTCACCACCCAGGCTATCTCATACCAACTTTAATGGCTCTCGGTCGCATGTTATGAAAAAATTCGTGCCTTATATAATAGGAGGATTTATTTTTTTGATATTTTTCGCAGTTAGTCTTTCGATTTCCCAAGATACCGTCCGCGCTTTCATCAGTCAGTTTGGAGTCCTGGCTCCGGTAATATTCATTCTCCTTTCTCTCACTTCTTATATAATTGCCCCCCTAAGCGGCATGCCAGCATTATTCGCTGGCCACGTTTTATTCGGTCAAAATGTCATTATTTATGCCACAATAGCAGCTTATATAAGCTTCTTCACCAACTTCTGGATCGCCAGGATTTGGGGGCGGTCTTTAGTGGCAAAACTTGTTGGTAAATCCGGAATAAACAAAATTGATGAATACGCTAAAGAGTACGGAATACTTTCGCTGCTAAGTTTCAGAATCTTTTTGGGTCACTTTCATGATCTTGTATCATACGCCGCCGGATTTACTTCAATGAAATTTTCCACATACATTATTACATCTTCAATCGCCGCGATCCCCGGTACATTACTCTTGTCATACCTATCTAGATTTGCACCCAATCCCCTCTCGTTTATACTTCTTACTTTCTCAATTAGTTCGATATTTTTGTTAATGTACATCTTATTCAGAAAGTTAATAAAAGCTAATAAACAATAATTACAATACTACCTAGTATTAGAATTAATTTATTATTTACCATACTCTGTAGTATGGTAGTTAAATAAAACATGAGCAAGGAACCGAAAATAAGTGTAATCATTGTCAGCTGGAATGTGGCGCAGTCATTAAAGCGCTGTCTGGAGTCGGTGTTTGCCGCCAAATATCCGAATCTGGAAGTATTTGTTATCGATAATGCCTCCACGGATGACTCAGTTAAGATTGCCAAATCATTTGCAGGAGTCAAAGTCGTAGCCAATTTTAATAACATCGGCTTTCCCAAGGCTATTAATATTGGTTTGCGCCAGAGCAGGGGAGACTATATTTTGCTGCTAAACCCAGACGCCCGTATCCCCAAAGATTTCTTTACCAAAGCCCTGGAATTTACCAAGTCCCATTCGGACATAGGCGTCATGGGGCCCAAATTTGTTGACCCAGATGGCACACCCCAAGGCTCCGTCTTCCCCGAACCGTCTCTATTTAAATCTTCACAGAAATATTCTCCTTCGTCGCCATCAATAGTAAATGCGATATCAGGAGCTTGCATGTTTTTTCCCAAACAAACACTAAATAAAATTGGTTTGATGACAGAGAAAGTCTTTATGTACTACGAAGATCTGGATTATTGTCTCCGCATCCGCGTCACCGGTCTCAAAGTCTACTTCAATCCAAATATCACAATTATTCACGAACACGGCCAAAGTTCAAAAAAATCCCCTCTTGCCCAAAAATACTTATGGCAATCCAGCATCTGGTACAACGGCCCGCTAAAGCACTATCTGATGTGGCTCATCTCTTGGTCGGGGCAAAAATTTCAGAAATTGCTTGGCGGTAAAAACTCGATAACTTAGGCTTAAGTACAATTCGTAACAAACAGCCAAATAATATTACATAAGGCAATAATCTTTGCTGCCAGACGGGATTGTGTTTGGAAAACCAATAAATCCAGCCTCTCATTTCCCCAACCACCGCCGGAGCTCGATTTGACGAACTGGCACCCAGCAAATGCGTGGCCGACCCAACGGGAGAATACCACACCTTAAATCCGGCCTGTTTTATCCGGTACATCCACTCCATCTCTTCTCCGTACATAAAATACTTCTCATCAATTCCCCCAACCTTCTCAAAAACTTCACGCTTGAACATCACAAACGCCCCCGTCACCCAATCCACCTCTTGTTCTTTTTCGTATCTGGCCACATCCCTGACATGAATCGAATCTATAAACTTTCTAATTATCGGCAAATTATCAATAAACAGCATCATGAGAGTAATTCTTCGTAAACTTGGGAAATACCCCCACGATTGCTGCACCGACCCGTCTTTATTTAATAACCTGCAACCAATTACATCAGATTGAATCTTGAACATTGAATCTTGAATCTTATCGAGTGTATCCGTATTTACAAAACAATCCGAATTTAACAATAAAATCTTATCTCCCTTTGCAATTTTCATCCCCTGGTTATTTGCCGCCGCAAATCCCACATTAGTTTTATTCTGTAATATCCTAATATCCTTATATCGTTTTTTTATCTCCTCCACCGACCCATCACTCGAGGCATTGTCCACAACGATGATCTCATCGGCCCTGATTCGCTTCAGGCATTCCAGCGTAATTTCCCGTGTATTATAGGAGACTATGATAACCGACAGCACAGGCATATAATATCAAAAGCCATGGCCAATCCCAAACTTTCAGTCATTATTCCCTTCAAAAACGAAGCCGAAAGTCTTCCCCGTCTCCACGCGGAACTCTGCGAAACCCTTTCCAAAATATCAGACCAGACAGAGGTAATCTATATCGACGACGGCAGCACGGACAACTCTTCTATTTCTACTTCCTCTCACCCCAACATTACCGTCAAACTTATTCGTTTCTGGCGAAATACCGGCCAAACTGCGGCCACATCAGCAGGAATAGATAATAGCCATGGGGACTTAGTCGCCTTTCTTGATGCCGACGGTCAAAATCCTCCCTCTGACTTGCTACCGATGTTCAATCTGATTGACGCCAATACCGACGCCGTGTTTGGCTGGCGCAAAAACCGACATGATGATCTGATCCGCGTCGTCGTCTCCAAAATCGCCAACTGGCTCATCCGGATCATCTTTCATGTCACAATTAAAGATCTGGGTTGTTCCATTCGTATTGTCCGTAGGGATTTGCTGGCTAACATGCGCCTTTACGGCGAAAATCACCGTCTTCTTTCTTTGCTCATTGTCCTTCGCGGAGCCAAATATAAAGAAATAGCAGTCAACCACCGTCCCCGCGCCCATGGTAAATCCAAATATGGTTATTCCCGTTCAGTTAAAACCATTATCGATATTATTACCACAAAATTTCTGGATTCCTACTCCACTAAGCCGGCCTATATTTTCGGTACCGGCGGCCTCGTCTCCCTGGCTCTTTCTGTTCCCGCTTTTGCCCAGGTTGTCTATCGTAAAATTTGGCTTGGCATCTATGTCCACAACAACCCCATGTTTATTATAGCTATGTTTCTGGTCTTCATCGGCGTATCGTTTATTCTTTTAGGCCTCATGTCCGAGCTCATGGTTCGCGTCTACTTCGAATCCCGCCAAAAACCCATTTACGAAATTAAAGAAGTCAAGAATTTATAAAACATGTGCGGAATAGCCGGAATTGTCGATTTTGGATCTAGAGTAAAAGTATCTCAGATTGAGAAAATGACTCACCAAATTATTCATCGCGGGCCGGACTCAGGTGGACATTTTGTTAAAAATTACGTCGGTCTGGGCATCCGCCGTTTGAAAATTATCGATCTGGTCACCGGCGACCAGCCTATCAGCAACGAAGATGGATCTTTAACTGTCATTTTCAACGGGGAAATTTACAACTACAAACACATCCGGGAACAACTATATCAAAAAGGCCACGCCTTAAAAACAACATCGGACACCGAAACGATAGTTCATCTCTATGAAGATTCAGGCAAAGATTTTCTCAAAAAATTAAACGGCATGTTCGCCCTAGCTCTCTGGGACGAAAAAAATCAAAGACTGCTGCTAGCCCGCGACCACGCCGGAATCAAGCCGTTATTTTATTATCACTCCGGTTCAAAAATAATATTCGGTTCTGAAATAAAAACAATTCTATCTATTATTCCCACTCCCCAAATCGATCCTGATTCTTTATTCTTATATTCATATCTAGGCTATGTCCCTACCCCAAAAACTATTTATAAAGACATTTATCAGCTTCCCCCTGGCCATACGTTAACTTTCTCAAAAGCCGGTCTAAAAATCCATCAGTATTACGACTTATTTTCGCAGTCGTATGCAGGAACAGATAATCTGGATGAATTACTGGACACCGTCGTTGCTCGTCAAGCCATCGCCGATGTTCCTGTTGGCTTACTGCTTTCAGGGGGATTGGATTCATCTATCTTAGCGTATTATTTAAAGCGCCAAAACCACGATGTCAAGAGTTTTTCTATTTCTTTTGCCAATGCCGATTACAATGAAGGTCATCACGCCGCCCAAGTCTCTAAAATCTTAGGCACTCATCACTTTGACAAATCCTACTCTGCCACCGACTTTCTTTCAGATTTTCCACGTATTCAAAAACTTATGGATCAGCCGTTTGCCGATCCGTCCCTTTTTCCCACCTACCACGTAGACCAACTTGCTAGTCAGCACGTCAAAGTTGCTCTGTCCGGCGACGGCGGAGATGAAATTTTTGCCGGCTATCCCACTTATTTAGGCCATCGTTTTGCCAACTATCTGCCGTTTGTCCCCAGAGAACTTTCTTCACTATCCCACAATTTACCACCGATAAAGTTGCCTCTTTTTTCATCTAGCTACAAATTTGGCGACACTTTAGCAAATTTTATTTCCGGCTTGGGTCTTTCTCCCACCCGCCGCCAATTACAATGGATGGTCTATTTCACCACCGGCCAACTCGCCCCTCCCCATTTTTTCCAAACATCTCCCATCAAAGAATTGCTTTTTTCCAATTATCCAGCAGACTCGGTCAAAACCGCCCAGTTAATCGATTTTCAAACCTATATGCGCGACGCCATGCTCTTGAAATCCGACCGGTCATCTATGTTCAACAGCCTGGAAGTCCGTGTGCCTTATCTGGATCGGGATATTATTTCCTACGCTTTTACCCGCCACGAAAGTTTCACTTCGTTATTTGAAACCAAACTCCCTTTGCGTAACTTATTAAAAGATAAGTTACCTGAAAACATCCGGCGCCGACCCAAAAAAGGCTTTGGATTACCCCTGGCGGACTGGATTTCCGGTCCACTCTCAAATTTGGTCAAATCTTATGTTTACCGATCTGCTATTCGGGATTATTTCCCCACTCAATTTGTCGATTCACTGTTCGCCAAAAAGCGTCTTCGCACGCTCTGGATGGTCTTTGCCTTCAGCTTCTGGCATGAACGCTGGGTTCAGGATAGAATATAGCCATGTTTCGGCGACCCTGGGTTTTGCTCCTGGTCATTTTGGCCGTAGCCTCAATTTTGAGACTTTACCGTCTCAATTCCCTTCCGGTCGAGCTGACCGGAGACGAGATCGACGTCGGCATCCAGGCTCACTCTCTCTATAAAACCGGCCGTGACTATCTAGGCCACCCCCTGCCCGTTTTCCTCCAATCCTTCTCTGAGTATCGCTTGCCCCTTCTTCACTATCTGACAGTCCCCTTTACCGTCTTCGGTCTTAATGAGTGGACAGTCCGTCTTCCTCTTGTCATTCTATCCTTGCTCTCAATCTTAGCCATTTTTGTTTTGGGCTATCAATTTGGAGGGTCTCGCCTGGGTTTAATAGCAGCAATTCTGACAGCCATCTCTCCCTGGCATATCCAGTTCTCCCGCTGGTCCAACGACAATTTGGCTATAGTTTTATTGTCCACTGTTGGTGTGACTCTTTTTTTGCGTAAACGCTACGTTTTTTCCGCCCTGGCCTTCGCTCTCTCTTTTTATTCCTACTCTGTAGCTACAGTATTCATTCCTTTACTAATACTTGTTCTTAGACCTTCGTTCAAAAAAATAATTACCCCGTCAATTTTAGCAATTATTTTATTACTACCGTTTATTTATGGCCTTAGTCAGCAAGTGGCCTCAAAAAGATTTTCCCAAATTTCTGTGTTTTCAGACTCTACATTACGCGATGATTTAACTCTTCGTCGGATTCAAAAACCCTCTTTTATTACTCGGATATTTCGTAACAGATATGTTTACTATCCCCAGGAAATTTTAAACAATTATCTTAAATCTTTCTCCACCGAGTTTTTATTTTTTGGCGGCGATCCGGTTTTGCGTCACTCCGTTGGCAGCATGGGCATGCTTTATATTTTTGAAGCAATAACCATAATTACCGGTCTCTTTGTCTTCAAAAACAAAAAAATAATATTATGGCTACTGATTGCTCCATTAGCCTCTGCCCTGACCAAAGATGGTGGCAACCACGCCGGCCGCCTCATCGTCATGCTCCCCCCCCTTATTCTTCTTTCCGCCGCCGGTATTAATGCTCTGTGGAATCGGAAAATTCTTTTTTTTGCACTTTCCGCGTTTGCAGTATTCAACTTCAGTTTTTATCTATACCGGTATTACTCGGAATGGACTATTGATGGCTGGCGTTTCTGGCAGCCGGGCTACAAAACTGCCATGACTCATCTCAAATCCCTTGACCCTGTTCTCACCCGGGTATATTTCAATAATACTTACGAGTTTACACTTTCCCGATTTCTGTTTTGGTATGCCTATGACCCGGCTACTTTTCAAAGCCAATATCCACTTCGTGATTCAACGCCTGCAGCAGGATTCGACGGATTCAGTATTGGCAAATACTATTTCGGCACTCTGAAAAACAAAATCGCCGAAACTGGATTTAGAGATCTACTTCAGCCTGGAGAGGCCTATTTGGCCAGTGTCCGTGATGAAGTCGGCACAGGTACAGTTGGTGGTGTAAACATCGATCAAATTATTTCGTCTCCTACCGGATTGCCGCTTTACTTCATACTCACAAAATAATGAAACGCTTATATTTAATTCTTTTTTTGGGATTAATTTTGCGCGTTGTATGGCTGGATAAATTTCCGGCTGGATTTACTGCCGATGAAGCCGGCCAGGGTTACGATGCCTACTCGATTCTCAAAACTGGCCGTGATAGTTGGGGTCAATTTTTACCTCTCTTTCCCCGCGGCTTTGGCGACTTCAAACCTCCTCTCTATATGTACACCGCCATTCCTACAATAGCCATCTTCGGTCTAAACGAATTCGCCGTTCGTCTTCCAACTGCCATAATCGGGACTTTATCCATACTAATTCTTTATCTTCTAGCAAAAGAACTTTTTCCCGAAAAAATCGCACTAATATCTGCGTTTTTGCTGACCATTTCCCCCTGGCACATGCAATTATCCAGAAATGCATGGGAAGGAGGCTTGGGCATACTTCTTTTCCCACTTGGACTATATCTATTCTTAAAAAAGCGCTACAACTGGGCATTCTTAACTTGGGGAGTTAATCTCTACTCGTATCACTCGTGGCGTATATTCACCATTTTATTTATTGTCGCATTAGTCATTCGTCAAAAATTTTTCAAGCCTGTTTTATTAATTTTTGCCCTGGCTTTGCTGCCGATAGTTATTAATTATAAATCTGTTCTCAAACGTGCCAGTGACGTCGGCATCTTTTCTGCCGCCAATACTTTAAGTTATCTTAGTAATCGAAAATCTCCTCCGACTCTTTTTGATAATAAATATATATTTTATGCTGATCAATTTTTCACAAATTATCTATCTTACTTTTCACCTGGCTTTTACTTTACCGGTCATCGTCCTGATTTCTCCCACCTCAATTTTCCCGGGACTCCGCTGCACTACCCAGTAGAAATTATTTTTATTGCTATCGGTGCGATTCTTTTGATCCGTCACAAGCAGTTTTCTTATTTATTGATCTGGTTACTACTCGCACCAATCCCGGCTGCATTGACCGAAAGTTCTAATTCTCAACGGGCTATTACCATTTTTCCCTTGACGGTTCTGCTTTCCGCCTACGGCCTGGCTGCTCTCTCCCGGTACTACAAAGTACTCATTCCGGTTATTCTCGTCTCATTCATATTATTAGTTCAAACATATCTGATCAAACTGCCAAAAAACCCCATTTATAGCCAGCGCGTTAACTACAAAGAAGTTTTTACCAAGGCGATTGCCATCAACTCTAAATATGACACCATCCACTTTTCCCGTGTCTTTTCCGTACCGCACATCTTTGTCGCGTTTTATTCCAAATGGGACCCCCTAGATTATCAAAAACACACCCAGGATTGGATTCGTTATGTCAAAGCGGACAAACTATACGTGGACCAGCTGGAAAGCTGGAACCTAGGCAAATACGAATTCCATGATTTTCACTGGGAACGCGAAAGTAAACTCCAAAATGCCTTACTAATTAGCAGTTTCGGCGATTTCCCCTCCAGCCAGCACATTTTATTTGACCTAGGCGACACCCGCTTCGCCGAAATCAATCCCAAGTAATATGAATTCATACAAAGGATTACAAGTACACATGAGCCCTCTTAATTTGTTCCGGGGATCCGCCTTTCTAGGAAAAATATATCTCCGCCGAGATATATATCAAGATTTTCAAAATCCGAATCCTAAACCCATAACAATTTCTCTACTTGAACACGAAATAACCCATATTAAGAGATCCAGTTCATACGGCAATATTAAATACCCTCTCAATTATTGGTGTTCGAACACTTTTCGTCTAAATGAAGAACTGGCAGCAATCAAAGCAGAAATGAAGGTTAGAAAAATACACGGAGAAAAATTTGAAATCGAAAAAAGAGCCAAATATCTTTCTTCCTATTATTATTTATGGTGCATTAAATTTAATACTGCCAAAAAAGAACTAACAAAAATATGGAATTCAATTTAACTACCATACTACAGAGTATGAGAAATAAAAATTTATGAGATGGACAAGAAAATTCTTTAATCAGTTTGAATGGCTCCATAAGCCTATTTCTCCTCTGGAAGAATCATTTCTTCTTCCTCTTCAGATTAACAAATCAGGCAGTTTAATATCAGAAAGGCTCGGACTAAAACTGCCGGATAAATATTGGTCAATCATCGACGGCTATCTTTATTTCAGCGACGAATACTGGAAACTTTTTTTACAATTAGGGACTCTGCAATTACCCAAAAGAATTAAGACCGAAATCGATATTTCCAGCAAACGATGGATAACCAAAGTTTTACCGGAATATCAGAAAGAAATTAATAAGTTAAACAAACTAAGTTTAAATGAACTTTCGGTAAAAAAACTGTTAGAGCTCTTCAAAAAGACAGGTGAATTAGAAAGCTGGTTTTTTTCAGAGTCGCTGTACGTGGGAGTCGTTTGCGGCATCACCGAACTTCTCTTTAAATACAGTTATCCACTATTTGTAAAAGACTCTGACAACAATAACTATCGTGAACTCCTGTTGGGATATCCTGACAAAGGAATAGATATGGACACCCAATTATGGGAAGTAGCCCAAATAAGTGACGAACAGAAAAAACAATTACAGCTTGGAAAATGGATCGAAAAATACGGATATAGAATTCAAGACAAAGACTTGATATACCCCACTCTTGGAGAGGAAACAGAGTTGTTGAATTCATATTTAAAATTGTATCGGGAAACTCTCAATCCCAAACTAAAATTAATGCTAACTAATGAAAAAAGAATAAACAGAGAAAAGTTTGTGAAACAAAACGCAAGATTCCGCATCCGACTATTTGAATGGATCTTAAATCAAGCTCAAAATTACTCACAGATCAGAAATTCCCGCCCATTTTATTATCAGGGGAACAGCATTATGAGGAAAATTTTATTTTCAATTAAGTTAAAAGCAAACTTCCCACAAGACAAAAACGATATATTCTACATAACTATGAAAGAACTGGAAGAAGTAGTTAGTAACAAATTCTCCAAAGAATCACTACAAAAAATTATCAATGAAAGAAAACAAACTTATTACAAACAATTGTTAATAGAGCCCCAATTTAGTATCGAAGCATGATTATCATAAAAGGAATTCCAGGATCCGTGGGAGTGATTACCGGCGTAGCTAGAGTCATCATCGACCAACATCACCTCCAAGCGTTTAAATCAGGAGAAATTCTCGTTACAAAACAAACATCTCCGGCCTGGACACCGATTTTTATGGCTGCTAAAGCGATTGTAACCGAAATAGGCGGCCAACTGTCCCACGCTGCAATCGTAGCCAGAGAGTATGGCATTCCCGCCGTCGTCGGAGTTCCAAATGCGACCAAGTTACTTAAGTCAGGGATTAAAATTGAAGTCAATGGTACTAAAGGAACAATCCAAGTTCTGTAATTACCATACTACAGAGTATGGTAATTATTACAATACTACCTAGTATTAGAAATAATAATTTATGACATCATCACAAAACGCTCAACCAACTATCACAGTCATCGGTGGCCTAACCATGGACGTGACTTATTTCGTGAAACAGTGGCCGAAAGTTGGAGAGGCGGTTCAGGCTACTACTTACAAACTCGCACCAGGTGGTAAAGGTCTAAATCAAGCAACGGCAGTTTCTCGTTCAGGAGCATTCGTTCACTTAATCGCTTCTGTTGGTTCCGATGAGTTCGCTGACAGAATTATTTCAGAAATATCAAGCGAGGGCATCAGTCCAGACGGCATCTTCAGATATAAGAACGTACCAACAGATTTAGTTGGAATAATTGTCAACCACACAGGAAGTCCGGGATTTATCGGAATCAAAAACTCTACTATCCGTCTATCATTTGACAATATCAAATCAAGAGAAAATGAGATAAAAAATTCACAAGTCATGCTCATTAACTCAGAAGTGTCACTAGAAACAATAGAGCAAGCACTGGAATTGGCTAAAAAAAATAGTGTCATTACGATCTACAACCCAGCTCCACCCGAAAAACTACCAGATAGAATTTACAGTTTAATTGACTACCTAGTTCTCAACATGTGGGAGGCCCAGTTCATTGCCGGTTCAGAATCAATGTCTTCTAATGAGTTGACAAACTATTTCAAAAAAAGAGGAGTAAGAACAGCCTGTATAACACTGGGCAGGGATGGATGCGTTGTAGCTTCAGATAGTGGAACAAAATCATATTCATCTTTCCCAGTGGACGAAGTGGATGAAACGGGAGCCGGAGACTCGTTCTGTGGGTATTTTGCTCACGAGGTCGCTCTGAATCGGCCTATTCATTCGATAATTAGAAAGGCGTCTGCTGCCGGAGCTATAGCTTGTACCAAACAAGGTAGCCGTTCATCGCCTACAAGAAAAGAACTTGAAATATTTATGAAATCTCATACTAATGAAATATAAAATTTTAATAGTTCTATTAGTAATTTTTAGATTATGGGTGACGACGTACACCAAACATGGTGACTTACACAATGGCTGGAACTGGGCTGGCAATGCCGTCAAACACGGTATTGTGGATTTTTATGAATTACCCAGATCCGTTTTTTGGCCGCAGAGCCGTCCCAACCAACCTGCCGGCAGCGTCTATCTTTACACTTTTTCATATCTTCTCAACGACTTTGGCAATAAAGCCTTCTGGCAACTAAATCTCAAAATCCCATTTTTTCCCTCATCTGTAGTTTGGTGGTGGCAAAGATGGGGCGACGTGGTCAGTCTCAAACTGCCTTCAGTCATTGGCGATCTGGCTCTCTTTTTTGCCATCTTGAGAATCGGTAAATTCACCAAATTATCAAAAATCGTTGGCTTGGCTTACTTACTAAATCCTCCGTTATGGTACAACTCTTCTCTCTGGGGTCAAAACGATTGTATAGTGGCTGCGCTAGCCATTTGGAGCCTGATTTTTCTATTCGAAAAACGGCTCATTCTTTCTGGCGTGTTACTTGGAACCTCTTTAATCACTAAGGCTTCCTGGTCTCCTGCCCTCATAGTTTTTCTAATATACGCAATTCGCAAATTCCCCAAAAACTTCTGGCTCTTTCCCCTCTCCGTCGGAATTTCATCACTGCTTTGGTTTGCCCCGTTCCATCCCCGGTTAGATCTCCCTATCTGGTTGACCAGATTATATTTTGAGCGGATTTTACCGGGCGAATCGCCATTTATCACCGTCAACGCTTTCAATTTCTGGCACATCTTTTTCCCAATCGATCAGGTGCCTGACACATCGCTATTTTTGGGCATTCCGGCCAATATAGTTTCAATTATTCTAGTCATATTATTATTTATAGTTTGTCTTCGATCTATTTGGAAAAATCCATCCGAACAAAACCTGGTCAACCAAATGCTCATTGTTTATTTTGGCTTTTTTCTTTTTTCCATCCGCATGCACGAGCGATACATGTACCCGCTCTTCCCTCTACTATCTTGGCTACTTGTCACCGGCCGCAAAATCTGGGTCCAGTACGTGGTTCTATCCTTCACTTTCTTAGCCAACCAATACAATATGTGGTTCGCCCCCACCATGCTCTTTTTCATTTCCCTCTACACTCCGCTGCTCACCAAAACATTAAGCGTTATTAACTTATTTACTTGGGTAAAACTATGGCCAAAAAAATCCTCCTCTTAATTCTTCTAATCATTCCGGCATTTGCACTTATGCTCCGGCCGGGGATATATACCATGCACGATTTTCATGTCTTTCGCCAATTTGAATTCGATAAATGCGTAGCCGCAAAAGTTTTACCTTGCCGTTGGGCCCCCGACGCCGGTATAGGCTATGGCGAACCGCTATTTAATTTCTACGGCCAGTTTCCCTACTGGCTTGGAACAATATTCCGGCTTTCCGGTTTTTCAGTTCTGACCAGCGTCAAATCCGTCTTCATCCTCTCATTAGTCCTCTCCGGGATCTCAATGTATTTTTTATCCAAACAGTTTTGGGGAGAAAAAGGCGCGTTTGTTAGTGCCCTGTTTTACGTTTACGCGCCTTACCGGGCAGTCGATGTCTGGGTGAGGGGAGCCCTGCCCGAAGCCCTGGCCTTTATCTTCTTCCCGCTCATTTTATTATCTATCGAAAAAAAGAAATACATCATATTTTCTTTGCTCTTAGCCGCACTACTCATCACCCACAACTTATCCTTATTTATGTTTATGCCATTTTTGGGCTTTTGGTGGTTTGTTCGTAGTCGCGATTGGAAATTTATCCCAGCCGGATTGCTATCTCTCATTTTGGGATCTTTTTATCTCTTACCCGTAATTTTCGAAAGCAAGTTAGTTTCTCTCAACCAGATCACCGCCGATTATTATAACTATAGTCTTCACTGGACAACTCTTAGGCAATTATTCATTTCAAATTTCTGGGGTTACGGCGGCTCCACCTGGGGTCCCAACGACACCATGAGTTTCTCCGCCGGACATTTACATTGGATAGTCGCTATTATTCTTGCTGTCGTTGTCATTCTGAGGCGCAGCCGAAGAACCCCTTTACTTTTTTTTATCGCTCTTGGCTTTATTGCTTTATTCTTAACTCACGGTAAATCCGAGATTTTTTGGAAAACCATCCTCGGCTTGCCCTTTGTCCAATTCCCCTGGCGCTTCCTCTCCATGTCAACATTATTTTTATCATTATCAGCTGGTGCAATTACCGTCTTTACCAAAAATATTCAAATCCCAGTCGTTTTACTACTAATCATAATCAATATCGGTTTTTTCAAACCCGATATCTGGTTGAATCTCAACGACAATCAATACTTCTCTGGCAAATTATGGGACGAACAGCGTTCCTCCGCCCTCTCTGACTACTGGCCCAAAACTGCCCCCCAGTTACCTGCAGACTTTGCTCCTAATCAACCCGTTCGCAATGAGGACGGTTCAACCACATACCCGATTGTTTACTTTCCGGGCTGGACCAGCCTTGTCGATGGCATAGAAACTGCTGTGTTTCCCAGTGGACCATTGGGTTTAATCACCCTTAACACCACCCCGGGTGAGCATACTATCGAACTGATTTTCAAAGATACTTTTGTCCGCACGCTAGGCAACATCACGTCAGGAATAACTTTATTGGGCGTTATCAGTTGGATCTTATTTAGGCTGCGCTATGAATCTTAAATATTTGTTCCTCATAATATTATTCGGATTTGCCTTAAGAGCGGCTTTTATTACCGATTTCCCCCCCAGCCTGAATTGGGACGAAGTCTCTTTGGGCTACAACGCCTATTCGCTTCTTAAAACCGGCCGGGACGAGTGGGGGACAGTGCTTCCGGCCATTTTTCGCGCCTTCGGCGACTTCAAGCTCCCGGGCTATATTTATGCCGACGTTCCTTTCGTGGCCGTCCTCGGCCTAAACGCGTTATCCGTCCGCTTTCCTTCAATTATGGCCGGAACCCTTCTAATATTTTTAGTTTACGCGCTTTCCCGGAAACTTTCCGCTCCGCCGCTAACATCCGCACTCTTGGCTGCAATTTCCCCCTGGTCTTTATTTCTGTCCCGTGTCGCTGTCGAAGCCAACCTGGGGATATTTTTGTTCACTCTTGGCGTCACGCTTCTTCTATATCGCAAATTATCGCTGGGAATAATTTATGTTTTGCTTTCCGCCTGGACATATAATTCGTTCCGTATTTTTGCACCGTTATTTATTGTGGCTTATTTTTTAATATATCGCACAAAAACCAACATTATTCTTTATTCTTTATTCTTTATTCTATTTATTCCGGTTCTGATACAGCTTCTCTCGCCTTCCGGCCAAGCCAGATATAAATGGTTAACCTTATTGGACGAGGGAGCCATCGCCCAAATCAACCAACTGCGTCAACGTCCCGGCGGCCGCTTTGTCTACAACAAAGCCACCTATTTGGCCTATCGCTTCACAACCAATTATCTCAATCACTTTAATCCCCGGTTTTTATTTATAAACGGGGGTTCCCAATACCAGTTCAACATCCCCGGCTTCGGCCTTCTTTATCTTATTTGTCTCCCGTTTTTCTACATAGGGTTTCTTAAAATATTTAAACACAAAGTGATTCTTCTTTGGCTGATACTCGCTCCAATTGCGGGTAGCTTAACCCGTGACGCTCCCCACACCCTTCGCGCAATTACAATGCTTCCTGCCGTCATTCTTATTACCGCCTACGGTCTGAACCGCTGTTCTCAAGTTCTCAAGAACACAAGAATAATATTTATTCTGCTTTTATTATTAAGTTTAGACTATTATCTAAATCCAGTCGCTTTTAATTACCGAACAAACTACTCCTGGTCCTGGCAGTACGGCTACAAAGAAACGGTCAAATATGTTATGGACAACTACTCGAAATACGATGAGATTATTTTTACCAAACGCTATGCCGAACCACACGAATTCATCGCCTTTTATTGGCCTTGGGACCCGGCCGATTTTCAAAAATCAAAACGCTGGGATTATCACGCCGACTGGTACTGGGTTAACCGATTAGAAAAAATAAAGTTTGTTAATGATTGGGAAATGCCTATTGTCATCGCCGCATTGCTCCCCGGTCAAAAATACTTAGTCATCTCCAGCCCCGACAATCCCTCACCCGGGACATTACTTACCCAAATCAACTTCCTCGACTCCAAACCTGCGTTTTATATTAAAGAACTGTGAAAAAGATATTATTATTAGCGATTGTTTTGATAGGTTTTGTTTTGCGTGTATATAAACTGGATGTCAGGCCGTTGGGACTTACCTGGGATGAAGCGGCGCTTGGGTATAATGCCTTCTCACTTCTTAAAACCGGCCGGGATGAACACGCCCAAGTTTTGCCAATTGTTTTCAAATCTTTCGGTGATTACAAACCCGGCCTATACATCTATTCCGCGGTTCCGGTAATCAAACTTCTTGGTCTCAACGAATTCGCCACCCGCCTCCCCTCGGCAATACTTGGGACGTTATTAATAACGGTCGTTTACCTGTTAACAAGAAATCTTTTTGCGCCTTTTCTTTTAGCCATTAATCCCTGGGCAATTCATTTTAGTCGTGGAGCATGGGAGGCAAACCTAAATTTACTTCTCACCACCTTGGCTGTCGTTTTATTTATCAAAAAAAAATATTTAACTTCTGCACTTTTTTTGTGTCTTACTTTCTGGGCCTATCAGGGAGCAAAAATGTTCACCCCAATGTTGCTCATCAGTTTGTTAGTAATTTATAGACCTGCCATTAAAAAAATTATTTTCCCCGGTTTACTGTTGTTGTTACTGTTACTACCCATTATAGTTGGCATTGGTTCTCAATCCGGCCGTCTCAAAGTCTTCAGCGTCTTTAGTTATGTTCGATCTGCTGGACAAATTAACAAAATCCTGCGTCAGGACGAGAACAATCGCCTCATTTATCAACTGTTTCATTCCGAGTTTCTAGACCAAACACGAGGAATAATCGAAAGATATTTAAACCACTTTTCACCAAGATTTTTGTTCATCGATGGAGACTGGTCAAATCCCCGCCATTCTACTCCCTTTTACGGCTATCTCCACTATCCGGAAATTCTGACCTTACTTATCGGTCTATATTATCTTCTAAGATCTAAAAATCCAGCATCTAAGATCTTACTCGTATGGCTTCTACTCGCCCCCATTCCCGCCGCACTTTCCCGCGACATTATTTCCGGTGTCCGCTCCCTCCCCATGATCGTTCCTTTAGTCATTATTTCAGGAATGGGTTTAAGTAAAATATTTAAATTTAAACTTATCCGGTATCCATTTTTCCTGTTACTGTTACTGTTTACAGTTTACTTTTCGGATCTCTACTTTGTCCACTCGCCATTTTATTTTTCCCAATATTGGCTAACTCCTTACAAGCGTGTAATTGAGCTGGTAAACAACAATGTCGACAGTTTTAAACGTGTTGTTTTTACCAATACCCTGGGCCAGCCGTATATTTTCATCCTGTTTTACAACCGGTTAGACCCGGGTTTTTTCTGGACGCGCTCCCAACGTGCTGATAATCCGGTCGGGGACGTCGGCGAGGTTACAAATCTGGACAAATACACATTTATGCGCGTTGACTGGCCGGCCCAGAGAGGGGACACCTCCACGATTTTTGTAGGCGACCAGTATGAACTGCCCCAGCAGGACATGAATCCTCCCAACTTGGTCCGCCTGGGCGAAATCGAATATCCCAACGGGTTACCGGCGTTACGGATTGTGGGACTGAAATGAAAAAATACTTGCTCATCGCCATTTTAGTGTTAGCTGCCGTTTTACGCCTCTATAAAATATCCTCCTTTCCGGCTGGCTTAAACGCCGATGAAGCCGCCCTTGGCTACAACGCTTATTCTTTACTTTTAACCGGCAAGGACGAACACGGACACGTCTTACCGGTCAACCTCGAATCCTTCGGTGACTTCAAACCCTCCGGCTATAGTTATTTACTGATTCCGGTTGTAAAAATCTTCGGACTCAATGAATTCGCCGTCCGCCTTCCGTCGGCTTTATTTGGTGTTTTGGCTGTATATTTAGTTTATCTTTTAGTCAGGGAACTGATAACTGAAAACTGTGCACTGATAACTGCGATGCTGCTCGCAGCGTCACCATGGCACTTGCATTTTTCCCGCGGCGCCTGGGAAGTCAACATTTCCACCACCCTTCTCCTGCTCGGCGTAGTCTTTTTCGTCAAATGGTTGAAATCTAAAAAATCACTGTATCTTGTATCTTGTATCTTGAATTTTTCGTTATCAATGTATTTCTACCAGTCCACCCGCGTCATCGCCCCCCTCCTTGGCCTGGGTCTGTTTATTCTCTACTTCAAAACTTTTATTAAATATCCAAAACAGCTTTTAATCTCTATCTCTATCTCAACTCTCTTACTATTGCCTATTGCCTACTCACTACTGACTACTGACTCGGTTTCCCGTTTCTCCGGCGTCGGTTTTCTGGCCGACGAAGGACCCTGGCATCGGGTTGAACAACTTCGCGGTCAGCATGTCGATTGGAATTCACCCCTGTCGAGAATTCTCCACAATCGACCGGTCATTTACTCCATTCAGTTTATACAAAACTATCTCAGTCACTTTGACGGCAACTTCTTGTTCATTAACGGCGATCTCATCGAACGCAACCGCGTCCCCGAAACCGGACTATTCTACTTGACTGATTTTATCTTTCTCGCCCTCGGTGCATTATTCATTATTCATAATTCATTCTTCAAATCTCGCATTATCTGGTTGTGGTTATTTATCGCTCCAATGGCTTCAGCATTAACATTCCAAACCCCCCACGCCCTCCGCGCCCAAAATATTGTTATCCCCATGACCATTGTCATATCCGCCGGTATGTATTGGTTCTTGAAACATTGGAAACTCATTGGGATTTGCGGATTGGTCATTGTGTATTCCTGGCAGACATTCAGATATCTCCATCAGTATTACGTCCACTACCCCCAAACCTACCCGGCCGCCTGGGAATACGGGTTTGAAGACCTGGTTTCTTACGTTCAATCTAATGAAAGTCGGTACGACAAAATCTGGGTTACCGACAAATACGACCAGCCTTATATTCTCTTTCTCTTCTATCTCAAGTATCCTCCCCAACTGTTTCAAGGCCGCCACCAGCTGACATTCCGTGATAAATTCAACTTTTCAACAGTGAGGGATTTCAGCAAATACCATTTTGAATCCAGTCCCTGGGAAAAAGTACGCGACATCCATTCGACTCTCATAGTCGCCGCTCCCGAGGACATCCCAGCCGTTGGCGTCAACATCGTCAAAACCATTTATTTCCCTTCCGGCTCCCCAGCCTTTAAAATAGTCTCAAACTAACATGAAGAAAGCAATATCAGCGGGTGGCATCATCATCCACAACAACAAAATTCTTTTATTAACCTATCCAGAAAGCGATCTAACACGCTTTCCTAAGGGTCATGTTGAACCTGGAGAAACTTTGGAACAAGCGGCATTGAGAGAAGTTAAGGAAGAAACTGGATTGCAAAATCTGGAAATTGTCAAGAAACTAGGCTTTTTAACAAGAAAATCCACAGAAGATTGGGGCGAAGAAGTGGTCAAAGATATTCATATGTATTTAATGAAATCTCACAACTTTAATCATCAGAAATCTGACAGTACCTACGATTGGTTCCCAATAGATTTTGCCATCGGCCACATGTATTTCCCTGAAGAAAAAGAATTTTTAATTACAATACTACCTAGTATTGTAAATGGGAACTTATGAAGAAAAACTTAAAATTATCAGTCGTCCTGGCCACTTTCAACGAAGAGGAAAATTTAGGTCAGTGTTTGGAGTCGGTTCAAGATATTATCGATGAAATCGTGGTTGTTGATGGGGAATCTACGGACAAAACTGTAGAAATCGCCAAAAAGTTCGGTGCCAGAATAATTTCCACCACCAACAAACCCAACTTCCACATCAACAAAAACATGGCCATAGACGCTGCGACGGGGGACTGGATCTTACAGCTCGACGCCGACGAAGTCGTCTCACCGGAATTATCCAGCGAAATTAAAAAAGAAATAAACTCAAAAAAATATAACGGTTACTGGATGAACCGCAAAAACTGGTTCTTAAACCGCTTTTTGACTAAAGGCGGCCAATATCCAGATCCGACTCTCCGGCTTTACCGTAAAGGCAAAGGCCGTCTTCCAGCCAACGATGTACATGAGCAAGCAGAAGTTGAAAGTGAAGTAGGGCATCTGAAAAATGACCTGCTCCACTACCGGGACACTAGTTTCGAAAAATACATGGAGGGCTTCAACCGCTACACCACATTTGTTTCATTGCAACTTGCGGACAGAAAAATAAACATCAACTTAAGTAATGCCCTTCTCTATCTCTTTCTCAAGCCCCCACTAACATTTTTGAAAATCTATTTCCGTCACCGCGGCTACGTCGACGGCATGCCCGGGTTCATTTTTGCCCTGTTCTCCGGCCTTATTCATGCCGTGGCTTATATTAAGTATTGGCAACATACGAAATACTCCGCATGAAAAAAGTCGGCTTTATCACTTCTCCATTATCCTCCGGCCACGCCGTCCGCGGCGTCGGCTTTTACACCAGTCGGCTATTACAAGCCTTAAAGACTCAATGTTCAAAATTCAATATTCAATTAGTCGAAATTAATAATCTATTGGACATTGGACATTGGACATTGGACATTATTCATTACCCATATTTTGATCCTTTCTCCCCCACCTTACCAATCGTCAAAAAGACCAAAACAATTGTCACAGTGCATGACGTTATCCCCTTGGAATTCCCCGACCACTATCCTCCAGGTATCCGCGGCTGGGTTAATCTCCAATTGCAAAAATTATCGCTAATTAATACTGATCGCATTATTACTGACTCCTTTTATTCGCTAAAAAAAATAAATAAATATTTGGGTGTCCCTCCCCACAAACTCCGCCTGGTCTATCTGGCCGCCGATCCCATATTCAAAAAAATTCCTCATCCAGTAAATAAATATAATTTACCCAAAAAATTCGCCCTCTACGTCGGCGACGTAAATTACAACAAAAACATTCCCTTGCTGGTTCAGGCTTGTAGAAAATTAAACCTTCCCCTGGTCATAGTGGGAAAGCAGGCACAAGAAATTGAAAAATTAAATTTATCTCATCCCGAACTCAGTCACTTGCGGGATATTGACTGGTCCGGAATCACCCATTTGGGATTCGTTGATGATCTAGTTGATATATATAACCTGGCCTCTGTTTATTGCCAACCGTCACTGTCCGAAGGCTTTGGCCTGCCGGTTTTGGAAGCCCAGGCCTGCGGCACTCCCGTCGCCTGCAGTCGGGCTGGATCTCTGCCGGAGATTGCCAGCGACACCGCCGTTTACTTTGATCCGTATAATATTGATGACATGGCTCAAGCCATAACTACAGCCATGAAACGAAAACGCATTATTGTCAACAACTTTTCTTGGAAAAAAACGGCCGAACAAACACTCCAAGTTTATCAAGAATTATTATGAAATTTTCTGAAATATTAAAGTATTTTCTTATTTGGCAACTCGCCATTATTATTATTACCTATTTGTCAATCCAAATTCTTCCCCTCCGTCAGACTTTCAAGGGTGGGGAGGATCAATCCACACCCTTAAATCCCCAACCTTTTTTAAAAAATCCTCTTCTTTATTCTCGGGCGAATTTTGACGGCATTCATTATATTTCTATAGCCCGTCGGGGTTATGGCTACGGTCAGCAAGCCTTCTTCCCGCTCTATCCGAAATTATTAAGTCTCCTAAACTCAATCTTTAAAAACTTCACAGTTACCGGGATTCTTATCTCTTCTATCTCGTTTTTGTTTGGGGTTTATTTATTCTCTAAATTAATTTCGTTAGACCACCCCGGTCCTGTCCGGAAATGGACACTGATCGCTTTATTTATTTTCCCTGTCAGTTTTTTCTTTACATCTGTATATACCGAAGGGTTATTTTTTTTCCTTGTCATCGGCTCATTTTATTCGGCTCGCCGGTCCCGCTGGTGGCTCGCGGGTATCTTCGGTTTCCTGGCCGCATACACCAGACTAGCCGGAATTTTTTTCCTACCGGCTCTAATAGCCGAATGGTGGTTACAGAAAAAAAGTTTTAAAGCTCTCATACCTCTTATATTAATTCCTTTGGGACTTTTGTTATACATGTCTTTTTTGCAACGCACTACTGGCGATTCTCTTGCTTTCATCCATGTCCAAAAATTATTTGGCCAGGGACGAAGCGACAAAATAATTCTTCTCTATCAAGTCTTCTGGCGTTATTTGAAAATGATCTTTACCGTCAATCGTGCCGATCCGCTATTTCTGACTATTTTATTGGAATTTATTACCGGCCTCACGTTTGGAATAATTAGCATTTATTCATTATTTAAACAGCGCTTATCCTACTCCGTTTTTAATCTCTTATCTTTCATAATCCCCACTTTAACCGGCACTTTTACATCTCTGCCCAGGTATGTTCTGGTTTGCTTCCCTGCTTTCATTATCCTTGGAACATGGCTCCATCAGACGTCTAAACTAAACCGGCTGGTGTACTTTTCCATCAGCTGTCTCGGCTTTATCCTCTTCCTGGCCCTATTTAGTCGAGGTTATTGGGTTTCATAAATTGAATCCGCAACCTGGTAAACAGCCATACAGAAATTAGACCTCCAGCAGATAGAACCAGGGCTAAATGTAACAATTGAGTTTGAGTAAGCCACCTTGGCAGTAAAAAAGAGGGCACGACCCCCAAAACTAGGCTCAGGTTTCCCAACACGGCCGTGGCTTCTTTGGCTTTATCCTCAAAAGTGTCTAGAATCAAAGCTGAAAAGGCAGCACTGCCAAGAGATCCGCCCAATCCCAAAAAAATCATAATTACAGCCAACGCTGGTAAACCAGAAATTTGCAAAAACATGATCACCGCTAGAATTGACGACAAAATGGAAGCATAAATTAAGCCGAATCGACCCTTGATATCAGACAAATATCCAGCCAGAAGCGGAACCATTGCTGAAGTGAGATAGAAAATAGAGACGATCAGACTCACCCAAACGATACCGAAGTTTTTCTCAATTGCTGCCGGAATTGCCCCCAGTACCAATCCTAGTAAAAATCCTCCTGCTACCGAGTAAGGAACAATCAGTAATAAAGTCCGTTCTTTGACCAGTCTTAGCATTAGAGAAAAATTTTGTTTTAATAAAACCCCCGTTTGCGAATCGTCGTGAACATTTTCTAATTTCAGAAGCAATAGAGTTCCTGTCACCATGACGAGCCCCAGTAGTATTAGTGTGTTGTCGATACTTAGCCAACGAAATAGGCCGCCAACAGCCAAAATACCCAAAAAACCTCCGGCAGTACGTACAGAGTCAATCGCCCCACTATATTCACCCCTCTTTTGTTTGGGAGCGATTAAACGTAATAATTCTATCCGAGCTATTCCCATCACACCGGCACCAATTCCCAAAAGGAATGACAGTCCGTAAATTATGACAGTAACTTTAGTGACGATACCAAATACCAGCAGGGTATAGACGACAAATCCCCAGATGATAGCCAGCCTAGCTCCAATTTTTCCCACTATACCCGGACCTATAAAATTACCCAAAATAATTGCTGCGTACAAAATAGCCAGTGATTCGTAGGCCAAGTTTTGTCTACCGATTGTCTGGTAAAAGGCTGTAAAATGCTGCTCTGCGGCATTAAAGCCAAAAAAAAGCAATCCAGAACCCAAGGATAGAAACAAAACATTTTTATTCTTATAAGCAGTAATATTCATTATCAAGTATTATAATCTGCTCATGAATCTTAAAGAAGTAGCAGCCAGACTGGTCTTCGAGCATGTCTTACCTCCAATCCGTGTAGTTGAAATAGAAAATCCCTCTTTCGACCAAGGGAAACAATTAGAGTCAGGTGGCAAATGGAAAGACGCCCTTTCCCATTTCTGCTCCTTAGCCGCAAAAACCGAAAACCTACAAGAACGTGGTTCATGCTATATAGAAGCTGCTCAAATGTGTGTTAATTATGGAAGGTTCGGCCAAGCCAGGAAGTTCCTCGCTATTGGCAATGAAATTGCAGCTTCTCTGAACGGAGACGATGGTTTGTACCTGCAGGCCAGAGTTTTAGAAAAGGGTGCGTGGATCGATGACTACGAGGGAAGATTTACCGACTCATTAAGAGATTTGGCTAATTCCAGACAACTTTTAGCCCAAATTCCCAGTGATAATTGGGGGCAAAATGAGCAAACATTAGCTTCAACCCTGGACCACTTTTCCGCACGGGCTCATGTTGGTCTTGCTATGAATAGGGAAAAACCGGCTGAAAATTTATTAGCTGCTCGTAGTTACATCGACCGGGAACTGCAAAAAAATTTGCCGCCGGATAATCGGGGATTTCAATTTGCCTGGCTGGTACGTATAGCGTTGTTAGAAGGAAATATCGATGAAGCGGAACGGTATTTGCGGGAAGTAAAAGTATTATGGAGAGATAAGGAGAGAGGGATTTTGGCGCACTATCACCTCCTAAAAGGTGGGATAGCCATGGCCAAAGGCGATTACCAGCCTGCGCTGCAAGATTTTGAAGAAGCCTTGAGAATTCGTGAGGAAGTAGAAGAGTACCCCAAAGGCAAAGCAGACGCTTTGATAGGAATTGCCTCTGCTTATTGGGCCAAGGGGCACGTTGGAGCAGCAGTTGTTTATGCTGGTCTGGCCATCCGAGAGTATCCATTAATTGTCATACGCCATTCATTTTAATCTATGCGCAAAGCAATTTTTCTCGAGCACAAACAAAAAACCCGACTATTAAATGTCTGAAAAGGCTTTAACGTTGTTTTTCGTTCGTTCAATAACTTGATCTATAAATATTTCCTCGTTCCCTCGTATTTTTTCAATTGCCAGATTTATGACATCTACCACTTTTTTCTCTCCCACTTTCTGTTCTGGCAAGCTTTGGGAAAACCGGCACCACATTCTAGCAACTCCTTGCGTATCAGTTAAAGTTTCCGGGCGGATTTTGTCTTTTAACTCCCCGATAGCCAATCCAGCCTGTTTTTCATTTTTTCCAAACACTGCAGCCACTGTTTGAGCCACCTCACTTACTGTTACCCGTGCAAACGCTGCGCTTAACCAAACTTTTATTTCTGGATATTCTCGAGTCAAATACACTTCCAGGGCTAGATCTAAAATGTTGTGCACCCTCGCCTTAGCCGTTTTTAAATCTATTCCCAGCGCACGAGCTACACACTCATCGAATTTCTGATCCCTTTCTTTGTCATATCCCAACTGCTTTAGCCGATCCAGTTCGTTAAAAAAATCTGCCCCATATTTCACGCCGTGAGTTATCATACCTCGACCCAAATCAATCCAGGCCGGACCTGTGGCTTTTGCCCACTTGAAAACAGTGTCGCCTCCTTCATGAATCTCCTCGTAACTGAAAGGATTATTTTCAACATAAAACATCATCTCTGGTAACACCGCTCCCCAGACTAACTTCTCTCTTTCTCCTGTTGGAAACACCTTTACAGCTACCCACGCATGCCCCAAAACCTTCATATCTGCTGTATTATAAAATCAATCCATGCGAAAAGCCATCTTTTTAGAATATAAATTTGGAGATTATGATACGAAAACTTTATATTCATCTGGCGCCAATGAAATCGTTGCCTGGATGGAACGATTGAATGACAAACGGTTAAAGCAGCTCAAAAATTGGGGAGTAAAAATATCACTTTGCATTAGCGCTTTTAGAGACGAGGTCTGCCCCTTTGATCCCAGTGCAAAAAATCGGTTGAGCGACCTACTTAAGCAAGCTGTTGACTATCAGCCCAACAGCATAATTTTGGACCATTTTCGTTTTCGTGGCAAATGGGAACAGTCGGGGAAGAAGCTAAAGTATGTATTAGCCCACAAGCCCTGTCATTATTGCCGGGGAGTAGAAAAAGGGGAGAAGTTAGCAGAAATTGCTGCTTGGATCAAAGAAGAAATTCCAATGCGACTGGAGTTAGGATATTACGCTGTGCCGCTTAAATACGAAGAATTTCCCCAGTTTGGCCAAAATCACGCTCTACTCGTGAAGGCATTTGATTATTCCAGTCCGATGCTTTATCACCAGATGCTCGATAAACCCGTCCAATACATTAGTCAATTCACTAAATATTTATTTGATCTGGCAAGTAAACCGGTAATACCGGCCATTGCAGTCAAAGATATGCCAGATAATTTGCCGGACAAAATTGACGAATCAATTTTAAAAGAAGAATATTCGCAAGCTGTCAAATCTCCTTCAGCCGGGGTATGTTGGTTTTCCTGGGATGGTGCCGTAGAAAAGAAAAAGACTCAAATCATTGCTAAAATGTGGAATGATGAATGAAGCGCTGGCAATAGCCGCCAGTTTTATTACCATAGTCAATCCGGTCCGAATCTCCAGGTATAATCCTGACCCGGCTGCGAGCCTTACCGCCCAGTATTCGGTCATTAACCGTTATCGCCTTCCGGCTACCTGGTTGTTTACTTTTGACGCATTATCTGACCCCAAACTAATAAATGTCGCCAACCAGATGGACCAGCGTCAGGAAAAAGGCATCTTTTTGGAAGTCACTCCTGGCCTTGCCCAATCCGCCGGCGTTACTTATCATCAATCAGCCTCCTGGCATTTTGCCAATTCAGTATTCCTCTCCGGATACACCCAGGAAGAACGCCTCAAGTTAATCGATACTGTTTTTGCCAAATTCAAATCCCGTTTTGGCTACCATCCTATTTCAGTCGGTTCCTGGTGGACGGACAGTTTCTCTCTCGAATTCATGCAACGCAAATACAGCATTACTGCCAATTTGGGAGTTTCAGACCAGTATTCGACTGATAACTATCAGGTGTGGGGTACCTATTGGTCTACCCCGTATTACCCCAGCCTTATTCATGCCGGCATTCCCGCTTCCACTCCCGAAACCAAACTTGATATAGTCACCATCCAGTGGGCTCCCCGCGAACCCCGGCGGGGCTACTACAGCAGTCTCTACAGCACCCAGGACTACTTTACCACCCCCAAACTAGACATTAATTATTTTACCCAACTGATCGAACTATTTTCTCAAGTTACAGTTGGCTTAGAAAGTGATTTCACTCCTGATGTATACGGAAACGAGTTCGCCAAACAAATGCGGGTTGTTTCTCAAAAAGCCGCGTCTAAAGTGACTATGACCGAATTTGCCAATTGGTACAAACAACAGTTCCCCGGTCTTTCTCCTCCGCATCAAGTCGAATCTGATGGCATGTTGTGGTACCAATCGCCATTTTATCGGTTGGGAATAGATAAGACAAACAACAAAATTATTGATTTCAGAGTGTATCCATCTGATTTTAGGGAGCCTTATTTCCAGTGGCCCAACGCTGAATTTGATTTGAGAATAAATATTCCCTCATTGATTGATGCGGTTCAGGATTCTTCCGAAATTTGGAATATCACAGATACAGACATTAAAACAGAGACTGAATATTTCGAGTCCAAAAATAAGCCTCCCGAAAGATTCTTCAGGTCAAAATTAGTTGAAGTTAAACAAGTAAATAATAATTGGCGGGTTGAAATAAATACTAAAACTGAAGGTCTAAAAGATGGACGGGTATTTAGTGATTGGAGTTTGGAAACAAAACACTTGTTTAAATCTCCAAAAAATCTCATAAAAACAATAATCAAATTAGACTGGAAAAAATTTAAAAAAGAAAATTATTGGGTTTCTCCGGAAGAAATTATTGCATTAGAAAAATTGAGGTTACTGCCTTTTGGAAAAGTAATGGTTGTAAATAAAGAATGTTTACAATGTCCATGGTTTAGTGAATTTCGGCCTGCTGCGTTTGCGAATTCGCGAAAATATGTCAGTGAATTTTCCCAAAAACCAATAATTTATAATCAATCTATATTCACGGCCGATGATAGATCAACCGCCAAAACTCAATTGCGAAAAACAGGCGCCAAATATGTTTACTTAACTAAATATGACAATCATCGGGAGTCACTGCCATTTTCACCGGGAGACTTGGGGGTCGAAAAGATCTATTCCAACGCCAACGTCGAAATTTGGAAAGTTAACTGACACCTACATTTGATATACTTCCATCCAAATGACTCCGCCCCCAACTCCATACTTAACCCTGGTAGTACCGGCCTACAAAGAAGAAAAAACCATTTCAGGTACTTTGCTTAAACTAGACAAAGTCCTAAAAAATATGGGTCTTTCCTACGAAATAATCTGCGTCGTTGACGGCGTGATGGATAAGACATACGAAAAAGCCAAAAAAGTTTCCTCCCCCAATATTCATGTTTTGTCGTATCAAATCAATCGCGGCAAAGGCCACGCCGTGCGGTTTGGCATGGCCAGAGCCAAAGGCAATATTATCGGTTTTATCGATGCCAACGGGATAAACCCAGACAGTCTGCCAATGTTATACCAACACTTTATTTGGTATAGCGCAGACATAGTTGTTGGTTCCAAAAGACATCCGGCTTCTAAAGTGGTTTATCCTATTGTCCGTAAGGTTTTATCAAGAATCAGCCAAATAGTAATTAAGTTGCTCCTCAATATTAATGTCACCGATACCCAAGTTGGAATAAAACTATTTAAGAGGGATGTAATAAAGTCGATTTTACCTAGAGTCCTTGTGAAAGACTGGGCATTTGATGTTGAATTATTGGCAGTCGCCCACTATTTGGGGTTCAAAAAAATATACGAGGCTCCAGTCGAACTTGAGCTTAGTGCCAAAAAAGAAACCAGTGCCGTTATTTCGAAAGGGCTCGTCAGAGCAATTTTACTTGCGTTCAAGGATACACTGGCAGTTTTTTATCGTCTAAAAATTAAACACTATTACGACGATTCTAATAGTGATAACTGGCGGCGAAATCCGGATTTGGAGTTCTGGCAACCCAAATATTTTTAAATATGACTCCGGGAATCACTGTAATTATACCAATTTACAACTCCGAACGGACTATCGCCAAATGTTTGGACGGATTAGTCCTTCAGGATTATCCTCGGTCTCGATTAGATGTGCTGATTCTTGATGGCGGCAGCACAGACGAGTCCATTCGAATTATCAAATCCTATTTAAAAAAACTCAACCTCCGGGTCATCCATGCAGGGTTTAAAGACAACATGGAAGGTAGACGAATAATTGGTTATCAACGAGCCAAGTTTGGCTTTATCTGCGTTCTTGATTCAGACAACTATCTTCTTAGTCCCGATTGGATGTCTCGCATGGTCAAGCCCTTGTTGGAAAATCCTAGCATAGTAAGCTCCTTCACGTTGCATTATCAATACTTATCCACTCAAACCCCCTTCAACAGATACGTAGCGTTATTTGGAGGACACGATCCCGTCTCTTACTATTTAAAAAAGACCGACAGGCTCAAATGGACAGACAACAATTGGACCAGACCCTGGCAAATAGTATCGCAACAACCGGGTTACACAGTTGTTCATTTCACTGCCGCTGATTTTCCCACGCTTGGGAGCAATGGAGCAATTATTAGAAAAAAATTCATTAAATACCGCAATATTCCCATCGAATCCTTTTTCCACACAGACATTTTATATGACGCATTGACCGACGGTCATGACCTGCACGCAGTCGTCGATGTCCCAGTGGTTCATGACACGGGGTCAACTATTATTAACAACATTAAAAAGCGAGTGGAATATATGTCTCTCCACCATCAAAAACTTTCTAAACACAGGAGATATCTGGTTTTCAACTCCAGATCGGAAAGTGACGTGTTTAACCTGATCAAATTTATTGTTTATACCGTGACCATTGTGCGGCCCTTGTCGGAGTCTCTAGCCGGCTACATCAAAATCCGGGACATTGCCTGGTTCCTGCACCCGATCGCGTGCTGGTTATTTCTTCTGGGTTATGGATACGCCGTCATTACAAATAACATCAAATAAGTATGAACATCCTCATTCTCAACTGGAAAGACATCTTGCATCCCCAGGTCGGCGGGGCGGAGATCATCGTCTACGAGTTGGCCAAACGCCTGGTTGCTGATGGCCACCAAGTTACCTGGTTTTGCCGTAGTTTCAAAAACGGCTTACCTTCAGAAATAATAGACGGTATCAACGTAATTAGGCGCGGCAATCTCTTCACCATGTATTTTTTTGCCGTGCATTATTATTGGTCTTTGTCTCACCAGTCCGATTTAGTTATCGATATCTCCAATACTATTTATTGGCAAACCCCGATATGGGCATTGAGGTCAAAAAAGGTAGCCTATCTCAATCAGGTGGCCCAAGACGTCTTTTTTTACGAGTATCCAATGCTTATTTCCCGTCTGGGAATTCTTTTTGAAAAGCTTCAATATCTCACCTATCACCGCACTCCCTTTTTGTGTTATGCCAAAAGTACGAAAAACGATCTTGTTTCGCTGGGCGTTCCCACAGCCAATATTCAAACATTTTCTCTGGGAGTAGACCATAATCGCTATTTTCCGGGTAAAAAATCTTCCACTCCCCTTTTTATCTGCGTTAACCGGCTGGTTAGAATGAAACGCACCGACTTGGCCATTCAGGCTATGGCCATCGTTAACCGGGCATATCCCGACGCCAGGCTAGTCATAGTCGGTACCGGTTACGATAGACCGCGTTTGGAAAAACTTCGTGATGATTTGCGCCTCCAATCAACTGTTATTTTCGCCGATAAAAACACCTGGTTTTTCACCAAAAATCCCAAAGATGCCAAGGTCAAACTTATGCAGCAGGCCTGGGCTCTGATTTTTCCCTCGGTTAAAGAAGGCTGGGGGATGACGGTCACCGAATGCGCGGCCTGCGCAACTCCAGCCATTGTGGCCGGTGTCAGCGGCCTTGTGGATTCAGTAGTCAATAACCAAACCGGTATCGTCATCTCTCCCAACCCGCCCCCTGAAGAAATTGCCGAAGCGATGACAAGTTTAATCAAAAATTCTACTCTTCGCGACAAACTTAGCAAACTTGCCTATATTCGCGCGCTTTCATTTAGCTGGGACAAAAGTTATCGGGAATTCGCAAACATAATTAATAAGTTATGAATATCCTCATGCTTTCCTGGCGTGGTCCCCGCCATCCCAACGCCGGCGGGGCCGAAATAGTTACCCTTGAGCATCTCAAAGCCTGGGCAAATGCCGGCCACCAGGTTTTTTGGTTCACATCAGGCACTCCAAGTCTTCCTCCAGAGGAAATTATTGACCAAATTCACATAATTCGAAGAGGATTTCAAATACTGCAGGTCCAGCTTGAAGCGGTTCTCTGGTATCTTTTTTCTCCCCATCCCAAGTTTGATCTGGTCGTTGATCAGTTCCATGGAATCCCCTTTTTTACCCCTCTTTTTGTCAGAACCAAAAAATTGGCTTTTATCCATGAGGTGGCCAAAGAAGTTTGGTGGATAAATCATTTGCGCTTCCCCGTCAATTATTTATTCGGCGCCATCGGCTTTTTTCTCGAACCTTTCATTTTCAAGTTATTTTATCGTCGTATCCCCTTCTTCACCGTCTCTCAATCTACCAAAAACGACCTGGTCGATTGGTCAATTCCCCCTTCCCACATTCATATTATCCCAAACGGAGTAATTTCTCTTCCGGCCAACTTTCCCAAGGAAAAAAAGCCTACCGTTATTTTTTTAGGCGCCATTGCCAAAGATAAGGGCATCGAAGACGCGTTAGTTGCCATCCGTCCCCAATGGCAATTTTGGGTGGTCGGTAAGGGCGAAGATAAATATCTAAGTAGTCTCCAAATTCCCCAAAACGTTAAGTTCTGGGGATTTGTTGACGAGCATAAGAAATTTGAACTGTTAGCCAGAGCCCACGTCATGCTTAATCCCTCCGTCAGGGAAGGCTGGGGCTTGGTCAACATCGAAGCCAATTCTGTAGGTACCCCGGTTGTTGCCTACGACGTCCCCGGCTGCCGCGACTCCATAAAACACCAAATTACCGGCTTTCTTTGCCCCAAAGGCGATATAATTTGCCTGTCCCAGACTATTACCAAATTAATAAGGGACCAGTCTTTATACCGGCAAATTTCCACCAGCGCCAAGTCCTGGTCTAAGGAATTTACTTGGGATAAATCAACTCACCTTAGTCTAAAGTTAATAGAAAATATATATGCGTTCAAAAAATAAACCCAAATCAATCGTCACCGGTATTACCGGCTTTGCCGGTTCACACATGGCCGAGTTGCTTTTGAAAGAAGGTCATGAAGTTTTTGGTATCCACCGTTGGCGCTCCCGTTCTGAAAACATTGCCCATCTCAATGGCCGTCTGCATCTCATCGAAGCCGATCTTCTGGACCTCAAATCGCTTCAGGACGTTATGATCTCCGTTCGACCAGACTTCATTTTTCACTTGGCTGCCCAAAGTTTCGTTCCAGCTTCCTGGACAGCCCCGACAGTCACTTTTGAAACCAACGTTGTTGGTTCCTGTAATCTTTTTGAATCGGTCAGAACCGCTCAGATAGATCCCACTATCCAAATAGCTTGCTCTAGCGAAGAGTACGGTCTGGTCTATCCGCAAGAAACCCCCATCAAAGAAACAAACCCTCTGCGACCCCTCTCTCCATATGGCGTATCAAAAGCAGCCATGGATTACATGGGCTATCAGTATTTCAAAAGTTATGGCCTCAAAATCATCCGCACTCGCGGTTTCAACCACGAAGGCCCCAGGCGTGGAGAAGTTTTTGTTTCTTCCACCTTTGCCAAACAAATAGCCCTCATTGAGAAGAAACTTCAGCCCCCGGTCATAAAAGTTGGGGACTTATCTACCCAAAGAGACTTCACTGATGTCCGAGATATGGTCCACGGTTACTACTTGGCCGCTCTCAAGTGTGAACCCGGCGAGGTCTACAACATCTGTTCCGGTAAAGCCTGGATGATCCAGGAAGTTTTAGACCACCTCCTATCCTTAAGCCGGGTTAAAAAAATTAAAATCCGTCAGGATCCTACCCGCATTCGTCCTTCCGATATTCCTATACTTCTGGGAGACAACACCAAATTTGTCAAAGCCACAGGCTGGAAGCCCAAAATTAAATTCGAACAAACACTTCTTGACACTCTCAACTACTGGCGTGCCCGAGTCTAATTAAAGTATTTATATATATGAAAGCCAATTTTTGGAAAGGAAAAAAGATTTTGGTAACAGGTGGAGCGGGGTTTTTGGGTAGTCACGTGGTGAAAGAATTACACAAGCGGGGTGCGAAGAAAATTGTTGTTCCCCTCAGCAAAGATTGTGACCTTCGTGATAAAAAAAACTGTATAAAAACTACAAGAAATTCGCAAATTGTAATTCATTTAGCTGGCAACGTTGGGGGTATCGGTTACAACCAAATCAACCCCGGCTCGCTTTTTTATGACAATTTAATGATGGGTGTTAATCTGATCGAGGCCAGTCGTATCAATTCCGTCAAAAAAGTCGTCATCGTCGGCACTATTTGTTCCTATCCGAAATATACGCCAGTTCCTTTCAAAGAATCCGATTTATGGAATGGCTACCCGGAAGAGACCAACGCTCCCTATGGAATCGCTAAAAAAGCCCTTTTAGTTATGGCCCAAGCCTACAAACAGCAATACGGTTTAAATTCAGTTTATCTCTTGCCCGTTAATTTTTACGGTCCTGGAGATCACTTTGACCCCAAAGTTTCTCACGTTATCCCGGCTCTTATTAAAAAATTCGTGGACGCCAAAAGGGCAAAAGAAAAACAAGTTGTCGTCTGGGGAACAGGCAAGGCCACCCGGGAATTTTTTTATATTGAAGACGCCGCCCGGGCTATAGTAATGGCGGCCGAGAAACTAAATACCCTGGAACCGGTCAATATCGGTGCCGGGTTTGAAATCAGTATTAAAGACTTAGCCAGTCTGATCAAAAGACTAGTTGGTTACAGGGGCAAAATAATCTGGGATTCATCCAAACCCGATGGTCAGCCCCGCCGTATGCTGGATACCTCCAAAGCAAGGCAACTTTTCGGATTCCAAGCCACCACTGATTTCAAAACCGGTCTTAAAAAAACAATTGACTGGTATTTGCGGCAAGTTTCCTAGGCTTCCAGCCGGGAAGCCTTTTAAAGGCTTTATCTGTTTCACAATAAACTACATCGTCTTCGATTAGACCCACCCTCCATATAGGATTGTACCAACTAGCTGGCAATATTGATTCCAAATAGGGGATAAATCTTCTTCCAAAAGCCAGACATTTCCAAAACCAGGCCGGGAAGTTTAACGGCCTGTAACTCTTTCCCAGATATTTATAAACTTCCCGGTTAATTTGGGAAAAAGATAAGGACTCGGCATATAAAGTAAAAATGTCATACTTACTCTCAACAGGCGGCATACGGCTTAATCTTAAAATAGCTTCCGCCGCGTCATCGACATGAATGATGCTGGTCATTCCGGGCCAATTAATCCTTGTAATTAGTGAGTCTTTTTTAACCCATTTGTCTAACAGATCAAACATCGAATCTGGTCTCGAACCGCTTCCATATACGGTATTCAATCTAATTATTGTAAGTTTGAATCCCTTTTTCTTGCACATTTTTATCAAGTAGTCTTCTGCTCTTAACTTGGTGCGACCGTATTCGTTTGTAGGTATCGGTTGGGTATTCTCGTCTATTCCTACATCACAATTCAGCCTTCCTGTCATAAATGCAACAGTGCTAATTTGGACAAAGTGCATTTTTGGTTTGATATTCCCCAACGCGTCAAGCAGATTAACAACCCCTTCATCATTACATCTGTGGTCAGGGTCGGAAGTGTTTGTGTTTGCCGCGATATTTATCACCGTATCTACACCCAGGGGAAGGTTTTCCAATCCCTGCCGAGTTACCAAATCCACATCCTTAGTCTTTATTTTCAACTTGGTCAAAAGTCTTCTTCCTGCGTTCTCCACATGTCTATTTCTATTAGCGAAATCTCTACTCCATGTTAAACACAATATATCTCTTTTATCATAATATTTTTCAATTCGCTGGATCACTCTTTGACCAACAAATCCAGTAGCTCCTGTAATAATAACCTCATATGGCATATAATCCTCTCGTTTATGGAATTAAATAACTGGCTTAAATATTATAAACTAAATTACTATTATCATCATTATGTTCAAGAAATCCTCCTTCATTTGGTTCCGGAAAGTGCTTCGGTAATTGAGTTTGGCTCAAAATGTGGTGAAACGTTATCCAGGCTTCCTAATAAAAAAAAGACAGGCGTTGAGTACTCAGATACGTTTATCAAAGCTGCTAGGGATACCTACCCTAAAATAAAATTTATTAATGAGCATAAGGCACTGCATAAACTCAGACAAAAATTCGACTACATTATCATTTCCCATGTTCTCACCTATACCACGGACGTTCAAAAATTTGTTTCGGGTCTTAAACCTCTTATTCACAAAGACACTCGGATAATTGTGTTGTATTTCAATTATTTATGGAAACCCTTTCTCGATTTAGCCCAGAAGTTAAATTTAATGGCGCCAAATACTTCTCAACCCAATTGGCTGGACTCAAACGATACCGATAATATATTCCATCTTGAATCGTACGAATTACTCAAGTCTGGTCGAAGGTTTATCTTTCCTTATCAAATTAAATATATTTCCGGTTTTTTCAACAAGTTTGTGTCCGTCTTACCGTTTTTCAATTCGCTTGGTTTAATAAACTACTCCATTTATAGACCGTTTCCTTCAAATTCAAATAATTATTCTGTATCAATAGTCATCCCCGCCCGAAACGAGTCAGGTAATATCGTCGGGGTCCTGGACAAAATTCCTCGCCTGGTAAAAAAGCAGGAAGTAATTTTTATAGAAGGCCATTCTAACGACGATACTTACAAGTCAATTCTCAAAGAAATAAAAAGATATAAGGGGCCTATGTCTGCCAGAGTCTTTAAACAAAAAGGCAATGGAAAAGGAGACGCGGTCAGATTGGGATTTTCTAAAGCTCGAGGAGAAATGCTTATGATATTAGATGCCGATTTAACCGTACCTCCGCAGGAACTACCCAAGTTTTACTCTACCTGTGCCTCGGGAAAAGGAGATCTGGTCATGGGCTCAAGGCTTATTTACCCCATGGAAAAACTAGCAATGAGGACTCTCAACGTAATAGGTAATAAAGTTTTTAGTCTGCTATTTACTTTTCTTTTAGGTCAACGTATTAAAGATACTCTCTGCGGTACCAAGGTTATTGTTAAAAGTAATTATCAAAAAATCATTGCGAATAGAAAGCATTTTGGAGACTTTGATCCCTTTGGCGATTTTGACCTGATTTTTGGCGCTGCTAAACTTAACCTTAAGATTTTAGAAATTCCAATTCGATATAGGCAACGGTCGTATGGCAAAACAAACATTAGCCGCTTCGAACACGGGCTATTATTACTTCGAATGGTTCTTTTTGCCGCTCGAAAAGTTAAATTTATTTAAGCAGTAAACTTGGTGCGAGAAAGGATATAACCAAGGTCGAGACACTTCAACTCGGGTGTATTTAAGCCCAAGTCGCTTAAAAACTTCTTCCCATTGTGCTTCGGTCCGGTAAGTGAATGGAATCTGCATTTTCCAGTAGTGAAACATATTTATTGCCCAGTCAAACAACTTCGTTATCCTGGTTGGTATCAGTTCAAAAATTAAAATTTGTCTACCCACCCTCAACCCCTCCTCCAAAAGTTGTTCCTGGTAACTAAATTCAGTGTGATGCAGCGCGTCGTTAAACATGACCACATCAAATTGTTTTGCTTTAAAAGGGAGACGTGTTTCATTAGTCATTTTGACAAATTGGATATTTCGAGTTAAGTAACTAGCAATATCACACCCAACTAAGCTTAAGTTAAAATGCCACCGCAAAATATCCGAAATTACTCCGTTTCCACATCCAACATCCAACACCGATTCTCCCGGCTTTAACCACTTTTTGTAGGAGCCAATGATTAGTTTTCCTCTATATTGTGTTGTTATATCTGCTAGTTGCATTGTTTTAAGTGGTCTCTAAGAGAGCTGGTCAAATTGCTAAGCTCTCCTTCTTTAGAAAACCTCCACGCGTAGATGTTTTCCGCGAGCACTGGTCTGTCTTTTTGATAACTAGGCACGCCATACATCGACCCCAGCGCCTCTCTGTCTTCAAGGGAGGGTGCGCATAACCACTTTATCGCCGCGTCCAAGTTGGCAAAAACCGGCGGAAAATTTTCTCGCTCTCGTATCCCTTTATAGTATCCATAAGCGTAAGGAAACCATCCAGTAGCCAAGTAATCCAGCTGGGTATCGATTACTATTAATCTTGGCAGAGGGTCGGTTTCGGTTTCCCTCACGATTTCCCGATAAACTTTGAGGACCTTACCAGAATCACGTAAGTATTTTTCTTTGTCCAAAAGATACCTCGAGTAGTTAAGAGATAAAGCTAGCAGGATAATAAACAAAACTATTTGGGAAGTTTTGGAAATCCTTGAGAAAACAATACCCGCGATCAGAGGAAAAAAAATAGCGGACACTGCAAAATATCTATGCGCTGAACCTATCATCGTGCCCGGTCCACCACCGGCATACATCCAATTGGGAAAATAAGTTAAAAACAACCAAGCCAAGCAAATAGCAACTAATTTGAAAAATTTGGATCTGGTTATCGCAAAAACCAAAATAGAGATTATCCAGAGAGCGAACAGTCCACATCCAATAAATAAACTAAGAGGGGAGATTGAGCCGATCAGTCCCCCCAATTCTGGTAATTTTACAAATGAACTTTGAGCTAAATTTCCCAAATTTGAGAAGTAGACTTTAATATTTTTATAATCACTAATTTCACTAAGTATTGTCTCGGCCACGACGGACCCAGAAGCGGCATTAATGCTAGTTCTAGTAAAAGCGAATAATCCCAAAAACAAAAGTATCAGAAATAAGCTATAAACCAGATATTCCTTTTTAAATCTCTCGTACATAGTCAAGGACGTGGAAAAAATAAATAAAGGAAAAATACCCACTACTCTGCCAAAGTAACTAAATAGAGCGACAACTGATGCCGCCAGCACGCCCACCAAATAGATTTTTTTAGTACTGGACAAGAAAAAGTTGTGAAAAGCAAATGCCAGCGTGGCAAAGCCCATCGCTACTCCGGTTATCCTGTGCCATGTGTACGCCTCCGCCGCCCCGCCGTAGCTGGCAAATAAAAGCATAGCCAAAAATGCTGGTAATTTCTTACGTACTAGTGAATAAACCAATAACCCAACAACAAAGCTGTTAATGGTTTTAATGACTACTCCTGAAAACTGAAGAGTTTCAACCGGAATTTTCCCAAACATCCGAGCGTAAGCCGGATGAAATAATCCGCTCTTAATCCACCACGCCGGGCCCCCAATTTCATTGTATAAAATCGGAGGGTTATTTTTGTTTGACCATAAAAAAACCCAATCATCCCTCCAATAAAAAAGCTTATCCACCCCGGGTAAACTTCGCCAGACGATTCCATAAACTAAAACAACACCCAAAAATAACTTTGCCAGCTTCATCGACATTTCATTATATTACAGCCGAATTGCTTTTAGTGTTAGAATAGTAAGTTAATCTATGCTCAAGGAAGCAGAAAACCTGGTTAGACAAACGAACGGAGATATGGAGATGCTTTTTCCCTTGAACGGAGGTACCTTTCAAGCAGAATGGGAACATTCCTACGGAAACGACGTTTTCAATCCATCCCCAGAGCATTTTTCAGACTTTGTTCATGGCAGGACAAGAATTAAGCGGGGCGAACACAAACTCCTGTTCGGGGTCACTTTAAATGGAGTCTGCCCCGCAGATTGTCTTGATTGCCCGTTTGGTCGGACAATCATGGCCAAGCTCTATGAACTAGAAACTAATCGGAAGCTCACATTAGCCAGGCCAATTACTCCCCCAGAACTTCAATCAGCCTTAAAGGAGGCTCACAAAATCGGAGTAGAGCAGGATATTTTGACTCCCGAGGAGTCATTTTCGGCGGGAGCACTTCTTGCGGGAGACCCGAGTTACAGCCCACACATAGCAGAATTAATAGCCACTGTCGCCCAAATTCCTGGCTGTGATTCTTGCCGTTGGTCTACTATTGCTGCAGATACCCTTTACAACGTTTTAGAAGCTTTTAGATTGGGAGCAGTAAAAGCAAATGTGGCAAACCCTAACCACACAGCCAATTTTCAAGTATCTGTTCATAGTACAAACCACGCACTTCGTGTCCAGCATACCGGAGTCACCCGTCTTTTACCTCTGGAAGAAATTGCCCGAGCAGCCAAAAACCTGCATGGTATCACGGGCAGAAAAATGTCTTTATCATTTGTGTTACACGCAGGTTCAGTGATTGACCCGGAAGAGCTAAACCGTACCTTTTCTCCTGATGACACCATCATCTCTCTTCGACCCATTTATTCATCCACCACCCATCCTATAGATCCGAACAGGTTAATTGCGTTATATTCCCGATTGAGAAACGACGGCAGAGACGTGGTCTATATGCCCCCCAGTCAAGATGGCACCATCGATGGCAGGCCCATCGAGTTGCACAACATGAGGAGTCAATCCCTGGGATTATAGTAACCAATTGCCGCTTTTATAGCCATCCCCAGTACGTCAAATTTCTTTTTCCACCCTACTATCTTCGTCGGTGTCTCACCCGCAGGGGGGTAACTGCGAGTCACTGGAATCTCTGTGCTTCTAAGCCCCAACCTGTTCGCTCTGGCTGTCACATAAAACAAAATCTCATAATTGCTAAAGACATCTCTAAACAGTTTCAAACCGGGGTCTAGTAGCAATTTTCTGCTGTATGCCCGGTGCCCATTACTGGTATCAGTATATATCTTACCTGCAGCCATACATAGAATTGGGGTAAACAAGTATCTGTTTGCCATTTCTCGCTCCAGCGGTGTATTGATTGCCCAACCTCCCTTTGCATACCTGGATCCTTGTATGTAATCAAAACCCTGATCCAAAAGATTTATAAATCTTCGAATTGATTCAGGCGAATCCTTACCATTTCCATCCATTTGTACAACACCTTGATATCCTCGTTTAAGTGCCCAGGCATACGCCATTCGGTACTGGGCTCCTAGCCTCCCGGGTCCGGTCTTAACTAAAAGAGTTGTCACTCCCAGTCTCTTAAGCTCCCCAAGGTCAGTCGATCCATCTGTGCTTCCGCCGTCGGCCACAATAATGTCTGCTAGTTTAGCATACGGTTTAAGTTTTTTTAGCTGATTTATAAATTTATTTCCTTCATTAATAACCGGAATAACCAGGCAATACTTGCATGTCTTTTTTTTAAACTCAATTTTTTCATATTCTGGAACTTGCCACTCCTTTTTCATTTTTTTACACAAAACAAATCCGCGTTATAAAGACTATCCTCGGGATATTTTTCAAATAGTTTTTGGAACGACACTTCAGCCATTCGTTTTTCTGATGAGTCAATTTCATATATTTTAAACCTATTTTTCATCAAAATATGCGAATATTCTTCGGCTGAACTGCCGCTTAAGCGAAGCGCTTTAGGCCAGAACTCCGTAAAGACTTTAATTTTTTTAATGGCCTTAAGCGTCTTAGAAGCTCCCTTAAAAATCAAAGCTTCAGCCCCCTGAACGTCAATTTTAATCACATTTATTTTTGGAATGTGATTGCCAAAAAAAGAATCTAGCCTAACCAACTCAATATCGACCGATTTTCTATCGTCATTAGAACCAAAAATCCTAAAGTCCCCATGGTTATCTTCTGTGCTTAAAAACAACTTTCCAACTCCGTTTTTATCAGACAATGCTTTATTTACCAATATCACATTTTTATATCCATTCACCTCTACGTTTCTTTTCAAAACACCAAAGTTCTTTGAGTCGGGTTCAAACGCATATACATGCCCATTGTTGCCCACAATTTCTGCTGCGATCAGCGTGTGATAGCCAATATTTGCTCCAATATCGAGCACCACGTCTCCCCTTTTAAGATTTTTTTTAAACACCTCTGTTTCGAATTCTTCCCATACTCCATTTAATATTAAAGCCAACGACACCACTCTGTCATTTTTATCTATGAACATTTTGTTGTTCCCCACCATTACAAAATCAGGCTTAAACAAGTTCACAACCGGCGAAATAACTCTCCTTATAAAATTGTTCTCATACAGAAAATGCCCCACAGTCCAAACAAAAGTATTCACCCTCTAATTATAATATAATTAACTGTGGTTCAAACATTAAACCAAATTATCAGGTTTGTATTTGTGGGAGCGTTAGCAGTTGGCGTAGACTTTGTAGTTTATTTTGGTCTACTTTTTATTGCACCCATTATTCCAATTCCCCTATCCAAAGCCATCTCGTATATCAGCGGCGCCACTGTTTCATTTGTGGGCCACCGGTCTTTTGTGTTTCAAGCACAAAATCATCATCCCCGACACCAAATATTACCATTCATTATTCTTTATGCTAGTTCTTTGATAGCCAACAACTTAGCAAACCAAGTTGTTTTAAATTTGACCCAAATTAAAGTCCTCGCTTGGTTTACCGCCATCTGCACCTCCACTTCAATGAATTATCTGGGTATGAAATTTGGAGTGTTTAAAAAATCACAGACCCCCTTTACATCTTAAAAAACAGTGTTATAAATTATCTGCCATGAAAGTTTTAGTAACGGGTGGGTGCGGGTTTGCTGGGAGCCATGTTTGTGAATACTACAAAAAGCAGGGTGCCAAAGTCACTGCCTACGATAACTTGACTAAGTTTGAATTACGCCGCACCGGTTACTCTACCGAAAAAGCCCGTTTCCATAATGTCGATTACTTAAAAAAAATTAAAGTTGATATTGTCAAAGAAGACGTCCGTGACAAAGAGGCCCTGGAGTCATACGCCAAAAAATCTGATTTTATAATTCACACCGCCGCCCAGCCAGCCATGACCATTTCCTGGGAAGATCCGGAACTAGACTTTACGACCAATGTCGTTGGCACATTTAACGTTTTAGAAATGGCTCGAAAATATAAAATCCCGACTGTTTCTTGTTCCACCATTCACATTTACGGAAATAAAATTAATGAAGAAGTAAAAGAAGGTAAAACCCGCTACATCAGAAAACCCGCCGAAATAGACGAAACGCACCGACTGGTCGAAGGCCTTCTTACCCCACTCCATGCTTCCAAACACACCCTGGATTTGTACACTCAAACATACGTCGATACCTACAAGCTTCCCTTGGCCTCATTTAGGCTAACCGGCCTTTACGGTTCGCGCCAGTTTGGTGGTGAAGATCATGGTTGGGTAGCCAACTTTGCCATCCGATCTGTGATGAGCTATCCGTTGACAATCTTCGGTACCGGAAAGCAAGTTCGCGACATTCTTCACGTTTCAGATTTAGTCAGAGCCTTCGACGCCTTTTATAAAAAACAAAAACCAGGGTGTTATAACATCGGCGGCGGAACCAAAACAATTCTTTCGCTAATCGAGTGCATCCATTTGATCGAAAAAATATTGGGAAAAAAATCCCAGATCAAATACCAACCATCCCGCATGGGCGATCTGGTGTATTTCGTTTGTAATACAGACAAAGCCAAAAAGAATTTGGGTTGGTCTGCCAGAGTAACCCCCGAAAAAGGAGTGCGTGAACTAGTCGATTGGGTCAAAAAAAACAAAAACCTCTTCGAAATCAGAGATGCAAAATAAAATTAAGATCGGCGTCATTCCCGCTGCCGGTTCAGGCAGCAGGCTAGGGTATCTGTCGAGTTTGCTCCCTAAAGCCCTTTTTCCCCTGTACGATCGGCCCATAATTCATTACGTGGTCGACCAAATGCAAAGCATAGGCATCGAAGACATTTATATTATTGTTAACGTCTTCAAAGAAAAAATAATAGAGTATTTCAAGTTTATTCAAATGGATCTTCGGGCGAATATTTATTTTGTTGAACAAAAAACCCTCAACGGCACCGGGGAAGCCATGCTTCTAACCGAAAAATATATAAAAAAACAGCCCTTCGTCGTTATGTATGGGGACGACTGCACCGTAACCCAATCACTCGAGCGAATGATCCAGGAGTTTTTCAAGACAAATGCCATTGTTATGGAGGGCGTAGTCAAAGAAGACGATATCAGTGTTTTACGGCATACTTGCTCTGTCAAACTTTCCAAAAACGGCAGGATAATTGAAATCATCGAGAAACCAGAAGACCCTCCGTATATGTTGAGGGGTTGTGGAGTCTATCTCTTCCATCCGGATATCTTTAATCACATCAGAAAAACTCCCATCCACCCGATCCGTAAAGAGAGAGAAATAACCTACACGATCAACCATCTGGCGAAGATAAACAGGGCCTTCGGCTTTCTTATAAACGGGAATAACATCAACATTAATGACTACAACGAATTGCTAAAAGCTAGTCAATTAGTAAAAGAGAGTAAGAAAGATTCTAAAAAAGTTATCGAAGTCCTTTTTTAAGTTTCTTCAATATTCCGCGCTTCTCCTCGGTCACATCGATCAACTGCCTGTTTTCCAGTCTGTAAGCAAAAACATTATCCATTTTAACTGTAGTCATCGGGTCGGGCATAAACCTCTTTAAGGATTTGCCATCCACGTAGGCGGACACAACCTCTTCCCATTTATCTGTTGGTGCGACTGTATACCATGGGCCGGAAAAATTAAATTGAAATGTGGAAATCACCGGCCAGCCAAAGATAAATGCGTGATGCAAAATTTCCGGGTTATCTCCCTCAAAATAATAAACAATGGGTATTTTGGGATCACCAAAATCCTTGGAGCCTTTTACGGAATTTCTCAACCTGTCAGTCAATTCAATCCCCCTTACTTCAGATAAATGAAACAAATAACTATAGCTGGTTCTGGCATGCAAGCTAAACAACAGTCCAAACAACGAAACAAACACCCATTTGCGTTTTTGGACAGCCAACGGAACAGCCATAAGCCAAGCCAGACCGGCTCCTGGCACGATTAAATAACGCGAAGTAATCTCAAACACGGCACCAGTGTTTCTCAGCCATGCCACCATAAAACCACCGAGCATCAGCATTAAGCCAATCACCAAACTCAATTGCAAGTGGCTTTCTCCCTTCAGTCTCCACCACCACAGCGTCATCGCTATTAAAAAGTAACCTCCTATCAGGTAAGTTAGCAATTCAAAAGGTTGCAAAGAATTGCCTCCCAGCGTCATATATTCTCGCCAAACATAACCAGCCCAACCAGCTCCTAAAATCAAACTGCCAATTAATCCCCATTTATTGATTTTTAATATGATTAGTCCCAGCACCAGGCCAAAATAAGAGGGGATTACCACTCTTCTGAAAGTTCTGGGAAATCCCCACACCTCCAGTCTCTGGTACATAAAATTATTGGGCAAGACCATGATTCCTACTTGACTAACGGGAGTTAACAGTATTCTGAAGTTTTTTTCCTGGATGTATTTGATCACTTGTCCATAGTTTTTAATGATTGTATCGGAACCCCTACCACTGACAGCTCCTCCTATTTGTGTGTATTTAAATATCATTGCTGTGAGAGCGATATACATTCCGATCCGCAGGAAAGCCTTTACAAACCTTCTTAAATTGAAGTTAAAGAGCAGCCAATAAATTTCCAACCCAATTACGAAAACAGGTAAAAACACCATCCGGATGGGTTGGACAATAATTGCGGCTACAAACAAAACCGCCGCCAAGCTCCAAAACAACAAATGATTGGAGGTTTTAGTGATAAGAAAATACCCTATCCAACTATTCAAAATTGCGATTGCCAAGTAAGAGGGCATATTAAACGACCAGTCAGTAGCTTCCAGCCCCGTGGTGGTTATCAGAAAAAATCCCGCGACTCCCAAACTCGCCCACCTATTTCTGGTCAGTTTATATACCGGCCACAGAAAAGATAGTGAGGCAATTACTCGCAATATGAAGCAAATTATGTAATAGAGTTGGTGTCTGAACCCAAAGAAGTTATAGATTACGGCAGTAAGAGTATCCATCGGGCCGTAATCAGTGAAAAAATATGATACGTTATTCATTTTTTCGCCCCCCAGACCTCTACCCAGGCCTTTAAGATAATAGTTGTATCTCCATAGTCCCAAATAATCGTCTCCGGTGAGTGCCAGGTTGAAACTTGGACGCAAAGTCAAATATCCAATGCCCAGTATTAAAATAATTCCCACACCCCAAAACCACTTCTTAAACATACAACTCCGATTATAATATAATCCAAATATGCCGGTTCCTTTAGTGTCGGTCATTATTCCCACCCGAAACGAAGCTCAAGTTATAGCCAAAAATCTCCAGGCTATCAAAAATCAAACCTATCCTAGTTGTGAGGTTATAGTAGTAGACGATGGCTCAACAGATGCTACGGCAGAAATAGCCAGGAAATTCACAAAATTTGTATATTTGCGATCCCACGCCGAAAGAAGCGTTCAGCGCAATTTCGGCGCCAAAAAATCAAAAGGAGAATACCTGCTGTTTTTAGACGCGGACATGCAAGCAACACCATCGGCGATAACGGACTGCGTCAACCTTATTACTGCCAATTCTGCGATTGGGGCTATTGCTATTCCGGAACAGCCGGTAGCTGTTAACTATTGGGAAAAAGTCAAAGCCTTCGAAAGATCGTTTTACAGCGACTTTGGAGACCCGGATACCGATGCAGCTAGATTTTTTTCAAAGAAGCTGTTCGAAAAAGCGGGTGGATACGACGAGACAATTACCGGTCCGGAAGACTGGGATCTGCCGGAGACTATCGTTAAAATGGGATATCAAATCGGCCGCGTTTCATCCCGCATAAACCATTACGAAAGAATCCCCTCGCTTTCAAAACTTATCAAAAAAAAATATTATTACGGCCTTTCTTCGCACCGTTATTTTAAAAAGCACCGCCTTCCCATAGTTGGCCCCAAGACTATCTATTTTTTGCGGCCTATTTTTTACAAAAACTGGCGACGATTAGTCAGCAGCCCGGCGCTCACAGCAGGAATGTTTATAGTATTAACATTAGAACAACTTTTTGGCGGATTAGGATACTTAGTCGGAAAAATTAAGCAGGCATGAAAATTCTTCAACTTAGCGTCCATTTTTCGCCCAATCTCGGCGGTGTCGAGACTCATTTGGACGACCTTGTCTCGGGGCTGATTCACAAAAAACATCAAGTCTTCGTCCTTACCTACAGGCCGTTATCTGTAAAAACCGACTGGAAAGTATGGGAGACTAGACCGGGCTTACAAACATTACGGTTGCCCTGGTTACCCGGCTGGTTTAACAAATTATCGCAAATACCGGCCGGAGAATTTCTTTATCTGGTTCCCGGATTATTTATTGCCTTGCCTTTTGTACTACTTTTCTTCCGGCCAAACGTAATCCATGCCCACGGCTTAAGCGCTGGTTTCGCGGCCAGCTTTTGGGGCCGGATATTTGGTATCCGAACCGTTATTTCTACCCACTCAATATACAACTTTCCTAAACAAGGCTTTTATCGAACAATAGCAAAGTGGATTTTTAGTGCAGCCAGCTACAACTTATGTTTGTCCAATCAGTCAATAAAAGAGTTAGTTAGCTTAGGCGTAAAAAAGGTTGGACGGTTTACATATTGGGTGAATTTGCAAAAGTTTAAACCCATTCCTCGCGCCAAAGCCAAGTTAGGGTGGGAGGGCCAGTTCATCGTTCTATTTGTGGGCAGGCTGGTCCCTGAAAAAGGCATTCCTGAATTACTTGAGGCGGCCAAAAAATTTAAACCCGGAATTAGTCTCAAAATAGCAGGTTCAGGTCCCCTCGAAGCCCAAGTAAAAAAATATTATATCGGCCGTATTTCTCAAGACATGCTTCCCCTATACTATTCTGCCGCCGATCTCACAATCGTCCCCAGCACCCATGATGAAGGCTTCGGTAGAGTCATTATCGAATCGCTGGCCTGCGGCACTCCGGTAATTGCCGCCAATCGTGGAGCAGTTCCAGAGGCTATGAACAACACCATTGGCAAACTTATTACCATTACTCCCCAAAACGTTGCCAAGACAATTAACCATTATTATGAATCTTCAAATGATTTATTAAAGCTGTCAAAAAAGGCGCGGGCTTATGCACTCAAGAGATATGGCGATCACAATGCAGACCAAATAGTCTTAGCATATAATCCAAAGCAATGAAAAAAAGAAAGATACGGGCTGTGGTTACCGGGGCTGGAGGTTTTATAGGACATCATCTCGTAAAGTTTCTAAAAAAAAAGGATTATTGGGTAAGAGGCGTTGATATTAAATATCCCGAGTTTGAAAAGACAGCAGCGGATGAATTTTTACTGCTAGACCTTCGTTTTAAAAGAAACGCCTTAAAAGCTACTAAAAACGTTGATCAAGTATACAATCTGGCCTCCAACATGGGTGGTATTGGTTTCATTGACAGCGTAAAGGCCCGGCTTATGAACGACAATATTTTAATTGATACTAGCATGCTTGAAGCATCCCGACAAAACAAAGTGAACAGATTTTTTTATCCTTCATCGGCTCTGGTTTATCCGGACTTTAAAGAACCCGAAAAAAATTTAAGACTTAAAGAAAGCTATGCTTACCCTGCGCTTCCTGACAGCGAGTATGGTTGGGAAAAACTATTCGCCGAAAGACTTTGTGCTGATTATTATGAAGATTATGGATTAGAGACCCGGGTAGCCAGGTTTCACAATATCTATGGTCCATTAGGGGCATATGAAGGTGGACGGGAAAAATCACCCGCCGCAATTTGTCGCAAAATCGCTTTAGCCAGGGATGGGGATGAGATTGAAGTTTGGGGTGATGGTAAACAAATGCGATCATATTGTTATATAGACGACTGTCTTCAAGGAATTTACAGACTTACACACTCAGAAATTCATCAGCCAGTGAATATTGGCTCTGATCACCCAGTCTCAATAAACGAATTTATTGATATTGTTTCGGAAATTGCGGGAAAAAGCATAAAAAAACGGTACGACTTGTCCAAACCACAAGGAGTAAGAAGTAGAAATTCTGATAACACATTAGTTCGAAAACTTCTCAAATGGGAACCAAAGATTCCGTTAAAGATCGGTATTAAGAAAAACTATGACTGGATAAAAAACGAAATAGACAAAAAAAAGAAGAAAAAAAATTTATGAAGTATCTAAATTATTTCAAGGGAAAGAGAATCATTATAGCTGGAGGAAACGGTTTTTTTGGGTCTCATATTGTTAATCACTTACGACAAGTAAAGTGCGAGATTCTTGTTCCCAGAACAAAAGAAGGGATTGATTTCAGAAAACGTGAGGACTGTTTTTCCTATCTAAACATAGCTAAACCTGATTTAGTGATCAACTGCGCCGCAAACCAGGGTGGAATTGGATATCATGAGGGTAAACAGGCCGACTTGCTTATGGATAATCTCCTCATGGGGTTGCATTTAATGAATGCCTCCCAACAAACAGGCGTCAAAAAATTCATCAACATTGTTGCAGGATGTTCCTATCCTGGGTATGTCGAGCGCGGTGAAATGAATGAGGAGGATTATTGGAATGGGTGGGTGCATGATAGCATATTTAGCTACGGGTTTGCCAGGAAAGCCTCCACGGTGTATGGACTTGCCCTTAAAAGGCAGCATGATTTCAATTCTATTCACCTTATCATGGCAAATATGTATGGCCCGGGAGAACATTTTAATCCCGAGCAAAGCAAGGCTTTAGCCGGTCTTATCAGAAAAATTTATGAGGCTAAGAAAAAAAGGTTACCCTTTGTCGAAGTTTGGGGGACAGGAAAACCCATTAGAGATTGGCTATATGTGAAAGACGGAGCAGAGGCTATTTTAAGGGCTGCTTCAATATATAACAGCGTGGATCCATTAAACATTGCCACTGGGGTCGGCGTTTCCGTATCCGAACTTGCAGAAACGATCAAGGAAGTACTAGGCTACAAAGGCAAGCTGGTATACGACACTAGTAAGCCGGATGGAGCGCTCCATAAACTGTTCGGAATTAAAAAAATGAAAAAAATTCTCAATTGGATACCTCCGACACCGTTGAAAAAAGGGATCAAAGAAACAGCTCAATGGTTTGATAATAATTATCAGCGAGCAATTTCATATTAATCCATGAAAACATTAGCAGTTATTGGCGGCAGTGGGATGTTGGGTTCTGATTTAGTTCAATATTTTTCAACTAAATTTCTTGTTACGCCAATAAATAAAGATAACTATCAGGCTCAAATTGGAAAGTTTTTCGATATTGTGATAAACGCTAATGGGAATAGCAAGCGTTTTTGGGCAAACCAAAACCCGGTTGAAGATTTTCTCGCCTCCTCGGTTTCCGTAATCAAAAGTATTTTTGATTTTCCTTGCGATGTTTATATTTATATTTCCTCTCCCGACGTATACGAGAATCACACTGGACCTAAGTACACCAACGAAAGCGTGCAAATTGACCCAAAAAAGTTAGAGGCTTACGGATTTCACAAGCATTTGGCCGAACTCATTGTAAAGAAATATAAAGAAAAATTTCTTATTTTACGATCTTCGATGCTACTTGGGAAAAAATTAAAAAAAGGACCAATCTATGATGTTATTAAAGATAATCCGCTTTATATTACTCTTAACTCAAAACTTCAACTTATAACCACTTTTGCAATCGCCGAAGTGATCGAAATACTCCTGAATAAATCCGTCAAAAATGAAGTCTTTAATGTCGGTGGAGAAGGAGCCTTCTCCTTTTTGAACGCAAGAAAAATTTTTAAAAAGAAAATACAGGTCATGCCAGACGCGAAGAGGCAGTTATACGAAATGGATACCAAGAAACTAAGACGTTTATATCCGTCATTAAAAACTTCCGAGGAGTACTTGTGTGAGTATTTATTAAGCAGGAGTAACGGTAGTATATAATACATTTTTATGGCAAAAAAAGACTATGAACTTGGCGGAGAATTAATACGAACATGGTCTACATATGTTCCGGAAGAAGCCATTACTGAGGTTTCAAAAACATTGCGATCAGGATGGCTTAATACCGGCAAAAAAGAGAAAGAGCTAAGGGCGACAGCATGCAAAAAGTGGGGTTTCCCATACTGTGTTGCGGTAAATAATGGTACAGCCGCATTAAGGGCATCTCTGGCCACGCTTGGAGTTGGACCAGGAGATGAAGTTATATCTACACCATTTACATTTATTGCAACCAATACGGCAATCCTTGAACAGGGTGCAAAACCAGTATTTGCAGATATTAAATACGATGACTTAAATATTGATCCAAAGAGCATCGAAAAAAAAATAACTTCAAAAACTAAGGCGATTATAGTTGTTCATTACGGGGGGAATCCATGCGATATGGCTGAAATATGGAAAATTGGAAGAAAACATAGAATACCCATAATAGAAGACGCAGCTCATGCTTTTGGGAGCATGTATAAGGGTAATTATATCGGCGCCAAAGGTGATCTTGCTTGTTTCTCCTTTCAAGTGGTAAAAATTATCAATTCCGGGGATGGGGGATTAATTTCCACGTCAAAGAAGAGATATTACAAGAAACTTAAGAAAATAATTTGGTATGGTATAGACAAAGAAGAAAAAACAACAAACTTACTCAACCCATTTCCAAAAAATTTTCGTGGTGAAGTTTTAGGTTTTAAATATAATATGAACGATATCGTTGCCACTTTGGCTTTAGCAGGGGTAAATCACTTTGATGAAGCGGAGGACAAAAGGAAATTTATAGGAGAGCGCTATAGAAATGAACTGGGGGATTTAAAGGGATTAAAACTCATGAAATATTACTCTGACAGAAAGCCAAACTACCAAATATTTCCGGTTCACGTCGAAAACCGGCTTTCGTTCGCAAAATCTTTACACCAAAAAGGTATCATGCTAAATATTAACAATCGTCGAAATGATATCTACCCGATGTTTGGGGGAATAAGACGAGACTTAGTAAACACAGCCAAAGCGGACAAAGACGTCATTTTACTCCCCATGCATTCTGATCTGACAGAGTCGCAGGTTAGCTACATCATTGAAAATGTCGCAAAATTCGATCGTCTACACTAATTACTCGCCATACGAAAATTCCGGAAAGATCCTGGAATATCTGAAAGAGAATTTCAATTACGTATTCCACTTCTCCATAGGATTTTACAATTTACGCAATAAAAAGAATTACAATAGATTACTGGTATTTAGGAAAGGTGATCTGATTATCGAAAAAGTTCTGTTTCAATTACCGATTCCTAAGTCACTAATCTTTCTTCTGTTGCCGGTGCGGTCTATAATTAATTTTTTCCAGATTGTAGCTTACTCTTTGTGGCTGAAAAGAAAATTTGGAAAAATTGATTACTTCTTCACTGTTAATGCTTTTATTGCCTGGATAGGCATTAACTTAAGATATTTCGGAGCTGTAAGCAAAACAATTTTTTGGGTGTGGGACTACTATCCGCCAATTCATCCAAGTAAGGTTGTGATGTTAATGAGGTATATTTATTGGCAGTTTGATAGGGTTAGTTCGTACTCAGATAAGGTGGCATTCGTTAACAACCGATTGTTAAATTTGCGCAAAGATCTGGGAATTTATGCTCGAGACGCAAAGCACACAATCGTTCCAATTGGCACAGATTACTTTCCCTATCACAAAAAACATAATCCCAAGAAGGTTGTTTATGCTTTCATTGGAGTGCTCAAAATAAACCAGGGCCCAGGAGTTATTTTTGATCATTCCCAAACCTTGTTTAAAAGCATAGGTAATTTTAGTTATGAAGTCATTGGCTCTGGTCCCGACGAGGAAATTCTTAAAGCTATGGCCAAAAAAACAGGGGTAAAAGCAAAATTCTATGGATATTTAGAAGGTGATTCTTTTAACCAGGTATTGCAAAAAAGTACCTTAGGCATTGCCACATATATTCCAGATCCAAGTAATGTGTCGTATTATGGAGATCCCGGAAAAATTAAAAGATACATTTGCCTCGGATTACCGGTGATATTAACCAATGTTTTGGAATTTTCCCACGAAGTGGAAAAAGCCAAAGCGGGAATAATAATTAGGCACGATGACCCCCAAGCCCTGGCAAAAGCCACCCAAAAAATTATATCCAACTACTCCTTCTATAGTCGGAACGCTTACCGCTTGAGCCAGAAATACTACTACAAAAAAATTTATCCTGAGATGTTTGACCTTGGCTAGTAAAACTCTGGACATTTTGTATAATCGGGTTAAATGGCCGCTAAATCAGAAAGACGAATTTTAATTACGGGATCAAGTGGATTTATTGGATCTACATGCATACGCGCACTTGCTGCAAGAAATGACTACTTATTAGCCTGTCCTTCACCGTCTCAAATGGATGTATCAGAAAAAGAGTCAGTGGCACAATCTGTAACGAAATATCAACCAGATACAATTATTAACTTTGCCGCTCATCGAAACGCCAATACCGCCGAATTACAAAGAGGCGATAAAAATGGAAGTGCCTGGTTGGCCAATGTGGTTGGGGCAAAGAACTTAACCGAAGCATGCAGCACATATGAGATATATTTACTTCATATATCCTCAGATATGGTTTTTAGCGGAAAAGAAGGGAAAAAAGGTCCATATTCCGAAAGCGATATTCCTGAAAACGATCCAAATGATTTATCTTGGTACGGTTGGACTAAAAGACAGGCAGAACAAGCAGTCATTTCAAACAAGAACGCTTGTGTTGTGAGGATAGGTAATGTGACTAAACCTATCTATGATCCGAGGTTAGATTATATTGGAAAAATTCAGTGGCTTTACGACACCGGTAATTCCTATCCGCTTTTTTGTGATCAAAACATAACTTTGACATATATACCTGAACTTGTAGATTCATTGATACAACTAATTGATGCAAGAATGAGTGGTATATATCACGTAGCAAGCGACGACGTTACTACTCCAGTGGAGTTGGCTGAGTATTTAATGTCGAATGTGCGCCCAGATAGGAATAAGGTCAAAAAAGCTAGCATCGACGAATATCTTAATACACATCCAAACAGATATCCCAAAGATGGTGGATTAATGAGTCAAGATACTCAAAAAAGACTAGGAAAAAAGTTTAGATCATGGCAAAGGGTAGTAGATTGTTTTGTTAAATATGCCACATGACATGATGATTAAATGGCCAAAGGTGTCGTTTATTTTACTCACCTTAAATGGTGGGGAGGGTGTTCGGAACTGTTTGGAATCGGTCAAGAGTCAGATATATTCAACTAACCTTATTGATGTGGTTGTAGTTGATAATGGATCCACTGACGAAAGTGTAAATATTGCAAGAAAGTTTGGTGCAAGGGTTTTTCTTCATCCGGAAGGAGGGTTGTACTCAAACTGGGTGAAAGGTCTTCACAAAGTTCAAGGAGAGTTCGTTTTTTATCTAGAACAGGATATTGTTTTAAGAGGTAGAAACTTTATTAAAAGCATGATTAAACCACTTCTTGACGATGACCGACTGGTGGCAACGTTCACCAAGGAATATCCGCATAAAAATATGCACTGGGTTCCCAGGTTTCTTTCTTATCACTATTGTCAGTGCGACCCACTATTGGAGTTCCTCTTTTTACCTGTAGAAAAAACCTTTATAGAGACGAAGAAAAATTACATTGTTTGCAAATATGAGGACAAAAAAATACCCCCAGCAGCTCGCATGTTTTATAGAATTAAGTATTTAAAAAAGACACCTAACTGGACTACAAAAGATTATTTTGATCATGATTTTATTATTAACTGCGTACGATCCGGTTATCCTTATTTTGCTTATGTCCCCGAACCCGGATACTATCACTATCATGCTACAAACTTCAGGCATTTATTACAAAAGCGTGTCCGCAATATGGGTATGCATTACTTTCCCGAATATGGAAAATATCACTATACGATATTAGACACTCACAACAAATACGAAGTATTCAAATTGATTCTATTTGTTATCTATGCCAATCTTTTCCTCCCAGCGGCCATCAGAGGTTTTATCCGATTTTTAAAGCACAAAGATTGGGCGCTCTTGATGGAACCGATAGTTACAATTTCCGTAACTGATATACTTCTGTATACATTTATAAAAAATAAAACAGGCAGAAAATTTTTGACTGATTCAATGGCGTCTTTTATTAGATAATGAAGAAATTGATATTAATTTTCATTGTCCCTTTTCTTCTAACCTCAATTTGGTTCGGTCAGAAGAAGATGTTGGCTCATGCCGAGGAGGGACTACCCTTTTATAACCCAATTAGAACATTTCAAATGTCATCTTATCTGTGGCAAGATACCGGCTTGGGCTTTACCAACCCCTTCTCGTTACCCCGAATTTCTCTACACGCCTTCTCAGCTGGCTTAAGCGCTTTAAGGGTCCCTAGTTTAAGGATTCAACAGTTAATTTTCTTTTTATTGATTGTGACCCCCCTAATATCAATTCCTCCACTAACTAAGTTATTGTTGCCCAATTCAAGAGAATATACCAGATTGTATGCTGCACTCCTCTATGTATTTAATCTGTTTTTCCTTTCTCAAGTTCTCCAGCGCTTTATATACGAATTATTTTTTCTATGGTCTTATCTCCCTCTATTTCTTTACATCTGGATTAGATGGTTGGATTCAAGAAAGGTAAGGTACCTACTATTACTGGTTATAACTTCTTTCATTTTTTCAAATATTTTCACCCTAACAGCATCGATTTTTTCATTGTGGATACCAGCGGGAATCGTGTGGCTAAAGTATCGGAAATTTGTCCCCGCAATTATTGGAGTTACCGTCTGGCTTCTTGCCGCAGCTTGGTGGTGGTATCCTTTGGCTACTAAGGAAAATTCCTATACTCGTTATCTTAATGTTTCTTCTAATGTAAGGTCTCTTATAGACGTGAGCAAGTATTATCCCAACTCGGAAATTGTACTGCTAAAGCAAAATTACTATTTTGGTTCCCGGGCTATTTGGTCAAAGTATTTTTCTTCTAGGCCGATACACCTTATTAGTCAACTGTTGGTGGGATTGTTAGTTGTCGGAATAGTATCCACACTGAGACTTCCAAGTGGAAAGGTTCTTTTAATATGGTTAATTGCGGGCTGGTTTTTAGTCAAGGGAGCAAATCCGCCGTGGGGAGAAAGTTTTTACTCCTGGTTGTTTAATAGTATACCAGTCACTATGGTTTTACGAAATCCATATGAAAAACTTGGGGTTGTTTTTTTGCTTCCCTACTCCTTGCTGGTAGCTTTGGGCCTGTCTAAGATACCATCTCGCCATATTAGAACCCTAATTTTGTTTGTAGTATGTTTTGTGTTATTAAGACCAATGTGGACGGCCCAAGTTTTTGCGGGGTATCAGATTGAAGTGCCTCCATCCTACCAGCTTGCTGATGGTTATTTAAATGGTCAATCAGGTTTTCGCCTGCTTCACCTTCCTTTCCTCCACGGTTCTGGGCTGGAATACAATTGGGGATATTCTGGAGATGAACCTTCAGAGTACACATTTAGTCGTCCCTCAGTATCAAAAACGTATTTTTTCCCCGACGATCCATATCTTCTTATATATCAGTATTTACGGTCGCCAAATCTATATCGTCTTATGCAATTTTTTGTCATAGATACGCTAGTGGTGCACAAGGACGTGTTGCCAGGGCCTACAGTGCAAGAGAACTATGAAGGAACAAAATCAATGACTTCTCAAATGAGGAATGTTCGGCTCACTAAATCATTCGACGCTTTAGATGTATATCAACTTGAGAACGTACCCGTAAACTGGGGATATCTAAGTAATGACGTGACAGAAACTGAAACATTGAAGAAGGGATTGAATATGGTGGTAAACAGTGATGATTTTGTTCCGTTGCTTTCAGCCTTTTCATTATCGGCAGACATACCCAAGATAGATCAATCGAAACTCCCCTCTTATAAAATTGTCAAGATTTCACCAGTTCACTACCGATATCAAATTAAGGATGCCAATAGTCCATATATTCTTATCCTTTCAGTAAACTATAACAATCTTTGGATTGCAAAAGTGAACGACGACGTTATCGACAAGCACTTTGCCATTAATGGCTACGCCAATGGCTGGCAAGTTGACAAATTGGGGAATTACGAAATTAACGTAACCTTCAAAGTCTGGCCATGGGAATAAAAACAAAAAAATTTAAAAACTGGTTAATTTCTTACGTCAACGAAGCCGAGTTGGACGAAATGTTAAAAGAACTGTACGAGAAAAATTATTATCAGTTTGATACTTCCAAACCGGACCCGGTAATCTTCGACGTCGGCGCGTTAATAGGCGAAACGGTTTTGTATTTTAAAGAACAATTTCCCAAAGCTAAAATTACCGCCTTCGAACCAAGTCCTAGAAGCTTTGCACTACTTAAGAAAAACATATCTCAAAACAAACTAACCCGGATTAAATTGGTAAACGCGGCTGTGGCAGGGAAATCCGGGAAAATGAATTTCTATACCAGTAAGTCTAAACAGAATCCTTGGGGCAGGGGAGATTCGTTAAAAGAAAACAAATTTAACAATAAAGACAGATCTAAAATAGTCCAGGTCTCAACGGTAAGGCTTTCCCAATATATAAACTCTCCCATAGATTTACTTAAGCTGGATATCGAAGGCGCGGAAACAGAAGTCGTTCAAGAAATTGAACCAAAATTAAAGCTCGTCAAAAACATCATCCTAGAATTTCACGCGAGCCCTTATAACCCGGAAAATAAGCTATCGACTATTTTGAAAATCTTGCAAAGAAACAACTTCAAATCCAAGTTCTTTATTAGCCAATGGCCAATTCCCCAGTTTGGAGTTAATATAGTCCTGGTCATTTTGCCATTGTTAAAAATAGACGAATTTTGGTTACGCATTTATGCGAAACATTGACGATCATTTCACCGCTTCGAGTAAGTTGATTAAACAATCACTTCCCAAACTCCGCATTCCCATCAGTCAAGCGGCCAAGTTGATAACTCAAACATTCAAATCCGGCGGCAAACTTCTGATTTGCGGCAACGGCGGCAGTGCCGCCCAGTCTCAACATTTCGCCGCCGAACTGGTCGGCCGGTATCAAAAAGAACGCAAGGCCATGCCCGCGATTGCTCTGACCACAGACACGTCGGCCCTTACGGCCATAGCCAACGACTACGGATTCGATAAAGTATTCTCTCGCCAGGTGGAGGCTGTTGCAAAACAAGGGGACGTGCTCTTCTGTATCAGCACTAGTGGCAACTCTCCCAATATTTTAGCCGCCGCTAAAGCAGCCAAATCACTCCAAGTTAAAACCATATCTTTAACAGGTAATGGAGGTAAACTCAAAAACCTCTGCAACATCAATTTAATTATTCCTTCAAACAAAACCCCTCTTATCCAGGAAGTCCACCTGGTAATCATTCACACTCTCTGCGAACTTATAGAGTCTTCTCTATAGCTTCGATTACCTCTTTTACTTGTATTTGCTCCATACCGCCACTAACCCCCTTTGGTATAGATCGTTTTAAGATATACCGATACCAGGGAATGAACTTTGGGGCTCGTACAAGGGTGACCAGTTTTTTGTTAATTGGCAAACTCCACTTATCATTAGTCGAAGCCCACAGTGTCACAATCTCCTTTCCTAGCGCGTTTGCCAAATGCCCAAATCCGTTATCGTTGCAAACCAAAAGATCCATTTGGTTCAAAATGCCCAAACTCTGGTTAAAATTGACGTTGTCCACCAGATGGCACTGCTTACTGTGCACAAAACGCTCTAATTCATTTCCGACTTCTTTCTCTTCAGGTCCCGCAAATATTATCACTTTATAATTTTTTCGAATTAGATACCGAGCCACTTGTGCGTATCTGTCAGAAGGCCAGCGTCGTAGTAAAGCAGCCGGCGAATTGGTTGACCCGGGATGAATAGCCACGATTTTTTTATTTGACCAGCCAAGTCTCTTAACGTAGTCTTTGCCAAAATCGATATCCAAAGTATCAAGTTTTAGGTCATATCTGACATTCTTTTCCTCTAAATATTTTCGCCAATCGATGTCCAAAGCATAGGTAAGATTGAGATTATTAATTACATTATGGCTAGCTTCATCAACAGCCACCAAATCAGTGTTTAGAAAGTTGAACTCCAACCAATACCCCGTAGAGAACAAGTGGGCGATACTTTTCTTTGCTCCAATTACAGCCTGAACCCAATGGTATTCCCTTCTATAAGACGGAAAAGACAAAATTGACACGTCATATTTTCTTTTCCTCAAGGATAATATTTGGAAAATTCCCCGAACCCAATTTTTTGTGTAAATAGATAAAAAGTGAACTTGGCTAATGTATGGATTGTTTTTAAATACATACTGGACCCCACCCATCATGCAAGCCACGTCTATTTCAGCATTAGGAAATCTCTTACGCAATACTCTAATCATGGGAGTTATCATCAATCCGTCACCAATTGCCGGTAAACACAAAACAAGAATTTTCATATCTGTTCTCGAACGCCATTTCTTAATTCTTGACGTGAGCAAGTAGCCGTACCCAGTTTGCCCACCACTATTCCCGCGCACAAGTTCGCCAGAATTGCAGATCTTTTGAGATTTGCTCCTGCAGATAGGCTTGCTGCCAACGCCGCCATGGTAGTGTCGCCTGCACCAGAAACATCATAGACATCGCGGCTAGAAGCAGGAATACGGAAAATGTTATTAGACGAATCTATTACAGCGATCCCATCCTCACCCAGCGTAATGAATGAAACTTCAGTCTTTAGTTTATTGATCATCTTTCGTCCTATACTGCCAAGATTAGAATAGTCAGAAGCCATACGTTCGTCAACAATTGTTTCAGCCTCCTTTTTATTGGGCTTTACGAGGTAAGAGTGTTTATATTTGTTGAAACTTTGTGGAGTTGGGTCAACCAGAACTTTAATCCTCTTTTTTTTCACCAATGCAATTACACGATGTGCAAAACGACTCGAAATCAAACCCTTTGAATAATCAGAGATTATTAGTATTGTGGCATCTTTTAGACACTCACCAACAGCAGACAACAACTTACCTTCAAGTTTAGGGCTAACCTCTCTTGTATCTTCATAATCAAACCTAATCATTTGATGGTTACCTGCCATCACACGAGTTTTAAGAGTAGTGGTACGATTCTCATCAATTATTAAACCCGAGAGTCCAATATTTTTATTTGTCAAAATTCGTGCAAGTTCCTCACCAGCAAAGTCTTTCCCAATAAGACCAACTGCTTCAACTTTAACGTCTAAACTGGCCAGGTTGTAAACAGTATTGGCAGCACCTCCAGGGACAAGAGTTTCATTTTCGATTTTAGCTATAGGAACTGGAGCCTCTGGAGAAATTCGGTCTACTTTAGACCATAAATATCGATCCAGCATGAGATCCCCTAAAACCACAATTTTTTGATCAGAAAACTTATCTATTATTCTAAACAGCCTCTCTTTTTCAAGTATTGACAACTTCATTTGAAGGGATTGTAGCACGAATAATAGTAAACCAAATGCTACAATTAGCTACAAATATGTATCTAAGTCAAAAAGTAATTTCACTGAAAAAATTAATCGTCCTGGCACGACAACTTAAAAACCAAGGGAAAAAGATCGTTACTTGTAACGGCAGTTTTGACATTATTCACGTTGGTCATATCAAGTCGATCCAAGAGGCGAAAAGACAAGGAGACGTACTCTTTATTCTAGTAAATAGTGACCAATCAGTCAAAAGTTACAAAGGACCAAGTCGCCCTATCATTGGAGAAAAAGACCGAGCGGAAACAGTAGCAGGAATCGAAGGCGTGGACTATGTCACAATATTTGACGACATTACCCCAGTTGAGATTTTAGATAAAATAAAACCTCACATTCACTGCAACGGATCTGACTGGGGAGTAAATTGTATAGAGCGAGATATAGTAGAGAAAAATGGAGGTAGAATTCATGTCCTGGGTTGGGAAAAAGGTTTTTCTACCTCAAAACTTATTCAGAAGATAATTAATGTTTACTCAACTCCAGTCGTGAAAGCTGTTTTTTTAGATCGAGACGGAACTATAAACAATAACAAAGACGGCTATATTCACAAAGAAGAAGACTTTGAATTTCTTCCCGGGGTGGTTGCGTCGTTGCAAAAACTGACAAAAACAAATTACAAAATTGTCATAGTTACCAATCAATCTGGCATCGGACGGGGTAAGTTTACAAACAAACAGTACAAAACCCTCACAACCTATATGCTAAAAGAATTTAAAAAGAATGGAGTTAGAATTGACAAGGTCTATTACTGTCCTCACCATCCGGAAGCAGGCTGCGAATGTAGAAAGCCAAAAATTGGTATGTTGCTTCAAGCCGTCAAAGACTTCGGGATTAGCTTAAACGACAGCTGGTTTATTGGTGATGATGACAGAGATGTCATTGCAGGAAGAAATGCCAATGTTAAAACAATCAAATTAGGAGCCCATATGCCCAAAGAACTAAAACTAGAACCAAATCATTATGTAAAAAACATGGATGAAGCAGTGGGAATGATTTTGGGTTAAAATAACCAGGATGCTGGAAGAATTACTGGCCAATACTGGTGATATGGCCCTCAAGCGCCGGGCCAAAAGAATTATTACCGAATTAAACCCCAGGCCGGGCGAAAAAATAATTGATATTGGTTGCGGTGATGGATACTATCTGCATTTACTCTCAAATTTAGGTATAAAAAACTTACATTTATCAGGGACTGATTATGATATTAAGGGTTTAGAAAAGGCCAAACTAAATTTACATGGCAAAAAAATTCCTATTTATCGAGGAAACTTGATGCACAAACTTCCTTTCAAAAAAAGTGAATTCAACAAAGCTGTTATGTCCGAAGTAGCCGAACACTTGCCCGATGACGTCAAGGGTCTAAAAGAAGTTTTTCGTATATTAAAGCCGGGCGGAGTTTTGTGTCTAACCGTTCCGAATGCTAATTACCCCATGCTTTGGGATCCACTAAACTGGTTTTTGGAGCGTTTATTCGGAGTTCATATTAAGTCAGGATTTTTTGCTGGGTTGTGGAATCAACACATCCGCCTTTATAACCCGGAACAAATAAAACAAGTTGTTCAACAAGCTGGATTTAGAATCGAAAAGGTAGAATCACTAACTTTTTGGTGTTTACCGTTTAATCACTATTTGGTCAACCTAGTCGCCCGCTATCTTCATAACCAATTTATCTTAGGTACCCCAAACGCCTCTCTCAACAAATTTACCACCTCGCCCAGCCGGCCATTTCTGACCAACCTCGCTTTTTTTGGAGTAAATCTGTTGGACCACCTGAATGACATTTGGCAACCAAAAAACACTGGTGTATCAGTTTTTGTCAAAGCTAAAAAGATATGAAGTTTATTTTTTGGTCCATGGCGTCGCACGGATCAGGCCTATCCGGTGGCGATCGGATTTATATCGAGTTCGCCAGGCGCTGGAGTAAGGACCATCCACTCATCATAGTTACCTGGGAGGAGGGGATAGATATGATGCGTAGAAACAATCTTCGCCCCAACTCCAACATTTCATTTTTATCTATACTTATTCCACACGCTAGTTTTTTTCTGCAATACATAACCAGAATATTTATAGGATTATATCACTCACTAATTTTTAAGATCGACTCACCAAACGAAACCTATCTCTACTCAGCCTCAGAATTTTGGATGGATTCTTTACCCTGCTTCATTCTCAAACTTCGCTACCCTCATCTCAAATGGGTTGCCACCTGGTATCAGACTGCCCCTTCTCCTCTCACTGGCTTCGGACCAGGGCGTCACCGGCTCTCTGCCCTGTGGCTTTGGTTATCACAGTTACCTATCAAACCGCTCATAACCAATTTTGCGGATTGTGTTTTGGTCAACAATGACTTGGAAAAAAAAGTGTTTCCACAAAACAAAGCCATAGTAGTTTTAGGGGCAGTCGATACTACCCGCATCGACAATTGGCTTGCCAAAAATCCCAAAGTGTCCAAAAAATACGCCGCTGTTTTTCAAGGCCGCTTTCACCCCCAAAAAGGGGTAGTCGAACTTATCGATATTTGGAAAAAAGTTGTTGAAAAAATCCCGCGCGCCAAACTGGCGATGATCGGTGACGGGCCGCTTATGAACAAAGTCAAATTGCAAATATCAAATAATAAATTGCAAAATAATGTCAAACTTTTCGGCTTCGTTTTTGACGGCCAAGAAAAATATCGGATATTCGCCCAAAGCAAAATTGTTGTCCACCCGGCATTTTTTGACAGCGGAGGCATGGCCGCTGCGGAAGCCATGGCTTTTGGGATTCCTGCAGTCGGCTTTAATTTACCGGCTTTCAGCACTTATTACCCAGAAGGTATGATAAAAGTGTCCATAGGAAACCTGAACGCATTTGCCGACGCCATAATAGATTTACTTAAAAATTCTCAACTTCGAAACCGCCTGGGCAGTAAAGCCAAAAAATTTATTCGGCAATCTTATTCCTGGGACCATCGCTCGTCACAGATTTTACGGCAAATAGTTGAAAAGACAAATCAGGAAATGGGTAGAGTAACACTTCAGTAATAAATGAAAGAAACCCCCAAAAGATCCAAGGCGAGAATCTAATAGTTGCGGCGTCATTCCGCAGGTACTTAAATCCCCGCAAGCCGTACACTTTATAGCCCAGGTTTTCCAGGTCTTTTTTTGTCCAGCCGCTGTGGTGGACTTGATAAGGATTGCCGTCATAAGCGCCTTGATCAATATATCCTTTAGGTGTCATCAAAATTACTTTCTTGCGGGCTATCTTTTCCATTTGTGAAATCATTTTCAAAGATTCTTGTTTATTTAAATGCTCGATCACATCAATTGACACTAGAGTGTCCCAACTTTTGTTTTTATAATACTTACTTAACTTCCTCACGTCTCCCAAACGATACGAATCGTGGTAACGGTTTTTACGGCTTACTTGAACGCACTTAGGATAAATGTCGATGCCCTCACTCCGAAATGTCCTTTTTAAGTGTCCCATCGGAGAGTCATTGCCACAGCCCACATCTAATACACTCTTAGAATCTTCGATTTCTTTCTGTAGCTTGGAAAAGAAAAAAATATTTTCAAATTGCCGAAAAAAGTTCTTTAATTTTTCTTTTTTATTATGATTTGGAGAAAGCGTGAGAAAATTCATCATCCCAAGTATTACTTTTGGCAAATTCAGTTAACTGTTTTCGCATAGAAGTATACAACTTCCGATCGGAAAATATAGTCATAATTACTTGAGCAAAGCCTTTCTTATTGTCAGGCGCAATAATTGCCCCACCCAACTTTTGCAGCTCTCTACCCAGAGGTGGTACATTCGTCGTAACAATCGGCAACCCTGCCGCCGCATAAGATCTCAACTTTGAAGCGTCTCCGTACTGCCTAATGGATCCGGGGATTGCGCGATACGGAGCGACCGCGATATAGCACCGGCTTAGAATATTGGCCATATCAGAGCTTCCGACCACAAATCCATGAAAAATTACACAGGTTTTTAACCCCAGAGACTTTGTAAGTTTTTTAAGCCGGTCAAGATTTTTTTCACCACCTCCGACTATATGCAAAGTTGCGTCGGGATACTTTTTAAGAATTATTGGCATCATTTCAATTGCTAAATCTGGTCCCTGTTCCTCAGTTAGCGTTCCCATATAACACATGGAAAAAGGCCGCCGTTTATCAACGCGCGTAAATATTAACTGTTGCGGATATACCCCGATCGGAACGTGGATTACCGGAGCCGATTTTTTCGGGTCCAAACCAGCTGAAATTCTGGCGGGCTGTATTGCCTTCGAAACATCCCAGACAAAGTCAGCGTGAATCGTACAAAACCGGTCTAAAGCCAGATATATTTTGTTTAAAATTAAAGGATATCGGTTGGGAGAATAGTCTAAAACATAGTAAATTACCTTGTTGATCTTGCCTAATTTTTTCAATATAACACCAGCCAGAGTGTTGATGCTCTCCATGCCAATAAAGTAGTCATAATAAGTTTTATCCCTTATTCCCCAGTCAATTACCGACAAAAAATCCCTCATCTTAAAAAGTACATTGGTCTCATTTTTATTTACCAATTTTAAAAAAGGCTCCATCAAGTACACCCACCACGAAGATGAGTAGTTCATTGCCTTTTTATTTTCCGTGTACTCTTCTATCTTAGGCATCACAATCCCACTTCCCGGATGAGGCTGGTCAATCAAAACCAATTTACTAACTCTGGAGATCAAAAAATCTCTCAATGGTTCAAGATTCCCGTTAGTAGGCATACGCTGTCCGTTTGTCCACATGGAAAACGTAGCAAATAATACAGATGACTCTTTAGTAAGCATTTTTTGGCAAGCTTGTTAAAAAGGAAATTGCTGTTTTGTCCCAACCGTAAAGCGAAGCGCGCTTTAACCCCCGACTTTTCAGTTTTACTTGTAATTTCTCATTGATCAAGACTTCTTCCATCGCGCGGCTAAGTTCATCAACGTTCTTTACTAAAATTCCCACGTCACCGACTACTTCAGGTAGCGAAGAGTTATCATAGGAGATCACCGGGACGCCGCATTTCATCGCTTCCAGTATAGGCAGACCAAACCCCTCATAAAGCGATGAACATACAAATAATTTAGATCTGGAATACAAAGCAGATAACTCATGATCACTGACTCGTCCCGCTAAAATAACTTTCTCGGTCATATTTTCCACCTCCACAAAGTCTTTTATTTTTTCGTATCCCTCGCCGTGGGGGTCACCTACCACAATAAGCCGATAAGTATTCTTCAAAATAGCCGGCAGATGTTTAAATGCCAGAATAGTCTCCTCAATATTTTTTCGAGAGATAAATGTGCCTGGTACCGTAAGAATATATTCTTTCTGCGGTTCTCGCTTTGTTTTTTGTAGAGACAAAGCATTGGATGGAGCGAGCGGTGTGACATAAATCTTATCTAACTCAACTTTAAAAAATTTCACAATGTCATTACTCGAATTTTGAGAGAAAGTAGTAATTGTCCGGGCTTTATGAGCGGACAAAAAATACATGATCCATAAATACCCCTTGGTCCATCCTGGCATTGACAGGTCATACATAAACGACACATCCGGAATGGTCAGAACCATAGGAATAGTTAAAAAAAACGATACAGGCGGATTAGGAAAATAGGCAACATTTATTTTTTCTTTCCAGAATAAAAAAGGCAAACACAGTTGCAGCCAAATGTGCTCCCAAATAATAGTCCATGCGTGTCTCTTAAATCCCGGACGTCCAGACGGATTGTCACTAAACAGTAAATATTCATTTTGGCTATCAATCTTCTTGAGTAGTGGTATGAGATTCCTTAGATACACAGCCATTCCGCCCAAATGCCGGTTAGCCAGGCGATAATCCACGCCGATTCGCATATAATAGGATTTTAGCATGAGAAAAGTTGTAATTATTCTTATCGCCTTGGTGCTGGGTATTACTCCTTTGTTAACACAAGGTAATTTATATTTCGTGGGAGGTGATGACATGCGCTTATATTATGTATACCCTAAGGAGTATATTCAGAATCTTCTTCTAAATATCGTTACGGACAATACTATCGGAGGTGGCAACACGGGATATTATCCGGCTACTCATCCGATTCCGCTCGTAGCTTTGATGCTGGTTGTTAAAACTTTACTGCCTTTCTTAAATACTCAATTTGTGATGTACGGCCTAAACTGGGCATTGGCCTTTATTTTTTTATATTTGCTTTTGGGTCTTTGGATATCTAATCAATCAAAAACCATTTTTTTTATCAGGATAGCGGCAAGTTTGTTCTACATATTTTCTCCATTTTTGTTTCGGACTTTTTACAAGCACCAAATGATTGTCATTTATCTAATTGCCGCTGCCCCGGCGACGTTGTATTTCTTCATTAAAAGCGTCCGCCAGCGTAATTTCCTGTATGTATTCACGGCTTGCTTAATCCTGACCTTTTTAAGTACTAATTTAAGTTCTCTACCATGGACTATTCCCATACTTATTACCAGCGCCCCTCTTTTGTTATGGGAATTTTTAAGGTCAAAAAAAGTATTTTTACTAAATGGTCTGCTGTTCGGGACTAGTTATGTGTTAATTAACTTTTCTTGGATTTTCCATTTGTTTTACTTGAATTTTCACAAGACAGGACTTGCCAATACTGTGGATACTTACACGTCCGAAGGTTTTATTGAGGCTAATATTGCCGGTATCAGGGGTACGACCACAATGTTTAGCCCGTTAAACGGAGTAATTAATCAATTGGAAATCGGCCTGGTCGATAAGTTAACCGTTGTTTCTTATACCAATCTACTTTTTATCTCCCTGATTGTCTTGGCAGGGGTGTTTATCCATCGCGAAAAGAACAACGTATTGACTATGGGGTTTATTTTAGGGTTATTAGGGTTGTTGATTTCCTGGTTCTTGATGACGCCGAATTTTCAGCATTGGGGTCCTGACTTGTTTATTTGGTTGTCTCTACGGGTGCCATTTTTCACAATGTTTAGAAACATGTTTGACAAGTTTGCCTTGACGACGGCCCTTTATTACGCGTTGACACTCGGAATTGGACTATCTATTTTGGCAAATCGGTTTACGAATAAAATTGTGCGTTTGGTAATCGGAGCAGGTTTAATAATAACTATTTTGGTAAATGCCTATCCGTTGTTTCAAGCCAGAGTTGAACATGTAGGAGTGCAAGCCAAAATGTCAGGCACTTTCAATGATGACTTTAATAATCTTGCGGCATATCTTTCGGACTTAAAGAACCCCTCCCGGATTTTATGGCTGCCTCTTAACTATCCCTCGTTTACTAATATCGAAGATAAATATCATCCCGGGCATTTCTACTCTGGTCCGTCTCCTTTGCGTTTCTTAAGCAACCGTCAGGACTACGCCGGTCAATATAGCTTTATCACCTCAACCAATATTGCCATCGGAGATAGTATTTTTCCGGGTCTGCGGGACAGAAAATATATCGAATTCGGGCGCATGGTTCAGCTTTTAAATGCCCGGTATGTGATCCTGGATAAACAGAGTCTACCGGAGAGTATGACGTCTTATTTATACGGGGGTGATAACAGAGTTGTCCTAAAATGGCAAACCGCCGAGTTTATAAACGGGTTACTTGGTAAAAAACTTCAAGATTTTGGCACTCGCTATACGCTTTACGAGATTAACCCCAAATACAATAACGATCGTATTTATCTGACTGATGACTACGATGTCTTTCCCCGGGCATTACCCAATGCGGACTACGAAAAAATCTCTGATTCTTTATATAAAGTGAGCTTATCAAATATCAAAAAACCGCAAAAAATCGTATTTTTGGATTCCTATTATCGGGATTGGACGCTGTACATAGAGGGGCCTGAACCCCGGGCGTATCACAAGGGCCAAAATGTTCCGGTTCAAAATTTTGCCAATGGTTGGGAAATTGACCCCGGTGAGATAAAAAATAATTTTCCCGAGGCGTACTATACCACCAATCCCGATGGGTCACTTAATTTGAAGATGTCGCTGTATTTTGAACCCGCGAAATACAACCGGCCTATTCGTAACATCAGCCTCGGGTCATTTTTGGTGTTGGCGTGCTCTCAATTATTCTTTCTGGTGAAAAAGAATCATGCGAAAGCTTAAGTTTTTGGTGAGGCTGGGTGTGGTTTGGGCGGCACTTCTGGCAGCATTTGCGCTGTTTTCCGTTTATCAGGAGATCAAAGAAAATAAACTGTTTAACTACACCGACACCTATGCTTCCTCTGAAGTTAAAGTTAAGCCGGAATATGAACCCAATACCACTCTCAAGTACACTTTCAACGCCGTCTCTCACGATAGTTATCTGGGCTCGATTTCGTTTAACTACTTCCGGCTGAAAGGCAATCCGGGGCAGGTGATATTCAGAATAAAAGAAGCGCGTCAAAACAAGTGGTACGCGGAAAATCGGTATGATTTTTCTTATTTTAATAATGACGATGACTATCAATTTGGTTTTCCTACAATAGCCGACTCGAAAAACAAAGAATTCGTCATTGAGTTTGAGATAGTTACCCCAAACTTGACACAAAAACAAAACATTCTGGACTTAAGGGCAGTACCAATTTTGACGGCTAAATATGTGTTTCCCCGTGACACGCCCTACAAATCCCCCGGAAAATTAATGACTATTCTCGTAAACAGGTCTGCGTCTGTAATTGCCGGTATGGATTACGTCAAAGTTGGTACTATCTCGTTTGTAATTGCTCTTCTTTCCACCTTAGCTATTTACCGAAAGGATTCAGGGATTAAGTCCGAAATAGTAACTCGACAAAAAGACCTGCAAAATTATGTTCATAAAATCAATCCGTTCTTTGTCCCCGCGGGAGTGCTGATAATTCTGTCACTGGCATTTATTTCCGGTAATTTTTTGCTGGCCCAACGGATGGCGGTGTATTTATGGATAACGCTTTTTGGCAGTGTAATTTTTTATATTCTCCAGGTCACCGTCTTAAACAGGCTGGCCAGGATGGGTAAACTTTTTAACAAGATCAGTGTCAACATGTTGTCAACCTTAGACGACTTGATGACTAAAAGGGCTCTGTTATTGCTGGGAATATTGTTCGTTTTTGTCTCCGGATTATCCACCACCTATTATTTAGGCGGCGACGACACGCGAATATTTTATTTATATCCTCAAGAATTTCTAAATAATTACGCGTCAAAGATAGTATCTGATACAGGATTAAGCCAGTTAACCAATTCAATTCCTCCCTCCTCTCTGTCCGCCTTCTTGATAATTCTTGTTGGTCTAAAAAAGATTTTGCCGATTTTTAACCTTCAAGCGCTACTCTACTCGGCCAATATCATGGGAGGATTTTTTGCCTTTTACTACTTAATCGGTTATTTGTTGCGGCCGCAAGGTAAACATGAACGTGTAATTTGCATCATAGCCTCGTTCATGTATGTTTTTTCCATCTTCAACTTCTATACCCTGTTCAATTCCCGACTCATGGCGGAATATCTGATTAGTTTATTTCCGCTGTCCCTGCATTTGGGCATCAAAGCAGTCCGTGAAGGGAAGTTTTATTTTCTGGTTGCAGCGGTACTTATCTGGTCAGCCTTCAACTTTATCTCGGTTACCTTCCCTCTGTCGGCCGCGGCCTTAATCACCAGTTTACCATTGCTTGTTTTCGCGACTTGGAAGCATAAAGTCAGGCTAGCAGCTTACTTAGCATTGGCAGGTTTGTTGTTTGTAATTCTCAATTTACACTGGTTTGCATACGTCCCTTACACCAATTTCGCCCAAGCTTTGCCAGGTTCATATACGCCCAGTATCACATCCGTCGAATTTCGCAAACAGAACGAAGCTGGAATCAGGGCGGTTACCGAGATTAATAACAGTTTTTTCCCGCTGCTAAACTCATATCATCAAAAAATTCAGCTTGCAAACCACTGGCCCCAACTGCCGATTTATTTTTCCTGGTACTCAAAGATCTTAATTTCCGGCTATTTACTTATAGCCGTCATTATTATAGCAGGATTGGTGATCGAAAAAGACAAAACCAGAACGAGTTTGTATGTAGCCGCGATGTTTAGCTTTACTTTGGCGATTTATTTTTTTACTGTCAATATTGGACCGTGGGGAATATCAATCTTTTTGTGGCTTTCCAATCACATTCCGGGATTTGTAATTTTTCGCAACATGTATGACAAATTTGCTTACGGCCTGGCATTTCAATGGGCGTTGGTTATTTCTGTTAGTTTAGCCATAGTCGTCAAATCTATTAAATCGGAAAAACACAAAGCTTATTTATTGTTTGCCGTCTTTTTAATCAGCGTACTTAACGCCAAGCCCTTCATCCTGGGAGAGTTCGAAAACCTGCCTTACTGGACCAGCCTTCACAGTTATGACGGAATTCGGGCTTTTAATAGAGATTATCAAGACATGTTGAAATTCGTTAAGAATCAGAACAGTGCCGGTCGCTACTTGTCTCTACCTCTATTGTCCGGCAACAGCGTGATTGTGCCGGATGAATTTCGTAAAGATCATTATTACGCCGGAGTATCGCCATTATTGTTATTAGCCGGCAAAAACGATATGTCCGGACTAATTAGTTTTGCTGATAAAGCGAAAGATGTGTTTCATTGGTTAGAGAACATGGACTACGGCGCTATCGGCCGTCTCCTGCGGCAATACAACGTCAGATATGTGATAGTCAGCAACTCCACACCGGAAGACTTACAAAACACTTTTATGTTTTCCGATGGTTTATTTGCCCTTCAGCCCCCAAAATTTATCGCCAGTCTAATCGGGAATAAAATAAAAGATTTTGGATCGAGGTATAGTTTATATGAGATAAATCCAAAATATCGCAGTGAAAAAATCTACATTTCAGACAGTCCAGCCACGTTTGCAAATCACGGAGCTAAATTATCTTTCAAAAAAAACGCCGCCCATAGTTATGACATTGAAATTTCCGATCTTACTGGTCAGCATTCGTTGATTTTTCTGGATCCCCATCTTAAAAAGTGGCAGTTAATTACCCAAAGTGGCAAGCAGTTAGCCTTCAATATCCATCACGTAGTATTCGATTATGCCAACATGTGGGAAATTGACCCGCGAGTAATCAAGTCTGATTTTCCGGTGTCTGATTATCAAATAATGCCTGACGGTAGTCTGCGCTTAAAGTTAAAATTATATTTTCAGCCGTATGACTATTTTGCAACCGTTAATACTATTTCAGCCGGAGCGTATTTATTAGGCATAATTTTTGTTTTAAAATCTTTATTGCGCCCCAGACACCAATGACTATCCTAATTGCTTTATTGGCTTTGTTTGATGCTGTAGTTCTCCCGGTCAAAGGACTTTTATCAAGCGTCATCTTTGTCGTATTCACCGGATTGGGAGTCTGGAAAATTCGCGATTACAAAAGCTGGTTTATTTTGTCTTTGGTATTTATCACCTTGGCAGTCTTGTTTTATTTTATTGGCAGCGGAGTTGTCGATGAAACCGTTGTCCGTAAATTGTCCGACTGGTCATATATTTATCTCATCATTGGTGCCTTGCGGCTCGCCCATGCCAAACACGGTTAAAACACTTTACATGCTTTCTGTCCTGACGCTTACAGCATCATCTTTACTGCTGTTTATCCATCGGACTTCACAGGTCCAATCATTATCACAAATTGCCTACTTTCTTTTATTTCTTATATTCATTATCCGATGTTTCCGATAGCTGCCCACGACTTTCCCTACCTTTTTCCAGCCCTTGCCGCGAGTAATTTTAGTTTACCCTACACCTGGTCTCCCGCCAGTCATGACGCCCTGGGGGTGTTTACCACATCCACCCTGTGGGACTGGCCGTACGGACTTTTATACGGTCTGGGCGCCAAAATCGGTTTGGATTTTACTCTTTCAATTTTTTTGTTAGGTATTCTCCCGGCTTTCATAATCAGTTGGTTTGCGATGGGTAAATTACTCAAAAGTTATTCACTTTCAACTTCGGCCAGACTCATAGGGCAATCATTATTTGCGACCAACACATTCATTCTGATGCTCATAGATGGTGGCCAGTTGAGTTTGGCGATTGCATATTCGCTCATACCCTTGGCAATTTATTACATTTCCGCCAGATCCAGATTCATTCTGGTAACTCTGACAATATCCTTTTTAGATATCCGATTCTTATATCTTCTGGTGATTCTTGCGTCTTTTCACACAATTTTAAACCTCCGTCAGTTCAAATATTATTTGATCACTGGTCTGATCACGGGCTTAGTTCTTGTGGGCGCACATAGCTATTGGATGTTGCCCTCACTATTTACCAAAGCCCCTTCACTTCCCACAGGTTACACCCGGCAGTCACAGGTCTCTTCTTTGAGCTTTGCCAGTCTCACCCACGCCATATTCTTAATCCAACCCCATTGGCCCAAAAACATTTTTGGCCATATCTCCTCACCCTCACCTTACTTTTTTTTGCTGCCGATTTTGGCTTTTTTACCTCTGGTTGTATTCCCCAGAAACAATCGGATATTTTATTGGACGGGTATAGCACTGTTATCGTTGTTTCTAGTCAAGGGCAGCCAGCCCCCGTTTCCCCAAGTTTATCCCTGGTTGTTTTCCCATATACCGGGGTTTTCCCTCTTTCGTGATCCTGTCAAGTTTTTTACCCTCCTGGCTTTGTCTTACTCTGTTCTCATCGCCTTTTCTAGCCAGTATCTTTTTCAAAAAAATCGTCTGCTGCCCGGCTTAATCGTCATTTATTTACTCTTTTTAATTACCCCCATTTTAAGGGGCCAAGCCACGGGTTTGTTTTCCAAGGTCCGAAACCCCGATTCTTACCTGCAGCTTGCCAGGTTTCTAGAATCGGATCCCAACCCAGGCGGCATAGTCTGGATACCCTCAAAGCCTCCCTTGGGTTATTCCAGCCCCACCCATCCTTCCACGGACGCCCTCACCTTGCTTAACAAGCGGCCGTTTTCCACCGGAGTAGTCGGTAGTTATGATCTTCTTAATTTTTTGCGCGAAGCCAGCTACTCCGGCCAACTGCTTGACATTGCGTCAGTAAAGTATCTGGGATTTGCTGCCATAGACCCCCTCCGAGATAGCTTAAAACCCCAGGACGTTAAATATCGTCAGGTTTTTACCAACCAGCTTAGTCGGCTTCCGTGGGTTAAAAGCCGGTTAGATTTCGGTCCGGTGACCCTGCTTGAGACAAAAACACATCAAAACCTCTTTTTCGTCCCAGCCTCCACCTCTTTTATCATCGGCTCCGATGATATCTATCAGTCTGATATCGATCTCACCAAAACTGCCCTGGTCTTCGCGGAAGAAAAACCGGGGATACTATCTCAAATATCCCAATTTCCCCAATCCAAATTACTTCTTAATCGCAAACGGCAAATAGACGTCGCGGCCGCTCTCATATCTCCGAAAGATTTTATTTTTCCCGCCCAACAATTAAATTTCGACCCCGATCACACCGGATGGTGGAAAAGAGAAACTTCGGACTTAATAAGTTGGCGGGATTTTCTGCAGCAAAAATATAGCCTGGATAACCTAGATTTTGATTTTGGCGGCGGGTGGGCAGTATCCGAGGGAAATAATTCACTTACGGTTAATTTGAACAGTTGTGGTGGGGATTGCGTCGTTCTAGCAAGGTTTATGGTTAGTCCCCAAGGAGGAAAAATCGAATTTTCCGGTTCCGCTCAAAAAACCATAGCCACAACTTCTGACCGGGCGGAATTTTTATGGTTTGAAATCGGCCAAGTTTCCTCCCCAACCTCTATTACTATTGCCACCGAGGGTCACATCAACGTGGTCAACGCCTTAGCCGTTATTCCCATTTCTTTATGGCAACAGTTCCAATCCCAGGCCGACCGGCTCATAAATTACCTTCCCCCTCCCCCTTCTTCAACCCAGCCCGAAATAAGTTATGTCAAACACAACCCCACCAGTTATACGGTAAACGTTAAAAAACTATCAGCACCAGCCACGCTGGCATTCTCCCAAAACTACGATTCATTCTGGAGACTGGACAACAAGGCGCCGGTTCCTCTTTACAGTTTCATTAATGGGTTTTCCATTCCCGGATCGGGAGAATATATCATCTCTTTCTCCCCCCAGCGCTACGTTCTCCCGGGTCTGATAATATCATCACTTACGTTGATCACTTTCAGCGTAATTTCATTTCTTTCATGGAAACGCGTTCACTAGGCCCTTTGCAAGAGGACCTCTTGCAAACAATTACAATACTACCAAGTATTGTAAATATAACTAACTCCCATACTACAGAGTATGGGAGTTATGGATTTAGAGATTAAGATTTGATTTCAAAACATCCAATGCCCGATTTAATAATATTTTATTTTTTGGCTTTCTGTGCCACGTGCTGGCGCCGGAAGGGTGGGGGAGAGGGATAATGTTCAAGCCATAGCCCAAAGCGCCGTAAGGATCAGCCACAAACTTTTTTCCAATCACTTCCGCCAACCCAATTTGTTGACTCAAACAGTGCGAAATAGACAGTTTACCGATCGGTACAACAATATCCGGAGAAAAATTTTCGATCGTCTTAATCAATCTGATTCGCTCTTTTGTAATTTCTTCAGCGGTTGGCACCAGATGCGATCCATTTTTGGAACCCGGAAAATAATCGACCAGAGCCGAATAAAAAAAATTTCTGACGATTTCCTCATGGCAGATTCCGATTGAATACAGCCAAGTGTTTAACGTCGGCCAGTCGTGCGGATCCTTTTTAAACCTGGGCATCGCCTGCCCAATGAAAATTGCCCGTTTCATTGTAGTATAATAAACAAGTGACAGATTTAACTAAGATATTAACAAAAGTAAAAAGTGGATGGGTCGCTCTTTCACCCAAAGACAAGTCACTAGTTGGAAGCGGAAAAACACTTGAAATTGCGATGTCCAAGGCCAGGAAAGAAAAAATATCCAACCCAATTGTTTTCAAGGTAGGGCGATTTGATGTCAACTTTGCGGGTTAAGTATGGACTTCGAATATATACTGGCGTTTGGGTTTAATGCCAAACACCAGAAAATAAACAGGATAGTTCCCTGGATAAATATCTCCATCTTCAATCCAAAGAACGAGTCGAGAACAATTGATGCGTACTGCCTAATAGATTCAGGATCGGACACGACATTTTTTACCAGCGAAATTGGCGAATATTTGGGTTACGATATTGCAATCGGAAAACCATTCCTTACCTATGGAATTGGTGGCAGTTCAATCAAAATTTATTATCACAGGGTAGGAATTAAAGTCGAAGATCCCGAAAACAAACATGAACCAATAGAGTATAAGGATATCATGGGGTTCACAAAGTCAGGTTTTCCCATATCCCTTCCTCAACAAACAGGTATTCTTGGTTCCATGGGCTTTTTCAGAAATGTCAGTGTATTTTTAGATTATCCTAAATTAATTTCAATTAACGAGAAAGTCAGCTCTGCAATAAACTAATTATGAAAGTTGCAATTATCGGCGCGGGGTTTGCTGGATTAGGTGCGGCGTATTATTTGTCCAAAGCCGGACACGATGTCACGGTTTTTGAAAAAGATGACCAGCCCGGCGGTTTAGCTGTCGGTTTTAAAGACCCCAAGTGGGATTGGCCCTTAGAAAAGCATTATCATCACTTGTTTACTACCGATACCATAATAAAAGAACTGGCTGACAAAATAGGCCACCCCATTGATTTTTACCGACCCAAAACTTCCACCTGGATAGACAATATGATTACCCAACTGGACTCACCGGGCAGTCTGCTTAAATTTTCCCACCTGTCAATTCTTGACCGCCTGCGCACCGCTTTCGGTTTATCCCTCATGCGCTTTAATCCTATTTATAAGCCATTTGAATTGTTCACTGCCAAAAAATATATCACTACTCTCATGGGTGAAAAATCCTGGAATAAACTTTGGGAACCGCTGTTTCGGGGAAAATTCCACGATTATGCCGGTCAAATAGCAGCCGTTTGGTTTTACGGCCGCATCCGCCCACGCTCCGCCTCTCTGGGCTACCCCCGCGGAGGTTTTCTCTCGCTGGCTCAATCCATTGAATCTGCCGCCAAAAAATACGGCGCCAAATTCATTTACCACAAACAGATAACGAGCCTATCCGAGCTGAAAAAATTCGACAAAATTATTTGCACTCTCCCCACCCACCTGTTTTCCAAAATTTCGGGTCTGCGGTATCCATCCCTGCCCGGGCTTGGAGCTGTTAACCTGGTACTCGCCCTCAAAAAACAATTCTTAACAGACGGCACATATTGGCTCAATATCAACGATCGGAAAATGCCTTTTGTATGTGTTACCGAACACACCAATTTTATTGACCAGTCCCACTACGGCGGCGATCACCTGGTTTATGTTGGCAATTATCTTCCGGCCGGGCACAAATATTACAGCTATTCACAAGCTCAGTTACTCACGGAATTTCTCCCCTTTTTACAGCAAATCAACCCTGATTTCAACAAATCATGGATTAGGAAATCCTGGCTCTGGACCGCCCCCTTTGCCCAACCGATTGTACTTCTCAATCACTTCATTCCCCCTCTCATCACTTCTATCCCAAATCTCTACCTCGCCAACATCCAGCAGGTATATCCCTGGGACAGGGGCACCAATTATGCCGTAGAATTAGGGAGTAAGGTAGCCAAATTATGCGCGAGCGAATTAAACTTGTCTTAAATACCCATACATTTCGCCAATCGGCCGTTACTTCAGTTTCCACTTTTCTTTCGGCCGCCCTCGGTGCGGTCTTTTATCTGGCTTTAGCCCGGGTTATGGGAGCCGGCAGTTATGGACTGTTTTCCCTTAGTTTATACACCCTGATTCTCATTGTTACCGTGGCTGACATCGGCATGGGGCCGGCGCTGGTCAGGTTTGTCGGACAAAACCGCGGTAGCGATGCCTATCTGCCATACGCCTCCTTAGCACTGCGCACAAAACTCGTCGCCGGTTGCCTTTGTTGGCTGGCCTTGTGGCTTTTTGCCAAACCGATAGCCGTCATGGTTTTTCGTCAACCGGGATTGCAACCCCTTCTCCCTGCTGTGGGGTTTGGAATTTTCTCTTACTTGTTGATATCGTTTTCAGTTTCAATTTCCCAAGCCCAGCAGAAATTTTTTGTTTGGGGTGGTCTGCAAGTAGGCCCGAATTTGTTCAGATTGTTGCTTTTGGGTCTGTTATTTTCCATGCGTCTTGTTAACCCCCTCACATCTCTGCTTATTTTTTCTATCTCATCAACCGCTGGCTTCGCCGTTTCCTGGCTTTGGTTGGACCGGCGCATAATTACCACTCCCGTAGGTCTGGCCCACTTCCATAAATTCTGGAATTTTAGCAAATGGACAGCGGCCTTCATGGTTTTGTCCTCCCTCATTTCCCGTCTGGACGTGCTCCTCTCCGGCAGGTACATGGATTTGTCATCAATAGGAGCCTACTCCCTGGCCGTCACTATGGTTTCCTTTCTTCCCCAAATTTCCAGCAGCATTGGCGCCGTTACTTCGGCTAAATTCGCCGGTTTCAAACATCAGTCCCAAGCGGACATTTACTTAAAAAAAACTACTCTATTTACTACCGGAATCGGATTGGCCGTAGCTCTGGTTATGGTTCCGGTGGCGGTTCTGGTCATTTGGGTAGCGGGTAAAGACTTTGGTCCCGCCTTCACTCCCTTTCTGGTTCTCTTGCTTTCGTTGATAATATTCATGGCAGGCAATCCGTTAAGAGATTATCTGCTCTATTTTCTCCATCGTCCCCGCTTTTTCTTTTGGGCCAATCTTGCCCAGGGAATAGCTTTAGTGATTCTCATTCGGCTCCTGACTCCCTCGCTTGGCGTTGTTGGCACCGCTCTTTCGGTTCTAGGCAGTCACATCGTTTTAGCCCTTATTTGCTTGAGGTATTTCCATCGCGGCAAAACCCCGATCGTTAAATCGGGGGTTGCCAAAAATCGGACGAAGTCCGACAGCGATATAATACCCCGACCGTAAGGTCGTGGGTATTAATATGAAAATAACCGCCCATTCCATAGTTAAAAATGAACAGAACTGGATCTGGCATTCCCTAAATTCGGTTTTGAGTTTCGTTGACGAAATCATAGTTTGGGATACCGGATCCACCGACAATACAATTAAAATTATAAAGACAATTTCCAGTCCCAAAATCAAATTTCTTCACTCCACCCACATTGACCCCGATGCACTTACTACCATCCGTCAGGAAATGTTGGAGGCCACAAAATCGGACTGGCTATTAATATTAGACGGTGACGAAATCTGGCCGGAAGCATCAATTCGCCAAACCATAAGTTTCATAAACAAATCAGCGAACCCTTATGAATATCTCATCCACCCCTATTACAACCTGGTAGGGGACGTGTTTCACTACCAGGATAAATCAGCCGGAAGATACAAAATTGATGAGTATTCCGGCCACATAACTATCAGATTTGTAAACTTAAAATTGTTACCAAAACTCCACTTCAGCAAACCCCACGGCCAACAAGGGTTATTCGATGATGCAAATACTCTCATCCAAGATCGCAAACCGTTTCGAGGGCACTTTTTAGATCTGCCGTATTTGCATGCTACCCATCTCATCCGCTCTTCTCATGACGGTGGCGTTATGAAACGTTCATTCAAGCGCAAGTTTGATTTGGGCATTCCCTTTTCCCGGGATTTCATTTATCCCAAGCCATTTTATTTACCGCACCCCCACATAATTCCTTCGCCTTGGAAGCCGAGAAGTCCGGGATATCTGCTGGCTACCTTGATCCAATCCCCTTTCAAATTGGTTAAAAGAAAGTTATTTCACTCATCAACCAACGGCTACTGACTGTTGAAAATCAGTCTATTAGATTTTGGGCTTTGAGGCGGGGGATGACTTCGTGCTCAAAAATCGACCCTACTTTTATGCCGTCGGGAATCTGTGAAGTGAGCCAAAGAAGCTTTTCCACTTTATGGCCAAGGGAGATTTCTCCCCAACACTTTTTGACTATAAAACAGTACATATGAATAGTCCGGTGTTCCTGACCGGAAGACGGTGCGGAGAAAGAACCAAATTCTTCCAGATCATTCTCGCTGACGTCAATTAGAAATTCTTCTTTGAGCTCTCTGACGAGGGCCTGTTTTGGAGTTTCACCGGGATCTAACTTACCACCAGGGGCGATGTAAAATTCTTTATCGAAATCTTTTTCGACCAGTAATTTTCGATCCACAATAATTATCCCCGCGGCTTTACTGATATCGGAATTTTTAGGGTCTACAAGGAAAGTTTTTACCAATTTGGATATTTTTTCCACGGCTGTTTTTGCTTGCTGCGCCTCCACGCGAGAAAAGGACGGAGGGACTGTGACCGGGTAACGGGTGGCGACGTAGAAGTCGTTGAGGAAAAGACATTCGTCTTTAAGTTCATCGAATTTGGGATTGTCCGCCAGGCAAATCTGACACAGAGAGTCCAGATCGTGGATTTTGGTGAATTCTAGGCTTTTGGCAACGATATACGCTTTGAAATACTTTTCGGCCGACTGCTGGAAGTGGAAACAAATAAAACCGAAGTAGATTGCATCGGGGTCTGACAAATTGGAACAGGCAAAGCCGTAATCTTCGTCAGCCAACTTAATCCATTCGTTGACAATTTTTGGTTTAGCCATAAAGAAGCTGGCCGTGCTGAGTTATTTGCAGGGCAAATGGATCCTGCAAACTGATCCGTTCCTGAAGTTCGAACTCAGTCATGATCAGAAAATCTGCGGCGGCCTTTTTTTGAACGAGGGAGCGAACCTGGCGCATCCGGTCAAGACTGCGGTTGGGTACGTCGTTTTTGATGATTAAAAAATCCAAGTCGTTAGCGTGGGGATCGTTTCTTGCGCCGGAGCCAAAAAGGATAATTTTGACCGGGCGATACTTGCTAATAAGCTGCCTAGTGATGCTGGTGACTTCTGACTGAAGATGTGGACTCACGGCTTTATTTTAACATAGCGGCTACTGACTTCCAAAATACTCTCCATACCACAAGTCCAGAGTCAATAGATTCCAGAGTTTGGGGTTTATTTGCGAAAAAGTATATCCATTCAATTCCCCGCCGAACCATTTGACCAATGGTATGGAAAAACCCATTTTTTTCCGGTACAAGTTTTCTTTCGGTACCAGTCCCTCGAGTGATTTTTTGAGGATATACTTATTTACCCCGTTCCTAACCTTTAAGTTGTAGGGGATACTAGCGGCTAATTCCATCATTTTGTAATCGGTAAATGGAGATCTGGCCTCGAGGCTGGCTGCCATGCTAGCAATGTCAACTTTAGTCAATTGGCTATCCGGAAAATAATAAGTCAAATCGGCATACAACAGCTGATCTCGTACATCATCAACCCGGGCTTCATCGCACCGCGCCTTCCACAGCTCATACACGCCGTTATCCGATTCCTGGTCATATATTTTCAATTTTTCCGATTTGGTGAAGTAGCAGTTATATTCCAAGTACCTTTCTCTGATGTCAGTGTCTTGCCTGTCTATTAATCTTTTCATCCTCGGCCACCCCATACCGGCCATCCCGGCTATGGGCATAAATTTGTTGAATTTACCCAGCCAATAGTCCCTTTGCAATTTATTGTGCCGCAAATACCCGCAAAAACTCTCATCGCTTCCGTCTCCATTCAGTATTACTTTGACAAATTTTCCCGCCAATCGACTAATCATAAATGCAATTATCGCGCTGCCATCAGCAAAAGGTTCCTCGTATTGTCTGACAACTTCGGGTAGTAACTCCAGCGATTGCGGGCTGGCCACCAACTCCAAGTGGTCTGTCCCAAATTTTTTGGCAATTGTTTTAGCGTATTGTCTCTCGTCGTCGTCTGGATCCTCAAAGCCTATGGTAAAGGTTTTAATAGGTCTGGATGAGTTTTTTGCCATCAGAGCCACCACCGCGCTCGAATCCACTCCTCCCGACAAAAACGCGCCGACTGGCACATCTGAAATCATTCTCAATTTGGTAGCGGTCTCCAATTCAGTCAAAATTCTTTCTTTCCATTCTCCTTCAGATAAATTCAACTTTTTATTAAAATCCAAATGCCAGTATTTTTTCTTCTCGATTTGGCAGGATCTCAAATTAATGAGTAAATAACTTGCCGGTTCCAACTTGTATATTTTTTCAAAACCCGTCATTGGAGCCGGACAATATCCCAAGGTCAAATAGTAATGTATTGCCAGCCAATCGGGATGTCTCTTCACCTCCCGCTGTGTAAGTATTGCTTTCAGTTCGGAAGCGAATATAAATGTTTTCCCGTCCCAGTAATATTTCAACGGTTTCACCCCCATTCTATCTCTGGCCAAAAAGACTGTTTTGTTCTTTGCGTCATAGATGGCAAAAGCAAACATTCCTCTCAAGTATTCCAAGCAACCTGTTCCATATTCATCATACAGTGCCAAAATCACCTCCGTGTCCGATTGCGAGTGGAATTTATACCCCATTTTTTCAAGACGCTTCGCCTCCTGTTGGAAGTTATAAATTTCACCGTTAAATACAATCCAATATCGATTTTTATATTCCATTGGTTGGTGTCCCTTATTAGACAAATCTACTATTGCCAACCTCCGGCTGACCAACCCCACCCGTTTGTCCTTTGAAATAAATATTCCTTCATCATCAGGGCCGCGATGGATTATCTTGCCAGACATATCCAAAAGTTCCTCTTCTCTGATAGTTCTTCCGCCAAAACATATCTTTCCGGCTATTCCGCACATTGTGAGAAGTATACACTCAAAAAACTGATAAAATCGTTTACATGCCATCCGATCCTGTAGGCGAGCAAACATTGGAAATCATGAACCAGGCCGAATATTATAATCAGTGGCTTTATTCGCTGATTCGTCCCTGGATTTCAGGCAAAGTCGCGGAAGCGGGTGTCGGAACCGGCAACTTCCTAAATTTTTTTAAGAGAGACAACATTTCAATCACGGCTATCGATATCAACCCTTCATACCTTCACCAAATCGCCCGTACACATCCAAAGGAAGATATCTTTCAATTCGACCTTCAAAGTTCCATACTCCCCGCCCGGCTCCGTAGCAAGTTTGATACGGTTGTCACCTTGAACGTCTTAGAGCATGTTCCAAAGATATCACAGGCTATAAAAAACATTTACGCCATGTTAAAGCCAGGTGGCAAGGCAATTATTTTAGTTCCGGCTTTTAATTTCGCTTATTCATCTTTAGACAAAAACCTAGGTCACGTCAAAAGATATTCAATTGGTCAAATAAACGGTCTAACAAGGAGAGAAGGCTTTCAGGAAATAAAATCCTTTTATATTAATCCAGCAGGCTTAATCGGATGGTTTATTATTGGAAAAATTTTGAAAAAGGGATCAATCCCTCTAATGTCTGTCAAGTTTTTTGACATAGCCTTTCGTCCAATCCTTTGGCTCGAAAGACGCGTTCATTTTCCGATTGGCCTGTCACTTATAATTATTGTCCAAAAACCATGAAGGTCTCGATAATAATACCCGTTTTCAACGAACAAAAAACTATTGCCCAAATTCTCAAACGGGTTTTTGCCGCCCGGATTCCTTCGGGATTTATCAAAGAAATAATCGTGGTCAACGATGCCTCGACCGACCGCACTCTTGCGTTTATTCCCAAATCAAGTTGCATTTTAATTTCTCACCCCCAAAATTTAGGTAAGGGGGCTGCCATCAGAACCGGCCTCAATCATGCCACGGGCGATGTGGTTTTAATCCAGGACGCCGATCTCGAATACGATCCCCGTGACTATCTCAAATTATTAACGCCTTTCAAAAATGTGGATACCCGCGTCGTTTATGGCAGTCGTTTAATAAACTATCCTCTTAGGTTTTATGGTCCTCAAAAAACCCCCATGCCGGTTCACTGGCTCGCCAATCATTTTCTCACCCTTTTGACAAATTTATTATTTAACCGGTCGGTAACTGACATGGAAACATGTTATAAAGCCATCAGGCGTGACGTTTTTTTGTCTTTGCGTCTCAAGTCCAATCGCTTTGACATCGAGCCCGAAATAACGGCCAAGATTTTGCAACGTGGTATCAAAATAATTGAAGTACCCATCAAAGTTAACCCTAGAAGTTATGCGCAGGGCAAAAAAATCGGCTGGCGCGACGGCCTTATTGCCGTCTGGACCCTAATTAAATACAAATTCGTTGACTAAATGAAAAAAATAGCCATACTTTCTTATTATTCTGGAGTTAACAATAGAGGAGTAGAGTCGTGGTCAAAAAACGTTCAGGATCACGTCAAGGGTTATCAAATAGACATATTAAATGGGTCACTTGCTCTTAATCCATTTTACTGGATCAAGTATGACTTGATTATACCGACAAACGGCAGGTTTCAATCCGTTCTGGCTCGCTTATTGAGCTGGACACTGCGAAAGCCCCTAGTCATTTTTAGCCACTCCGGCCCGGGAGCAGACGATAAATGGAATCTTTTATGCTGTCCGAACACATTTGTCTGTTTTACCAGAGCCCAGGCGGTTTGGGCTGCTAGATTCAAGCTTCCCTGGACCAAGATCGAAGTTGTTCCCCACGCCGTCGATATAAACACTTTTACTCCGGGTACCAAGCCAAAAAAACCGGTTGTCTTATGCGTTGCCGCCAACCATCCTGCGAAACGCGTTAAATTAGTATCCAGTGCTATCAAATTACTTCCTGGTGTCAAATTGAGGATTGTCGGCCCTGGACAACCGGAACAAGTCCCCTTTGAAAAAATGCCGGAAATTTATAAAAACGCTAATGTATTCTGTTTTGTCCCCCAACCTTGGGAAGCTTTTGGCCTGGTATTTCTGGAAGCCATGGCCTCCAATTTGCCGGTCGTCACTTCCAACGACCCGATCCGCCGTGAAATAATTGGCAATGCCGGCAAGTTTGTCTCCCATCCCGAAAATCCGGCCGAATTAGCCGCGGTCATCCGTACTGCCCTATCCCGGGACTGGGGTAACTTGCCTAGGTCACAAGCCGAAAAATTTTCCTGGGACAAAATTACTCAAAAATATGACCAACTTATCCGTGGCCATCATCGCTAAAGACCGGGCGCTTATTTTACCCCAGTGTCTCGAAAGCGCCAATAAAATTTCTGATGACGTGGTTATTATTACCAATGCCGATCACAAGTTTATAAATTACTCTGACCAAAAAAATTACGCAGTCTCCAAATGCAAACACGACTGGGTTTTCTCTCTCGACGCTGACGAATGGCTATCTCCACAGTTAATTGAAGAAATAAAGAATCTAGACTTTTCTTACGATGCCTATTTAATGCCAAGGCTGAACTATATTTTTGGCAAACCTATTTATCACTCAAACTGGGAACCTTCAAGTGATACACATATTTGGTTATTCAACAAAAACAAATCTCACTGGTCCAACAATGTCCACGAAGAAGTTAAAGTTAATGGCAAAGTTGGCAAACTAACTAATTACAAAATTCATCAAAATTACAGAACAGTAGAAGAGTTTATTGCCAAGATGAACACATACACGTCCTTAGAGTCAAAAACAACAAACCCTTTTTATGATTTTCTCCGCCGTTATTTATGGCATAAAGGTTTTCTCGACGGCAAGCACGGGCTTTTTTTGAGTTATTTAATGATGGTTTACCACACAGTCACATGGGTAAAGAGAAAATTGTCTTAACACTCATTTTGTTGCTGGGGCTTGGATTAAGATTGGTTAATTTAAACCAAAGTTTTTGGCTGGACGAAGCTTCCCAAGCTCAACTCTCATCTCTGTCTCTATCCCAAATCTGGTTTAACCGTTCTGCGGACTTCCACCCTCCTCTATTTTATTTCCTGGCCCACTTCTGGCTGCAATTCGGTCGTTCGGAAACCTGGCTCCGCCTCCTGCCCGTTTCATTTGGAGTTATCAATATTTATGTGGTTTATCTGTTTGCAAAAAATATATTCAAGAGTCAAAAAGTTATTGAATATTGGACATTGAATATTGAACATTTAGCGAGCTTCATGCTCGCGATAGCCCCGTTCCACATTTATTACTCCCAGGAATTCCGCTCCTATTCCCTTCTCTGTCTTCTCGGCACCATGGCCATGTATTTTCTCATATCCAAAAAATTTACTTTCTTAGCCATAACCAACCTCCTTCTTCTTTACACCCATTATTCATCCGTGTTTTTAATTTTGTCCCAAGTTGCCTACCTGGTCATTTACGAAAGAAAATTAATCTTAAAGTTCATAATTCCTAATTCCTTATTCATGCTTCTCTATCTTCCTTGGCTTCCCCATTTTTTCAAACAATTGCAATCTGGAATCAACATCGACTCATATCTTCCCGGCTGGCGGGACGTTTTGAGCATCTCTCCCCTCAAAGCCCTCCCGGTTCTGATTTTCAAACTCGTCGCCGGTCGGAACACCCTTCTTTCCAGAGTTATTTACGGAGTTTATATTTCGTTTGTCTTCGCCGTCACCTTCGCTGCCCTCTTCTTAGCCAAGAGCGAGCATAAACGCTTCCTGTTTATCTGGATCTTTGTCCCCATTTTTACCATGATGGCCGTCTCTTTCTATTTTCCCCAAACTCAACCCTTTCGTATGATTTACGTCCTCCCCCCGTTAATATTCCTTTTGTCCCTAGCAGTTTCCCGATACCCCAAAATATTTCTGACGTTCATTTTATATATATTTATTTTCGGAGATACCCTTTATTTTACCCGACCCCGGTTGCAGCGAGAGCAGTGGCGCCAGGCCATCTCCTTCCTGCGCCAACAGAACGCACCCGTGCTGGTTAAATTTCCGGACAAATTCGCCCCCTTTTACTGGTATGCTCCGGACTTACCGGTAACTCCGGCCAAACCTCCTTATTCCACCCCCAAATTGTTTCTTCTGCAATATCTCACCGACCTGACAGACCCGAAAAGACAGATTGACCAGTCACTTCGGAATTCAGGTTATACCAACAATCGAACCTACGACTTTGAAGGCGTTGGATTTATTGAAGAATACCAAAAAATTCCGTGATTATCATCCTTCAGCTCCTTCACGCGGTTATTCTTTGGGTTCTGGAATTCGCCCCATATCCTGAACTTTTCATCTACCCTTATCTCACCTTCTCTGGTTTTCTTCCCTATCGGGATATTTTAGACCAACACTTTCCGGGTCTAATGTTTTTCCCTCTCAATTTTTATTCTCTGGGTTTTCGTGACCCCATCGCTTTCAAGCTCCTTCTTATTCTCGTTGTCACTCTCACCTCGGTCTGGATCTACAAAATCAGCCGTTCCCGCTTAAGCGTCTTTTTCTATGTCCTCTGGCAGCCATTTTTCGAGGGCAACCAGCTCTGGCTGGATGTCTTTTTGCCCATTTTTACCCTCCCGGCATTTTATTTTTTTCAATTGCAAAAATGGTTTCTCACCGGCCTGTTTCTGGGCCTGGGCGTGGTTTTCAAACAAACTCTCGTCCCCCTCGTGGCTTTTGTCGGTCTCATTCTCCTTTTTCGCCGCAAATTCTCCGCCCTAGCCAAATTTTCGTTTGCCGCCCTCCTGCCGTCATTTTTAATGCTGGTCTATTTGCAAAAAATTGGCGTCCTTTCAGATTTTTGGTATTGGACAATAAAATTTAACCTGTCTGACTTTGCCGCGTCCGGTTCATTGGCGCCCCGCCTTCAGGATTGGATAAAACTTTCCCTGCCGATAGCCTTTATTGCCCTGGCTTTTATCAAGTCCTCAAACTCTCGCAAATACATGTTTTGGCTTCTTTTCACAATTATTGGTGGTATCGCTCGCTTTGGTTTAATTCATCTCCAGCCGGCCGTCCCGTTTTTTGCTCTGGCTCTAAGTGCTTTAAGTCGTACTTCCAAGCCTCGGTTCATTTTCTGTCTTGCTCTCACCACCGCTTGGCTGGGATATTTTTACACTCATCAAAACAATTTGTTCCAAACAAAGTATTTTGATTCTTACTCCACCGAACTTGCCGCCCAAATTTCCCGTCGCGTCCAACCGGGCGACCGGATTTTTTTACTGGGCGTCAATCCCCACCTCTATCCTTTGACTTGGACTCTGCCTCCGGCCCGGACTTTCGTCTTTCAATTCCCCTGGTTTATAAACACCGCCGGTGACCGCATCCTAAACGGTCTCCGTTCTGACCCGCCGCAATTAGTCGTTTACAATCCCGTAAGCAACATTGATAACCAGTACCTACGCGACTACGGCTCCCGCTTGGTAGAATATATCCAAAGCAACTATATGCTTTCTTCCCAAATCGGGCCGTATCTGATATATGAAAATCGCCCTTGACGTTTCTCAATCAATCTACGGCACCGGCGTCTCCGACTACACTATTGAATTGGTAAAACACCTGGAAGGTGTTCTGCCTTTCGGCTACTCTCTTCGTCGCTACTCCGAACTAAAAAGGTTAGTCCTTAAAGGAGTGTCCCTGCCATTTCCCCCCACCCTGATGCACTATTTATGGAACAAGCTTCACATAATCAATGTCGAAACTTTTGTTGGAAAAATTGATATATACCATTCATCAGACTGGATACAAGGGCCCTCCGATGCCAAAAAAGTCACCACCGTCCACGACCTCGCCCCATTCCTATATTCTCAAGAACACGAGAATAGCATTGTCAGAGTCCATACTGCCCGCGTGAAATGGGTAGTCAAAGAATGCGACGCTATTATTTGCGTTTCCCAAAAATCCGCCAACGACATATCCAAACTCTTTCCAGAAACCAAATCTCGCCTCATCGTCATTCCCGAAGCCATTCCGTCGCGTTTTCTATTGAACCCTGAACTCTTGAATCTTGAATCTTATATTGTAACGATCGGCGCTCGCCAGCCCCGCAAAAACATCAATCGTCTAATTTCCGCCTGCTCGCTTCTCTCAAAAAAACTGGTCATCATTGGAGAATCAAACCAAACTAGCCCAGACCAGTCTGTGATATTTACCGGTCATATATCAGATCAACAATTAGTAAATTATCTTGCCGGAGCTCAAGCTTTTGTCTATCCATCTTTATACGAAGGCTTCGGCTTGCCCATTTTAGGCGCTTTTCATCATAAAGTCCCCATCGCCTGTTCAGACATTGCTGTCTTTCACGAAACCGCCGGCCCTGCCGCCGCTTATTTCGACCCTCTAGATGAAGAAAGTATCGCTACCGGCATTTTAGATGCAATCAAAAACAAAAAATTCCTCATCGCCTCCGGCACCAAACAACTTGCCAAATTCTCCTGGTCCCAAACCGCAGAAGAAACAATGAAAGTTTACAAATCGCTATGCTAATCGGAATTGATGCTAATGAGGCTAATTTGACCCGCAATCGTGTGGGCATTAATCAGTATGCTTTCGGCCTTCTTCATGCTATTTACCAGCTCCCAACTCCCCACGCGTTTGTTATCTATCTCAAAACACCTCTGTTGGAAGACTTGCCGAAAGAAAGAAAAAACTGGTCATACCGGGTAATTCCTTTTCCGAAGTTATGGACCCAAACCAGGCTGCCGTTTGATCTGTATACCCATTCACCGCGGCCGGACGTTTTCTTCAGTATGACCCACTACGCTCCCCGCTGGTCGCCGGTTCCCACGGTAGTCGCCATTATGGACCTGGGTTTTTTGCAGTCCCCCGACCAATTCACCGCCAAGGACTTCAATCAATTAAAGTCTTGGACGCAGTATTCCGTCAAACAAGCCACGCGTATTATCACCATTTCCGAACACTCTAAAAACGACATCATTTCGGCCTGTCATATCGACCCCGCATTCATTACGGTCACCTATCCAGGCTATGATCAAAAATTATTTAAACCCACTCGCAATTCTCAAGTTCTCAAGAAATACAGAATAACCGAGCCATATTTTTTATTCTTAAGTAGTCTCAAACCCAGCAAAAACATCGAGGGGCTAATCAATGCCTTCAAAGATCTAGGATCTAACATCTACCATCTAGTAATCGCCGGCAAAAAAGGTTGGTTATTCGAAGATATATTCAAAACAGTCAAAGATCTCAAGCTTGAAGACAGGGTTATCTTCACCGGTTTTATTGACGAACCGGACGTTCCAGTACTTATGACCCACGCCGCGGCCTTTGTTATGCCCAGCTTTTTCGAAGGCTTTGGCATTCCGGTTCTGGAAGCCATGGCCTGCAGCACACCAGTAGTCATCTCTAAAGTCGCCAGTTTGCCCGAAGTCGCCGGCGATGCAGGCATCTACGTCAATCCGCACAACATTGATTCTATAGCTTCAGGCCTGTCCACGGCTATCGGTCCAAAACGGAAAGAATTTGTAGATAAGGGATTAGAAAGAGTAAAATCATTTAGCTGGGTTAATACAGCCAAACTTACTCTCAAATGTTTAGAGACCGCAATGACAAATCGCTAACTTGGAGCCAAGCCTGGCCAAAGATAATTAATCGTTTCAAAAGCTACTGGCTGGACCTCATTCTTTGGAAACTATCGCTTGTTACTTACTTTCCCTCACATACTTTCCGACTATTTTTTTATCGCGCTGTAGGCATGAAAATTGGTCCCAAAAGCACATTACACATCGGTTGCAGGTTTTTTGATCCTTCCGGAATTTCAATCGGAGAAGGGACGATCATCGGCGATAGATGTTTTTTGGATGGCCGGGCTAAGCTGACAATCGGCAACCATGTGGATATGGCTTCCGAGGTCATGATTTACAACTCCGAACATGACATCAACTCCGACGACTTTCATGCCACAAGTGCTCCAGTGACCATCAGTGACTACGTCTTTATCGGTCCCCGGGCCATCATCCTTCCGGGAATTAAAGTCGGCAAAGGGGCTATTATCGCTGCCGGGGCGGTTATCACCAAGGACGTCCCTGATTTCGCCATCGTCGGCGGTGTCCCGGCCAAAGTCATCGGCGAGCGGCAAAACAAAGATCTTCACTACAAGCTCGGCCGCGCCCGTCTCTTTCAATGACCAAAAAAATATTAATCTCCGTCTTTCTCATCTCTGCTATCTCATATCTTATATTTCCGGTTCCCGGATTTCCCTTGCCCCCACCCGACTCATTCATCTCCACCGAGCCCGCGGACACTGAAAGTATTTACCGCACCGCGTTTTACACCAACCTCTCCCGGGCTGAAATCCTAAATTATTACAAAGGCCGATGGCGCTGGCATTTTATCCGCCTCAACCATCCGCCGGAATTCTCATTCGAATACATCCGTGACCAAACCCGCAGCAATTGGCTGGAAGAGCTCATTCATCCCTGGAAAGATTCGTTGTATATCAACGGCTATTACCCCACCTCACCCCAAGAACAGTTCAATCATGCCGGTGTTCATTACATTGGCAAGGTCACCCTCCATTACTTCCCTTCTTTTCCTGGCACCCGTCTTACCGTCTTGGCTCTGACTACCCTCTGTATTTACTTACTTGCCCGTGAATATGTTGGTTAAGCTCATCGGCCTGATCTTACTGGTTATCCCACTCTATCCCAAGTTTCCCATTCTGGGCGTCTCCGGCACATTCGTTTCCGTCCGCCTCGAAGACTTTCTCATTGCTGCCGTTTTTCTTATTTATCTCCTGCGCAAACCGACCTTTCCGTCTCCACTTCACAAATCACTTCTGCTGTATTTATTTATCGGCCTAGTCTCCACCTTTTCGGCTATAGTTTTAACTAAATCAGTTTCCTTAAATTTAGGTGTCATACACTTATTACGTCGTGTGGAATATATGTCTTTATTCTTCGTGGGCTTCTCTTTTCTCAAATCGCTGTCTCAAATTCCGTTTCTTATTCGCACTATTCTGATTACGTCTCTTCTAGTAGCTCTTTATGGGTTGGGACAGCAGTTTTTAGGTTTTCCCATAATTACCACGACCAATAGTGAATTCTCCAAAGGTTTAGCTCTGACTTTGGGTCAAAATGCCCGCATCAATTCCACTTTTGCCGGCCACTACGACCTAGCCGCCTACACCGTCTTTCCACTACTTCTGATCCTTGGCCTTGTTTCCCTCCCCTCCATTCGCTATAAACCAGTTCTTTTGTTTCTTGGTACATTGGTTTATTGGACCTTACTTCTATCGGCATCGCGTGTTACTTTTGCTGCCTTTTATCTGGTAGCCTTCGCTTTTGTCTGGCTCATCGGCAAAAAAGTCTGGATACCCCTCCTTATAATTTTAGCCTTTTTTAGTGTCCTGGTTTCGCCCCAATTAGCCGGCCGTTACCGCCAGCTGATTTTTCCCTTGGCTAGTGCTCAAGTTCCCGTAGACGAGCAAACTGCCGATGCTCTGGTGCCCGTAGCCGAAGATCGCTCATTCAATATTAGACTCAAAGCGGAATGGCCCCGGGCCATTAGGGCATTTCTCAAAAACCCGATTCTTGGCACCGGCTATTCTTCAGTCGGACTAGCCGTCGACAACGATTACTTACGCGCTCTGGCCGAAACCGGCATTCTCGGTCTTTTGGCATTTCTGCTCATTATTGTCCGCTTTTTCAAGACCCCGCTTCCGTTCCGTCCATCTCTTGAAGGAATTTTTATCCTCTCTGTTACTTTGTCACTTGTCAGTCTGTTGATCAACGCTTTATTTATCGACGTCTTCGAAGCCTCCAAAATCGCCCTCACTACCTGGCTCCTCCTGGGATTAGCTGAAAAAACCAAGGTATTAATTAAATCATGAAACTCATATTCATTAGACATGGAGAAACAAACAAAAACATTGGAAATATTACTCATTACACTGGAGATCCAACCCAACTTAACGACATAGGGATCGACCAAATAAAAATAACCGCCAAATACTTAGCTAAATTCAATCCAAAGTCAGTTTATTCATCACCAGAAAAAAGAACAATTCAATCTGCTGGAACAATAGCCCAAGCCTTCAAAATTAAACTCGATCTTTTAGACGAATTCAAAGAAAGAAACTGGGGTGATTGGGAAGGGAAACCATGGGAAGAAATTAAAAAGATTCTAGACCCCATGACCCTCAAAGAAAGATTCACCTTCATCCCACCGGGAGGAGAATCATGGGAACAAATGGAGAATCGAATTCAAAGCGGCTTGCAATCAATCATAAACAATAATAAAGATTCTGTTATTGTTACCCATGCCGGGACATTGAGGGGATTAATGCCAATCTTAAAAAATGAGCCTAGGGAATACAGTTTCAAATACGACTTCAAAAACGCATCAATTACTATTTTCGAGTATCAGAATGGTAAATTTATCTCAATTACTGAAAATTCAACAGCCCACCTTGATTAAACATGATTGATACACTTCTTTTTGACTTTTCAAAAGTTATTTTATTTCTTAAAGACCCCAATTATTCAGGAACCTTAAATGGTTTGTATCGGGAATCGCTTTCCTCGGGAAAACCTTTTAGCTTTTGGGACTATTTTGAATTAAATTCCGAACTGGTTGATTATCTCAAGATCTTAAAAGATAAATTTTCGCTTTACTTGTTTACATCAGGAACAATTCAGGAAGCCCCGGAACTGAAAAAAACTGTTGACGAATTATTTACGAAGATTTATTCGGCAGAAAAAATGGGTTATTCCAAAACCGACCCGGAAGCTTACAAATTTATTACTTCGGACTTAAACAGGATCCCAAGTGAAATAGCGTATATAGATGATCAGTGGGAAAATATCCAGACAGCACAGTCTTTTGGGATCCGCGGAATCCAATACCATGACAATCCTCAATTATTTTCTGAACTGTCACAATTATGATTATTTACATCGATGAATCAGGAACTCACCTGGGGGCAAAGCATTCGACGCTAGCCCTAGCGTATATAAAAGTTGACAATGCTGAAATCTTTGACAAAAAAGTAATTGAAAAAGAATCCAAGCTAAAAATATCAAATTTTCATTGGAAAGATGAAAAGTGGGAAACCAGGAAAAAATTTGTAAACTTTTTGTTCAAACAAAATTTTAGTTTTAAAGTGGCCATTTCACACGATCCTCACAAATTCGTCAAAAGATTTCCTGATATTCTTTCCCACTTGTTAATCGACGATGAAATAAAAAAGATTGTTATCGACGGAGAAAAACCCCGTTGGTATACTATGGGTTTGAAAACCACTCTTAGACAAAAAGAAATATCGGTAGAAAAAATAGTTGCCGCAAAGAAGGAGTCATCATATCCGGGATTGAGAGTTGCGGACTGTCTAGCCGGTTTAGTTAGACATGGCTACGACAACCCTGACTGTTCAGCTGCTACTTGGTTAAACCAGTTTAGAAGGACAGGTAAGTTGTTATATGAATTCTTGCTCGATTAAAAGCGAAACCCCGGCTCTTGCCGGGGTCAACTGACACAGGGTATTCGCTTTTGGGCAAAATCGGCGGATCACCGTCCTTTATCCCTGCCAGCTTGTTAAAATGATTGTATCACCATGAAACCAAAAATTCAATACTTAATTCTGATCCTGATTTTGGTATTAGGATTTACGGTCAGACTATATAAAATCCAAAACCCGGTTGCCGACTGGCACTCCTGGCGCCAGGCGGACACGGCCATGGTTACCAGAAATTTTGTCAAACTGGGAATCGACATTTTGCATCCCCGCTTTGACGATTTTTCCGACACCTCCGGCCACGGCCTGTTTAATCCTCAGGGCTATCGCTTCGTTGAATTTCCCATATTTAATTTGATTCATTATCTCCTCTATACCCTAGTCCCTAGTCCCTATTCCCTAGAAGTCTGGGGTAGATTAACTTCAGTATTTGCCGCGCTAACATCGGGAATAATACTTTTTTTCATCGTCCGCCGCCGCACAAATCCGACAATTGGTTTGTTATCGTCCTTCTTTTACCTATTATTACCGTTCAACATCTACTTCACCCGTGTCATACTTCCAGATCCCCTAATGGTCACTCTATTTCTTGCCGCCCTCAATTTTAACGACCTAAAACGCAAGAATTTAACTCTTCTTTTTGGTTCACTGGCAATTTTAGTTAAACCAATCGCTATTTTCTTTTTATTGCCCGTATTTATTAATAATTTCTGGTTGGGAGTTGTTATGTTGCTCCCCTTTGGTCTCTGGCGATTATGGTCACATCGCTTTCCCGAAGGTATTCCCGCCAGTCTGTGGCTTTTAAACGGCAATCACATTCGTTTCCGCCCAGCCTTTTTCCGTTGGATTTTTGGAGAGCGCATAGCGATCCTCATTTTAGGTAAATGGGGTCTCTGGCCGTTTCTCCATGGTGTTTTTTCCACCTTGGGCAACTTCGGTCCCTGGGTAATTTCTGCCCTGCTTTATTTATTTACCTTCGCCTCCGGAAACGTCCACCACGACTATTATCAAATCCCTATTATTCCAGTAATCGCCATTTTGTTATCGCTTGGCACTTGGCACTTATGGCATATTACAACCCGCACTTGGCTCAATCGGATTGTCTTAATATTTTCTTTGGTAATAATGTTCGGCCTGTCCTGGTACGACATAAAAGGGCTATTTCAGGTTAACAACGGCTCGATTCTCGCGGCCGGTGAAGCGGTTGATAAACTATTGCCCAAAGACGCTCTTATTGTAGCTCCGTACAATGGCGACACCGCCTTTCTTTATGCCACCAAACGCCGTGGTTTTACCCACTTACCCTTGCCCATAAAAGATCTTATAGACAGATACAACATCCAATACTACGTTTCGGTCACTTACGACCGAGACACCCGGGCCATTATGGATAAGTACACCGTTTTGGTCGAAAAACCTGAATACGCCATCATCAAGCTCGTTGAACCGCTCCCATGAACATTCTAATGCTCACCCCCTATCTGCCTTTCCCGCTGCTTTCAGGTGGACAAATCCGTTCCTACAATCTTATTAAAAGCTTAAGTTCCAAACACGATATTACGTTGTTTGCCTTAATTAAAGATGAGTCTGAAAAAAAATATCTTCCTGAACTATCAAAATATTGTAGGAAAATAGAAGTCTTTAAACGCACCTTTTCTCCCTGGCATCCTAAAAACATTCTCCGGGCCGGCTTCAGTCTTTATCCTTTTCTGGTGACCAGGAATCTGGTAAGTGGGACCAAAGAAACTGTCGAAAAGGAAATTAGAGAAAACCACTACGATCTCATACACGCCGAGACTTTTTATATGATGCCCAACATCCCCAAAAATCCCATTCCGGTTATTTTGGTTGAACAAACGATTGAGTATTTGGGTTACCAAAGTTATGCGGACAAAAGCAGCTTACCCTTTCTCAAACCTTTTTTTGCGATAGACATTCTAAAAATTAAGCTTTGGGAGAAACACTATTGGGAAAGCTGCAACTTTCTTATCACCATGAGTGAAGACGATAAACAATTCATCAAATCAGTTGCTTCCAACGTCAAAAACATAGATGTAGTAGCCAACGGTGTGGACGTCAGTTGGTTTAATCAAACCAGAAAAAAATTACCCGAAAATCCAACCATACTATTCGTTGGAACTTTTAAATGGTTACCAAATTCAGAAGCTGTTGATTTTTTGGTAAATGAAGTCTGGCCGTTGATTAAGAAAAAAATGCCCCTGGCCTCTCTTTTAATTGTTGGCAATAGTCCCACCACAAAAGCCCTCTCTTATCAACAATCGGATCCGTCTATTATTGTTACCGGAGGCATTCCAGATATTCGTGATGCCTACGCTAAGGCTCACGTCCTTTTGGCTCCGGTTTTTAGCGGGAAAGGCACTCGTTACAAGATTCTGGAAGCTATGGCGACAGGTACTCCAGCTATCGGTACAAAAATTGCCTTAGAGGGACTGGACATCATACCCGGAAAACAGGCCATAGTGGCCAATACGGCTCAAGAAATGGCAAATTCAGTTTACAAGGTTGTATCTGATGTCAAACTTCAAAAAAAGCTTGCCAAAGCTGGTAAAGAATTCGTGGCCCAAAAGTATGACTGGAAAACAATATCCCAAAAACTTGACGGCATTTATCGCAAAGTGGCTAATTTATGAAAACCTTATCCATAGTCATTCTTAGCTACAACGTCAAAAAGCTGCTTACAGCCTGCTTGGCTTCTATTCCCAAACACAAAGAATGGGAAATAATTGTTGTTGATAATGCTTCCACCGACGGCAGCGCAAAACTTGCCACAATCAAAAATAAAAAAAATCTCGGTTTCGCTGCGGGAAACAATATTGGAATCCAGAATTCTTCATCTTCTTTCGTTCTTTTATTAAACCCCGATACTATGGTATATCCCGAAACAATCGAAACTATTTTAAAGTATATGCAATCCCACCCCGAAGTTGGAGCCGCCACTTGCCGGGTGGAGTTACCGGGTGGCTCACTCGATTATTCCTGCCATCGCGGCTTCCCGAATCCATGGAATTCTCTCGCGCACTTCCTAAATATTCGCTCATCTTATTCTACAAAAAACGTTCCCAATGCCATCCACGAGATTGACGCTCTCACCGGGGCTTTTGCCCTGATAAGAAAGACAGCCGGAGACCAAGTTGGTTGGTTGGATGAAGATTACTTCTGGAACGGCGAAGACCTTGATTTTTGTTACAAATTAAAAGAAAAAGGCTGGAAAATCATGTATATTCCCGATGTCAAAATTACCCATTTCAAAGGCTCCTCCGCCAAAGCTACCAAAGACACCAGTCTCCGATGGGCAAATAACTCCACCGACGCCATGCATATCTTTTACCGCAAACACCTGTCCCAAAAATATCCGTTTTTTATAAACTGGTTTACTTATTTAGGAATTATTATTTTAAAACAATTTAGATATGCAAAAAATTTGCATTGATGCCAGGCTTTACGGAATCAAGGACACCGGCCCGGGCCGGTATACGGAAAATCTTATCGCCAACCTTCCCGACGATCCCAATTACAAAATTGTCCTTATCGTATCCCCGGATACATATTCAGATCCAAAATTAGCCAAGTTCGATAAGTTTGTCGCCCATCTTCACCCATATAGCATCCTTTCCCAGCAAGAAATGCTCATGCTTATGTGGAAAATCAAACCCGATCTTTTACATTCCACCCACTTCACCATCCCAGTTTTTTGGCACGGCAAAATAGTAGTCACCATTCATGATCTGATCAAACACTACTCCCGCGGCAGCAATACCACCACCCGCGACCCACTCTTTTATTGGTTGAAATATTTTGGTTATCTGTATGTTGTTTGGATGGCGGTTCATCGCTCCAGCCACATCATCACCCCGTCGCAATATTGGAAAGATGAATTAGTGAGAAGATACCATATCCCTGAAAGTAAAGTTTCTGTCACCTACGAAGGCGTTTCTAATGCGTTTTTACAAAACCCCTTACCCACCAGAAATATCATTCCCGCTCGTCCTTACGTCATTTATACGGGCAATCTTTATCCCCACAAAAACGTACCGATCCTGATCGATGCTATCAACCGTTTGTCAGGTAAAGTAATACTGGTAATTGTCTGTGCCCGATCTGTTTTTGAAAATTATCTTCCGCCAAGTCCGCATGTCAAATATTTAGGACGTGTTTCAGATGACGACCTGATCAATCTTTACCAAAAATCAATGGCGTTTATATTCCCTTCCCTAATTGAAGGTTTTGGACTTCCCGGCTTGGAAGCCATGGCTTGCGGCACACCGGTTATTGCCGCCACAAAATCCAATCGATCTTAAATAACCCCAAACTCCGAAAGGAGTATATTATCCAAGGCAAACAACAGGTGAAAAAATACTCCTGGCGTAAAATGGCCGCACAAACATGGCAAATTTACCAAAACGTTTTGTCCTCATAATTACCATACTACAGAGTATGGTAATTAACGATCGTTACTCCAATACTACCTAGTATTAGAAATAAATGAAAAAATTTAATAAAAAAAACAGAAACCATTCAACATACTCAGTCGAAGTTGATCAGAGTGGAAAAATTGGAGACACTCGAGTAAATACCGTCCTAGCTTTTTCAAACTCTAATAAATATTCAATCGAAGTTACATCTCAAGTAAAAAGAAAGTGCCTAGAAACACTTCGTCAAAATGGAAAATCTGGTACCACCCTTTACCTCGAACTGTTTTCGTCATGTTTGTTTTTACTGCTCAAAGATCACATTGACAACGTTGGAACGGTAAAAATAGACATAGAATATCAAGGACACAATGCCAAGATTAAAGAGCATCTTATAAATTTATTCCTTGGCGTAGGTAAAAAAATAGATAAAGATAAAATAGAGTTTATCTTAATTGGTAAAAAATCAAACGCCCACCTCCTAGCTATTGGCGTATACAGGGGAAAAATAAAACCAGACAAAAAAATAAGTTTTGAAGACATCATCATCACCTTTCGAACTACACCAAAAAAGACCGGGGACTCCTTGCGGAGGAAATCTTAGTTCAGCCCCCAGTGATATTCAGGGAGGTCCCTAAGCCACCCGATCTAGTACCCAAACACTATCACAATATGACCGATTTGTCAAAACAAAAAATTGCCCTGGTTTATGATCGAGTAAACAAATGGGGCGGGGCGGAAAGAGTTCTCTTGGTCTTGCACGATCTTTTTCCCCAAGCGCCACTCTACACTGCGGTATACAATCCTGCCACTGCCGAGTGGGCTAAAGTATTTCCGAAAGTCATCCCCACTTTTTTACAACGTCTGCTTTTCGCCAAATCCAATCACGAACTTTATCCTTGGCTTACTCCTCTTGCTTTTGAATCATTGAATCTTGACCAATATGACGCCGTCATTTCCGTAACTTCGGCCGACGCCAAAGGAATAATTACCAAACCGGGAACTTTTCATTTTTGTTATTGTCTTACACCTACTCGCTATCTATGGAGTCACGAACTTCTTTATAAAAAACAAGTACCTTCAATCTACCATCCCATGTTTAATTATTTAAAGTATTGGGATCAAGTCGCCAGTCATCGTCCCGATTCTTATGCCGCAATTTCAAAAACTGTCCAGAGTCGAATTTCCACCTATTATCACCAGACGTCGTCATTAATTTACCCCCCAGTAGATGTCGATGTTTATTCAACCCCCCAACCCCCCCCATCTATCAAAGATTTTTTTCTTTACGTCGGCCGCTTGGTTTTTCACAAACAGCCCCAGGTGGTCATAGAGGCTTTTAACCAAATTGATTTACCCTTGGTTATTATCGGTACTGGATCAGAAGAAAAAAAGTTAAAGAAAATTGCCAAACCTCACATTTATTTTGCCGGTCTTGTATCCGACGAGTCTCTCATAGCTTATTATCAACATTCTAAAGCGGTAATTTTCTTTCATGAAGAAGATTTTGGATTAGTTCCCGTCGAAGCCCATGCAGCCGGCAAGCCCGTCATTGCCTTAAACCGGGGAGGCGCCTCTGAAATTGTCCTACACAATCGAACAGGCATACTGTTAGACGATGATTCACCCAATTCATTGGCTGCTGCTGTTTCCTCTTTCGATCATACCCGTTTTGACCCACGCTTCATCAAATCTCATGCCTCAAAATTCTCTCAGGAGAGATTCAAAGCGGAATTTGTTAAAGTATTTACAGCTCAATGGTCTAATTACCGTAAAGCATACACATGATTCCTGTAATAATTTGCGGCGGGTTCGGCACCAAGCTCTGGCCGATCAGCCGCCGACACATGCCCAAACAATTTCTACCTCTGGTTAAAGGTAGGTCTTTGCTTCAAATAAATTACGAGACCTTACGAACCAAATTCGAGCCTCAAGGTATTTACATCTCCGTTAACGAAGAACAGGCGAAAATCGTCAAAGAACAAATACCGGAACTTCCCTTTGAAAACTACATTCTGGAGCCGGAAATGAGGAACCAGGGTCCGGCTACGGGCTTAATCGCAGCAACGCTTCTGAAATTAGGCTTTGCGGATGAACCCTTCATGGTCGTCCAAGTGGATGATCTTCGCGAACCAGTGGAAGAATTTCTTAGGATGCTGGATGTTTGCGACCAGCTTGCCAGGATGGAGACAAAGTACATTACCGGGGGGTTTAAGCCCGACAGTCTTGTTCAGGGCGTAGACTACTTGGTTAAAGGAGAAAAAATTAGCCAGGACGGGGAGATTGGGGTTTTCAAGGTCGCTAAATATCTCTGGAGAAAATCGGTTGAGGAAATCGAAGCCCATATAAAGGATGGGTTATTGCTGGTCCACGCTAACCACTCTTGTATGACCCCCAAAAACTTCATAACTATGCTCAAAACCTATCGGCCAGACTGGTACGAACCCTTAACGAATATTATCAACGGCTCGGATGTAAAAACAGAATATGCCAAAATGGCTCCCGGTCCGATTGAAGAAGTAACCGAGCAGGTTCACGCCCGGGGCGAATCGTTGGTAGTCGAGCTGCCATTTAAATGGGTAGACATTGGTACTTGGAAATCCCTAAGTGAATTCTCCATAGCTAATGATCTCTATCACCCTCCAGGAAACATCATTGACCTGGACGGAAAAGATAATTTTGTCGAAGTTGCTGATAAAAATAAAGTTGTAGCTCTGGTTGGAGTCAATAATTTAGCGGTGATCGATACCCCCGGCGGATTGCTGGTTTGCCCGCTTGACCAAAGCGGCAGGGTTAATGAAATTGTTAAAATTATTGAATCCAAAGGCCTTAATGCCTTATAACTACACAATCATGTCCTATCTGGAATTTAAACGGGTATTAGATTTAATTTTGGCAACAATATTGGGAGTTTTGTTTTTTCCGGTCTGCATAATCACAGCCATTGCCATCAAACTGGAATCTCCCGACGGTCCTGTCTTCGCCGATACCCCCAAACGGGTAGGTAAAAACGGCAAGCCGTTTTACCCCTACAAATTCCGATCCATGATCCCCAACGCCTATCAGCTTCTAAAAACGGATCCGAGGTTCAAAAAAGCCTACGAAGAACAGCAAAAGGGTGGAAATTATAAAATCATGAACGATCCCAGGGTAACAAAAGTAGGAAAATTTATCCGCAAGTATTCAATAGACGAAGTTCCCCAGTTTATTAATGTGATCAGGGGTGACATGAGCCTCATCGGCCCTCGGCCTTACTATCCCGATGAAATCGAACGCCAGAGAAAAGAATACCCTCATACCAAAAAATCTATAGAGTTGGCTTTATCTGTTAAACCGGGAATTACCGGCCTTTGGCAAGTTACCGGACGCAGCCAGGTTAACTTTGATAAAAGAGTGGAGCTTGACGCTCATTACGCCCAGATCATATCCAATTCTTTCGGCAAAGCCGTGTGGTATGATCTAAAGATTCTTTTCCAAACCCCCTTTGCCATGTTATCTGCCAAAGGCGCCGTATAAACCCATGCCTGAAGAACTACTTCACTCACTCGAACCCAAAAAATTTCCCAAATGGCTAGCTGTCGCTGGAGCCATTCTCATAGCTTTAAGCGCCTTTGCTTTTTTCGGAATTTTCCTCCCCGGCAAAAAACTCATCGCTTCTCTTTCCCAATTGGAAACTGTAGCCAATGGGGTTTCTGACCAGGTAAAAAATCAGGACTTACCCGGGACAAAAAGCCAATTGGAGCAGGTTAAAGTTCAGCTGGACAAAGTTAAACGCGACTTTTCTGCGTTTTCCTGGCTCGGTTTTATTCCGTTTGCCAATAACTACTATCGCGACGGCAATCACGTCTTTGTCGCCGCCGATGAATTGTTGACTGCCGGCAATCTTACTATTGACGCCATTGCCCCCTACGCCGATGTTATCGGTCTCAAAGGGTTGACCGGTACGGGTGACGGGGCCAAGACAGCCGAAGATCGGATCAATTTCATTATCAATACTCTCGACAAAATAAAGCCGCAATTGTCCCAGATTGGTTCCCGCCTGGACACAGCCCGCAAAGAAATTGACCAGGTCAACCCCAACCGTTACCCCCAAAAAATCCGGCCCAAGTTAGTTTCCGCCATTTCACTTTTGAACCAGGCCGCTCTTTTGGTCAACGATGCCCAGCCCCTTCTGGAATCGGCTCCGTTTATGTTGGGTATCGACTCCGCCAGAAAATACCTGGTTCTTTTCCAAAACGATGCCGAACTTCGCCCCACCGGCGGCTTTATTACCGCCTACGCCATTATCCAGGTCGAGAAGGGCAAAATCAGTCTTATTCAATCCAACGACATTTATACCTTAGACGAGAAATTCCCCAAAAAAATCCCCGCTCCTGAACCTATCAAAAAATACTTACCAAAGGTGGCCTACTGGAACCTGCGTGACCAAAATCTCTCTCCCGACTTCAAAGTCTCAATGGACACCTTCCACCCCAATTATCTCCTTACCAAATCGCCTAAAATTGACGGTATCATTGCGGTTGATACCCAGCTGTTAGTTGACCTGCTCAAAGTCACCGGGCCGATTGGCGTTCCCGGGTTTGGCAACTACAGCGCCGAGATAGACAAACGCTGCAACTGTCCACAAGTATTTTATGAATTGGAAAAATTTGCCGACCAGGAAGGTCCGGTCGTTTGGGATTCTATTTCCGGCAACATCGTTTTTGCCCCCCGAAATTACGGCAACCGCAAGTCTTTTATCGGTCCTATGATGCATTCGGTTTTGGCCAATGTCATGGCCCAGCCCAAAGCCAGGATGGGGGACTTATTCAACACGGTTTTTTCCTCAATAAACGCCAAACACGTCCAGTTTTATTTCATCGATCCGGAGGTTCAGCAAGCCGCCGAAAGTTTCAACCTGGCTGGCCGCGTCCGCGACTTTTCCGGTGATTATCTTATGATTATCGATACCAATTTCGCCGGTGCCAAAACCAACGCCTGGGTGACTTATACCGCGGATCAAAAGATCGAAGTTTCCGGTGATGGCAAGGTAACCAAAACTTTGACACTCACCTACAAAAATCCCCAGCAATATTTCTCCGAAAAAGGCACCAATCTTAAACTAAACGGCATTTTCCGTGATTGGCTTCGCATTTATGTCCCCAAGGGAAGTAAATTATTAGAATCGAAAGGCTTTGAAACCGGCGACAAAACCTCCGAGGATCTGGGAAAAACAGTCTTCGAAGGCTTCTTTACTCTCACTCCCCAAAATGTCAAAACAATTACGTTAAAATATGAATTGCCGGACAAAATCAAATCCCCCTATAAAATCCTGATTCAAAAACAAGCCGGCTCCAAACCCTTCCCCTACAATATCAAGGTTAACGGCCGCTCCCACCCCGAACTCCTCCTCTCTTCCGATAAAGAATTATCGTTGCCCTATTAAAATATGGATGTAAGTTTGACTCACAAATTTGTAGCTATCCTCAATAAGAAAATTCCCGTCGGTGCCCTCATGAACGCTTTAGGACACATGGCCGCCGGACTTGCAGGGAGTTATCCTAACTTAAGCGAAATGCGCTTCGATAGCTATGTTGATAAAGATGGCAACGATCACAAAAACATTTCGGATAATCCTTTCATAATTTTACAGGCGGATAATTTCAATCAAATTCGAACCCTTCGTCAACAATTGGTCGAAAAAGCTATACACTTTGTGGATTTTTCTAACACTATGACAACTGGAACTTACCTCGAGCAGCAAGAGCGGACTCGCAACACTCCGGAAGATCAGCTGGAATACTATGGAATATGTATGTTTGGCGAAAAGGAGACCATTAATCAACTCACAAAGAAGTTTTCCCTCTGGAGATAACTATTCTCAAATTCTCAAGAACATTGGAATATCCCCAACGTGTTCCGGTTTGCAAGCAAACCGCGTTGGGCATATATCCAAAAACTCTCGTCCGTCGGCGGACTCGGGTTTGTTGGCTATAGCGTATACTGGATTTGATGGATAAAACATACAGGGAACTGGAAAGAATTGTCAAAGGCTTCGCCAATCACCGCCGGATTTCTATTCTTGAACTTCTGGAAAAAATTCCTGAACTTTCCGTCATTGAAATTTCCAATAAAGTTAACATTAACTTCAAGACCGCCTCCGAACACATTCGCAGAATGGCGATTTCAGGTCTGGTGTTAAAACGGTCGGCTCGTCAATCCGTCCGTCACAAACTCACTCCCCGCGGCATTGCTATTCTCAAGTTCTTAAGAACATTAGAATAATATGTATTCTTACACCGATGAAGGTATCGTTATCAAACGCAGCAATATTGGCGAGGCCGGCAAGCTGATCACCATTTTTTCCAAAACCCATGGAAAAATTACCGCTATCGCCAAAGGTCTGCGCAAACCCACTTCAAAGCGGGCGGGGCTTCTGGAATTGTTTAATCTCGTCAAATTCCACGCCGTCCAGGGTAGGGGAGAAATCGATACTATAACCGAAGTTATATTAATAGAATCATATTCTTCTTGGCGCAAACACCTCGGCCGTGTCACCCTGGCTTACCAACTGGCCGAAGTCATCGACAAACTCACTCCCGACCACCAACCCCACCCCGAAATCTTTGAAATTCTATCAGACTCTCTATCTCACATCTCACTTCTCAAAAACGACTGGAAATTGAGTCTTGAATCTTGGATCTTGAATATTTTAATCGAACTAGGTTACTGGCCCAAAGCTAAACAATTTACAGGAAATATTTGGAAGTATGTTGAAAGTATAGTTAACCGCCCCCTCCATTCCCCAAAACTCTTAAATAAGTTAAAATAACAACATGGATCTAATGGAAAAGATTGTCAGTTTGTGTAAAAGAAGAGGATTTATCTACCCCGGCTCCGAAATTTATGGAGGATTGCAGGGGTTTTGGGATTATGGTCCACTAGGAGTAGAGCTTAAAAACAATATCAAAAAAGAATGGTGGAAATCGATGGTTTACCAAAGGAATGACGTGGTAGGTCTGGACGCCGCCATCATCATGAACCCAACTGTTTGGGAAGCCTCCGGCCACACCCAAGCCTTTACCGACCCCCTCGTCGAATGTAAATCTTGTCATCATCGCTTCCGTGCCGATCAACTAGTCGGCAGTCAATGCCCCGATTGTGATGGGCAGCTTACAGAACCAAAAATTTTTAATCTCTTGACCGAGGTTTATCTGGGCTCAACCGAACCTAAAACAAAAACCTATTTGCGTGGCGAAATTACCCAAGGCGTATTTGTAAACTTTAAAAATGTTGTTGACTCTTCTCGTGTAGAAATCCCCTTCGGCATAGCCCAAATCGGCAAAGCATTTAGAAACGAAATTACTCCGGGCAATTTCACATTCAGAAGTCGCGAGTTTGAACAAATGGAATTGGAATTTTTTGTGAAACCAGACGAAAACGAAGCCGAACGATGGTTTCTCTATTGGCGTCAAATGCGTATTGAATGGTATGAGAAATTAGGTATTAAAAAAGAAAATTTGCGTTTTCGAGAGCACTCTTTAGATGAGCGAGCTCACTATGCTAGAAAAGCAGAGGACATTGAGTACAATTCGCCTTTCGGCTGGAAAGAATTTGAAGGTATTCATCATCGCGGCGACTGGGATCTGTCCCGGCACAAACTAACATACAAAGATTACACGCCCTGGGTTATTGAAACTTCGGGCGGAGTAGATCGGGCAACACTATTCTTTTTACTTGACTCCTATTCCGAAGTGGGAGACAGGGTGGTTTTGAAGCTCCACCCCAAACTCGCCCCATACAAAGTTGCCGTATTTCCCTTGGTCGCCAATAAAGAAAACTTAGTAAATAAGGCTAAGGAAATTTATAAAAATCTTAAATCTGTTACAGTTACACTTACTGTTACTTTCGATGATCGCGGCAACATCGGCAAAAGATATTATGCCCAGGATGAAATCGGCACCCCCTGGTGCGTCACTGTTGATTATCAGACATTAGAGGACGATACAGTGACCGTCCGTGATCGAGATACAGCTCAGCAGGAGCGTGTTTCCGTCTCCCAACTTGACTCTTTCTTTGCTTCGAAGTTAAACTAAGTCGTGCAGAAAAAAATAATCGTTGGTACTGTTGTTCTTGTTTTAATTCTTGGCGGGTTTTTTCTATTTCGCAAACCAACAACCAACAACCAACAACCAACAACTACTCCTATCCCCGGCATCGCCGAACAACTCACCCCCGACCAATACCCCAAAGCTCGTCTGGACTTCAGCTCCGACGCTCATTACGTCACAGTCAATATCACCAATATCAAATCTGACCAATTGGAGTACAATCTCATTTACGATGCCACAGTCAAAGGCAATAAAATCCAAACCGGTGTGAATGCCTCCGCCAAACTCGACGGCCAGACCGATTATTCCTATAAACAACTTCTAGGCTCCGAATCTTCCGGCAAGTTCACCTATCACACCAAAATAGACAACGCCGTCATGGAACTAGCTTTGCGTGACTCCGCCGGCCGCAGCGTCTACAACGCCACTCTTCCCTTCACAGTCTCCCCCGGAACTTCCATCAACCTCTAATCTACCTTATTGTCCTTTGGCCCGCCGAAGCTTCAGCGAAGGGGGCTTGACATCTTCGTGAAAACATATCATATGCCAAAACTTTTTCGGCTCGAGGATCGAGCCGGTTTCGGCATATATTCGCGTTGACAAAGTATGTCAACGCGTCTATAGTGGCATCAAGTGGTAAAAAGTGGTAAATTATGACTTATGTTTATCGGCCAATATGAACACTCACTCGAAGCCAAGGGTCGTCTCTCAATACCGAAAAAATTCCGTTCCCAACTTGACGATGGAGCCGTCCTAGCCCAAGGCTTGGACGGATGTATATTTCTCTATCCTAAAGCCGCCTGGGAACAGCTCATTTACAAATTGTCCCAACTGCCTCTAACCAGGACGGACGCCCGGGGATTCACCCGCGCCCTGTCCTACGGGGCTACAGAGGTCGAAATCGATTCTCTTGGCCGAATACTGGTTCCGGACTTTCTGCGCAATTTTGCTGGCATCAGCGAAATCTGCGTTGTCGCTGGGGCCATAGACAGAATCGAAATCTGGGACAAAACCAAGTTTGCCAGCTATACCTCGCAAGTTAATGCCAAAAGAGAGGCTATAGCCGAAAAACTTGACATATCATAACCCTGTACTTTTACAAGAAGCTGTCGCGTTTTTAGCCGTTTGCCCCGGCAAAAAATATATTGATTGTACTTTAGGTGGTGGCGGCCATACACTCGAAATTCTCAAACAAGGTGGAAATGTCCTGGCCATGGACCAAGACCCTGACGCTATAACAGAATCACTTGCCTGCCTTGCCCCTCCGAAGCCTTTAGGCGAAGGGGGGCCTGATCTTGTTATAGTCCATTCAAATTTCATCCACCTAACCGAAGTTGCAAATCAATACGGATTTAACCCAGTTTCAGGCGTGCTCATCGATCTGGGAGTGTCCGAACATCAGATTTTCACAGATTCCCGGGGCTTCTCTTTTCAAAAAGACGGACCTCTGGACATGCGCATGGATCCTTCTCTATCTAACACCGCCGCGGATTTAGTTAACAAATTAACAATTCAACAATTAAACCATTTACTCAAATCGTACGGTGAAATACCGGTCTCAAAGTATCTAGCCCGCAAAATTGTTGAAAACCGGCCGTTTAGCACCACATTTGAGTTTGCCAGAACAACTGGCAAATGGTCTCAACAAGCTTTCCAGGCCTTGCGCATTGCCGTAAATGACGAGCTGGGAGCTCTCAAATCGGTTTTGCCCCAAGCCTATGATCTGCTTGAGCCAGGCGGTAGATTAGTCGTCATTAGCTTTCACTCATTAGAAGATCGTCTCGTCAAACAACAATTTTCCAAAGATAAATTAATTAAATATTTGTCAGGTGAAAAAAACGCCAAGCTTCGTGTATATGTCAAAACTTAAACTTGCCATCATTTTTATAAATCTTGCCCTTTTGGGCGCCCAGTTTTTGCTCACCTCGGCTTATTCTGCCGCCGGTCGGGAAATAAGTGGTGTTTCCTCGCAAGTTTCCGAAATCAAATCTCAAAACTCCCAGCTGCAATTGGCAATTTGGGGCAAATCGTCTTTGGCCTCGATTCAAGCTTCGGCAGCCGGACTTAATTTTATTCACACAAACGCCACCGTTCTGTCTCCCCTGTCCACCGCCATGGCGCCATGAGCCGGATCCGCCTTCTTAAATTTGTTTTCTGGTTGGGCGGTCTGGGTATAGCCTGCAGGTTAATTTATTGGCAAGTGTTTCAAGCCTCTTCCCTCAAGGCCCAGGCCGACCAACAGCAACTCACCTGGTTTGATATTCCTAGTCCTCGGGGAGATATCCTGGCCTCGGACCTGTTCCCTCTCGCCACCAGCGTAGAAAATTATCTTCTCTATATCGACCCGCAAAAACTTTCGTCCACCGATTTTCTTGCTTCCCTGCCTTCCTCCGACAGCGCTAAAGCCCGGTTACAGACGGCCCTGGATTCCAGCTTATCCTGGTACGTACTCTCCCACCAAGTGCCCCAGTCGGTTAAAGAAGAAATTGAGTCCAGGCACATTTCCGGTTTGGGTTTTGAGCCGGAACCCGGCCGGACTTATCCCGAAGGAACCGCCAGCGCGTATCTTCTGGGTTTCGTCGCCCAAAATCAATCCGGCTTGCCACAGGGGTATTTTGGTCTGGAAGGTTTTTACGACCGGCTTCTTTCCGGACGGCCCGGCCGACTCCTCCAGGAACACGACGCTTTTAACCGTCCGATCATCTTTGGAAAAAATTTTCGCATTCTTCCCCAATCAGGGCATAGCATCAAAACCTCTATTGACCGGACAGTTCAACATATTATCTATCAAGCACTTAGCGATGGGCTTGCCAAATATAATGCCCGGGGCGGAAGTATTGCCGTATTAGAACCTTTTACTGGCCAAGTTTTGGGTCTGGTTTCCATCCCCGGCTATGATCCAGCCGCCTTTTCCAAATATTCTCAAAGCGACTATCCCAACCCCTTGGTTGCCGACAGTTACGAGCCGGGCAGCACTTTCAAAGCCATCGTCATGGCAGCCGCGTTGGATTCAGGGGTCGTGACTCCACAGACGATTTGCGCGACCTGCTCCGGTCCGGTAACTATCGGCGATGCCACCGTCAGAAGTTACAATGACAAGTATTACCCCGGATCGGATATGTTCGATGTCATTCTCCACTCCGACAACGTCGGCATGGTCTTTGTCAGCCGCAAGTTAGGCAGGTCTCAGTTGTTAGACTATATTCGCCGTTTTGGATTCGGTAGCCCGACGGGAATAGACTTGCAGGAAGAATCCAGCCCTCCGCTCCGCCCCGATGATCAGTGGCGTGAAATCGATTGGGCCACCCTGGGCTTTGGCCAGGGCATTGCTATTACTCGCCTTCAACTCTTGCGGGCGGTATCGGTAATTGCCAACGGCGGAAAATTAGTCTCCCCCAGAATTGGATCCGGCCAATTAATTAATGGCCGAATCGAGCCATTTTCTCCCACCCCGCCTACCAGGATAATTTCTGCCAAATCTGCAGCCCTTGTCACGCAAATGATGGTCAACGGTGTCAATCGTGGCGAAGTTCGGTATTACAAGCCCCCGGGTTTTCAAATTGCCGGAAAAACCGGGACAGCTCAGGTTCCCATCTCCGGTCATTACGATCCCACCAAAGTCATTTCCTCGTTTATTGGCTTTGCTCCGGCCGATAATCCCAAATTCGTTATGTTAGTCACCCTTGACGATCCTACGCCGTCTCAATGGGGCAGTACCACGGCCGCCCCTATCTGGTTTTCAATCGCCCGTCAGTTATTTGCTTACTACGGGATTCCCCCGACAAACTAGGGATATAATCATCTCATGCTTCGCCGCCACACTGTTTCTTTCTATCACGCCCTCGCCGGACTGTTTTATGCTTTAACTACCCAACCCAACTTCGCCATTCACTTGCTTCTTTCCGCTGTCGCTATTGTAGCTGGATACTCTTATCAAATTTCCACTCCCGAGTGGCTGATTTTAGCCGTCACAATTAGTTTTGGGTTAGTAATTGAGTTAATCAACACGGCCATAGAGTCAACCGTTGATCTAATTACTGACCAATTCCACTCTAAAGCCAAAATAGCCAAAGATGTATCCGCTGCTGCCATGTTGGTCTACGCCATCGGCGCCGTTATCATCGCCCTGATAATATTTATTCCCAAGTTATTGAACATTGAATATTGAACATTGAATATTATGGCCTTGTATCTCGGACTTCTTCTCTTTTCATTCATAATCACCGCTTTGGCCATTGTGCCTTTTATTGATCTGCTTTACCGGCTTCGTATCACCCATCGTTCTGATACTTCCGGACTAACCCGTGAATCTTCTCCGGCTTCCACAGCCTTGCACTCTCTCCACATTTGGAAAGCCGGCACTCCGGTTGGGGGAGGAATATTAATGATTTTTTTAGTCAGCCTACTCTATTTATTATTATTTCCTCTTCTCTCGAAAAGCGGCGTATACATTTCCAGCAATTTTCCCCTCAAAGAAGAGCTGAACATCGTTTTTTTTACCTTTATTTCTTTTGGTTTAATCGGCCTTTACGACGATCTGCGCAAAATTTTTCCCTCGTCCCAAGATTCAATCCCCATAATTCCGAAGTCTTCCAAACAGCTTCTGAAATTTATCCTGTCTTTATTTTGTGGTCTGTTGTTGTTCCAAAACTTACACATCACCGCCCTCAATTTGCCCGTGGTCGGGATTTGGCATCTTGGTTGGTGGTATGTCCCGGTCTCCGCGCTCATCATATTTTTTTTTACGACCGCCTTTGATTATACGGATGGCCTGGATGGCCTCGCCTCCGGTTTATTGCTTATTTGCCTGCTTGCGTTCTGGGTCATTTCCGTTGCCTCCCTGGATACTCCGCTTTCGGTGTTTATTGCCCTTTGGCTTGGCTCGCTATTAGCCTTCTTATACTTCAACATTTTTCCCGCCCGTTTGTGGCTAGGTAACGCCGGGGCCATCTCCTTTGGTTCCACTCTCGCTGTTATTTCATTGCTTTTAGGCAAACCAGTCGTACTTTTTGTCATCGGCGGACTTTTTGTTCTGGATCTGTCATCCTCGCTTCTGCAATCGCTTTCTCTTAGGCTTCTCCACCGTCGGTTATTCCACATTGCGCCGCTGCATCACCTGCTTCAGATACGCGGTTGGCCGGAACCAAAAATAGTCCAACGGGCCTGGCTTATCGGAGTTATTCTCTCAATATTAGGTTTATGGCTAGCGTAAGACTTCTGGTAGTCCTGATCGTCAGCTTAGCCATTTTTGGCCTGATTATGGTCGCTAGTTCCTCGGTCGTCACCGCTCAACGCGACTTTTCCGACCGTTGGTTTTATCTCAAGCTCCAATCTGTCTGGACCGCGCTCGGTCTGGTGGGACTGGTCATTGTTTCCAAGATCAACCCATCGTATTGGGAAAAACCGGCTCCTTTCCTTTATATAACCAGTTTAATTCTACTTCTGGTGGTTCTCATTCCTGGCATAGGACTCAAGCTTTTAGGTGCCCGTCGCTGGTTGGATCTTGGTTTGTTTTCCTTTCAACCGGCAGAGCTGGCCAAACTCTCTCTCATCATGTATTTGTCAGCTTTTCTTAAGGCACCGCCCGCCTCCCGGTTTCTCCAATTTCTTGTTCTCCTCGCTCTTCCAGTCGGGCTCATTTTGTTCCAGCCCGATTTGGGAACGGCCCTCATTCTCGCTGGCATTGGCCTGGCGGTTTATTTCGTAGCCGGTGGCCGGTGGCTCCATTTTTTCGGCCTAGTCCCCCTTGCTATTGCCTGTCTAACCCTGTTTATAATCATCTCACCTTATAGATTAGCCCGCTTGAGAACTTATTTTGATTCCAGTCACGATCCCTTAGGTTCTTCCTATCAGGTTCGACAGGCCCTCATTAGTTTGGGTTCAGGGGGCTTGTTCGGCCGCGGGCTGGGTCAGTCTCGTCAAAAATACGAATTTTTGCCCGAAGTCACCACCGACTCGATTTTTGCCGTCATCGGGGAAGAATTTGGCTTGCTCGGCACCCTGCTGGTGTTATCCGCTTTTTGGCTGCTTATCCATCTCGGGTTTCAAGCTTCCGCCGCCGCTCCGTCGCCGTTTACCCGCAATCTGGCTGCCGGTATCTCCTCTTGGCTCGGTATCCAAACATTTCTCAACCTTTCCTCCCAAGTTGCCCTCACCCCCTTAACCGGCGTCCCGCTCCCCCTTGTTTCATATGGCGGTTCTTCCCTGGTCGTCCTTTTGCTAGCTTCAGGTATCCTCATCAGTATTTCCCGCCATGAAAAAACTAGTTTTTACCGGAGGCCATCACACTAGCGCCCTGGAAGTAGCCATTGCTTTGCAAAAAGAAGACTGGCAAATTATCTGGTTCGGCCATCGCCATTCCCTGTGGGGCGATTCTTCCGATTCGGCCGAATATCGTGAAGTTACCGCCGCCGGCTTCAAATTTTGTAATCTCTACGCCGGCAAATTCTATCGCACCTATAATCCACTGAAATTGATTCTCATCCCCGTCGGCTTCCTCCAGTCACTGTTACTGTTACTGCTACACCGTCCCGACGGCATCGTTTCCTTCGGGGGCTATCTGGCCGTCCCCACCGTAATTTCCGGTTGGCTTTTAGGAATTCCCAGCATTACTCATGAACAAACCGTAGTCGCGGGGCTAGCCAATAAACTCATATCCTATTTTGTTAAAAAAATTGCTGTATCATGGCCTGAAAGTATCCGGTACTATCCCAAAGACAAAACGATTGTTACAGGCTTGCCGATTAGGCCGGAGATTATAACTGCTTCAAAATCCCAAACCCGAAACCTCATTTACATCACGGGGGGGAAAAACGGTTCTCATGTTATTAATAAAGCCGTTTTTTCGGCGCTTCCGAAATTGTTAAAAAAATATCAAGTTATTCACCAAACCGGATTCAGGGACATAAAAATTGCCCGATCCATAAAACATGCTAACTATGAAACATTTGATTACGATTCAGCCAAAGCCATAAATTCTATCAAAGAGGCAGCCGTTGTGATCAGCCGAGCCGGAGCCCACATCACTTACGAGTTAGGCGTTCTAAGCAAGAGATGTGTTCTTATACCTATTCCCTGGGTCTCACACAACGAACAACTCAAAAACGCCCAAGCGCTTTCGTCCCAAGCGATAATTTTGCCCCAGAACCTATTATCCCCGTCAACCCTCGTTTCTTCAATCAAATCGGCATTAGCACTCCACCCCGTACCATTAAACCTACCGCTCGACGGAACAAAAAACCTACTTCAATTAATTAAAGAGCAATTTACATGAGGAAAGTCATACTTCCTATTGCCATCTTTAGCCTTCTCCTGCTCTATCGTTATCGCACTGTTCCTTCGCAAGCTGCCACTGCTGTTCCGTCTACTCATCCGACCCAGCGCTTTTTTTCCCGGCTGGGAAACCAGGCATCATCAGCAAAACTTGATAACAAAACTCTAACAATTTATCTCGCCTCAGGGTCGGAAGTTATTTTAGATATAGAAAAATCGCCCGATAATTGGTATTCTTCACTGACTGCTATTTTAGACCGCAGCCGCGTCACCGGCCGGACACCCAGCCGGATTGACTTGCGCTTTAATCGCAGTATAGTCACATATTAGCATGGCCAAAGGCAAACTCATCTCCGCCCTCGATATTGGCACGTCCAAAATTACTACTCTTATTGCCCAACTTCGTGATCCCGACTCCGATTCACTTCACATTGTCGGCGTTGCCAGTGTCCCCTCTAAAGGCGTCCGCAAAGGTCAAATAGTCAATATCGAAGAAGCCGTGGTGGCCATTACCGAATCGGTCGAGGCCGCAGAGCGCATGGCCGGCTTTAATATCGCCAAAGTCTGGGTTTCAGTCGGCGGCTCGCACATTGTTTCCCAAAACAGCCACGGCGTCGTTGCTGTCAGTGAGCCCAAAGGTGAAATCAATTCCGAAGATGTCCGTCGGGTTTTAGAAGCAGCCCGTGCCATTTCCTTGCCCACCGCCTCCGAAATCATCCATGTTGTTCCGAGGTCTTACAATGTTGACAGCCAGGAAGGCGTCAAAGATCCCAGCGGCATGACCGGTGTCCGGCTTGAAGTTACCACCCACATCGTTACCGGCTCGTCGACTTCGTTGAAGAATTTGGTTAAATGTGTCTCCGAAGTTGGTTGCGATACCGCCGGTTTGGTATACACTGGTCTGGCGTCAGGGCTGGCTGTTCTTTCTGATACCGAAAAAGAGCTGGGGGTCGTCTTAATTGACATCGGCGGGGGGACGACCGGTATCGCCATGTTTACCGAAGGCGCCCTGTCATATTCTTCGGTTTTGCCCGTCGGCGCCAAAAACGTTACCAACGATTTAGCTATCGGTTTGCGCATCTCTTTAGAAAGTGCCGAAAAAATCAAGCTCTTCTTGAGCACTCTCAAATCTAAAGAGGACGACATTGATCTGTCCTCACTTCACCTACCAGAAGAGCTCAAAACAGTTTCCTACAAAACTCTAGTCGACGGCATTATCCGACCCCGGCTCAATGAAATATTTCAGCTGATTACCGCCGAAATCAAAAAATCTAATTTGGGTGGTCTGACTCCGGCCGGGCTGGTCTTAACCGGTGGCGGCGCTCTCACCGTTGGCATTTCCGACTCCGCCAAGAGAGTCTTAAGTATGCCGGTTCGCGTCGCTTCTCCTGTAGGTATTTCCGGTCTCATTGATGACATAGAAAATCCCGCTTTTGCCGCCCCAGTCGGGTTGCTCAAATATGCCCTGACCGAATCCTCCGAACCCGTTCATCAGCCGGGATCCAAGTTTCCAACACTTCCCAATTTCGGCAAACTCAAAATAGTTTCCTTCCTCAGGTCTTTACTGCCCTAGGTCTTGTGGTACAATCGGCGCAGCTCCTGCCCTTACTATATGGCTTTAGTTAAACCGGACGTCGGCAGATTTGCCAAAATAAAAGTTATAGGTGTCGGTGGCGGAGGCGGCAATGCCCTCAACTCCATGATTCAAAGCGGTACAATAACCGGCGTGGATTTTATTACCGTCAATACCGATGCCCAGGTTCTTCTCACCAATCTTGCCAACGTCAAAATCCAAATCGGCGATAATTTGACCAAAGGATTAGGTTCTGGGGGTAATCCTGATATTGGATTGCAGGCGGCTGAAGAATCTCGGGAAAAAATTAAAGAGTACTTGATAGACTCGGATATGGTTTTTATTACTGCCGGCATGGGCGGCGGTACGGGCACGGGGGCCGCTCCGGTTATTGCCGAGGTGGCCAAAGAAGTCGGAGCCTTAACAGTCGCCATTGTTACCAAACCCTTTGCTTTTGAAGGCGCCCGCCGGATGGTCAACGCCGAAGAGGGCATCGAAAACCTCAAGAGCAAAGTCGATACATTAATTGTCATCCCCAATCAGCGCCTCCTGGACGTCGTCGATCGCAAGATGACCCTTCTCGAAGCCTTCCGGGTGGCCGATTCGGTTTTAACTCAAGGCGTCGAGGGCATTTCTGACATTATTACCGTCCCCGGCCTGATAAACGTCGATTTTGCCGACGTCAAATCCATTATGCGCGACGCCGGCTCGGCTCTTATGGGTATTGGGTCCGGGGTAGGGGATAATCGGGCCCAAATGGCCGCCCGGGCCGCCATTTCTTCTCCGCTCTTGGAAGTTTCCATAGATGGAGCCAAAGGAGTTTTGTTTAACATCATAGGTGGTCCGGATATGACCATGACCGAAGTGGACGAAGCCGCCCGGATCATCTCCGAAGCCGCCGACGCCGATGCCAACATTATCTTCGGGGCAGCCTTAAACGGCAAACTCATCGACCAGATGAAAATCACGGTTATAGCCACAGGCTTCGACGAAACCCGCTCCCGCCTGGTCAATATGGTTACCCGCACCCGCCCGGTCGCCCCGTCCGGCATAACTACCGGCATTGTCTCCGAAAAACCAAAAAGCGTTCCACCTCCTGAACCACCTACCGAGATTCCCGACCAATTCGTCCCCCCCGACGCCGAAGAACCCCCCGTCGACTTCGACATACCGGCCTTCCTCCGCCACGGCCGTTGATTTGATGTAAAATCATTTAATGGCCTTCAAACCAATCACTTCGCAGGTTGATTTTCCCGCTTTGGAAAAAGAGATTCTCAAGTGGTGGTATGAGTCGGGTGTAGTGGATAAGTATTTGCACAAAAACGACAACTCCAAAAAGAAGTTTTCGTTTTTGGACGGCCCGATAACCGCCAACAACCCCATGGGTGTCCACCATGCCTGGGGCCGGACTTACAAAGACCTCTGGCAGCGGTATTTTAATCTCAAAGGCTATAAACAACGTTTTCAAAATGGCTTTGACTGTCAAGGTCTTTGGGTAGAAGTCGAAGTCGAAAAAGACTTGGGCTTCAAATCCAAAAAAGACATTGAAACCTATGGAGTAGACAAATTCGTCAATAAATGCAAAGACCGGGTTATGAAATACTCCGCCATTCAGGCGGAGCAATCCAAAAGACTGGGCTACTTCATGGACTGGGAAAACTCGTATTACACCATGTCCGATGCCAATAATTACGCAATCTGGCATTTCCTCAAAGTTTGTTGGGAAAGGGGTTGGCTTTACAAAGGCCATGACTCCGTCCCCTGGTGTCCCCGCTGTGAAACGGCTATTTCACAACACGAGATTCTCACCGAAGATTATCAGGAATTAATCCACGAGTCAGTATATCTCAAGTTTCCCCTTGTAAACAATCCGGGCGAATTTTTACTGGTTTGGACAACCACTCCCTGGACGATTCCGGCCAATATTGCCGTGGCTGTCGAACCGTCCTTTGATTATTCACTTGTGGAAAACTGTTGGGTTGCTTCAGATGCTACATCCAGGTTATTCCCGTCTTCTCCTATTCAAAAAACTCTTTCTGGTAAAAAATTAGTCGGACTAAAATACACCGGTCCATACGACAATTTGGAAGCAGTTCAAAAAGCAGCCTCTCATAGGCTTTTTCATACAGTGGTTGCCACCGATTCCAAAATAATGCCTATCAATAGCCAGGAAGGTACCGGCTTAGTACACACCGCCGTCTCCGCCGGAGAAGAAGATTTCAAGCTAGGTCAAAAGCTTGATCTACCTATGGTTCCCGTAATCGCGGACAACGCGGACTACTTACCTGGCCTGGGTGATCTCACCGGTCTCAACGCCAAAAAACACCCCGAACTAATTCTTGACTATCTCAAAACTGAACATTGGACATTGAAAACTGAACATTATACTCACAGGTACCCGGCCTGCTGGCGCTGTAAAACCGAACTGGTTTGGAAAGTCGCTGACGAATGGTATATCAGTATGGACAAACCGGACGACACAGGTAAGTCTCTCAGGAAACAGATGATGGCGATAGCCAAAAAAATCAAATGGCTGCCGGCTTTTGGGTTAGACCGAGAGCTGGACTGGCTCAAAAACATGCATGACTGGCTTATTTCCAAAAAAAACCGTTATTGGGGCCTGGCCTTGCCGATTTACGAATGCACTTCATGTCACCACTTTGAAGTTATTGGTTCCAAAGAAGAGTTGAAATCCAAATGTGTTACCGGGTGGGACAAATTCGATGGTAATTCTCCTCACCGCCCTTGGATCGATGAGGTAAAAACCAAATGTTCCCAATGTGGAAACGTTGTTAGCCGGGTTTCTGACGTCGGCAACCCCTGGCTGGACGCTGGCATAGTTTCGTTTTCTACACTCCCGCCCGATTGGTTCCCGGCCGATTTTATTACCGAATCGTTTCCGGGTCAGTTCAAAAACTGGTTTTATTCCCTCATCGCCATGAGCACCGTCCTGGCCAAAACCAACTCAATGAAAACCGTGCTAGGATTTGCATCAGCCTGCGGGACGGATGGAGAAATTATGCACAAAAGTAACCCCAAAACTTACATTTCTTTCGACGAAGGGGCGGACAAAGCTGGAGTAGACGTTATGCGTTGGATCTTTGCTACCCAAAATCCCACTCAAAACTTATTGTTCGGTTGGGAGCTGGCCAACGATACTCGTCGTCAGTTCCACCTCATGCTCTGGAATATTTACAACTTCTTCGTCACCTACTCCAATATAGATAAGTATTCTCCCAACAAAATTTCCTCTCCTAAATCAGTCTTGGATCAATGGATTCTTTCTCGCTTAAATCAAACAATTTCCGTCGTTACTAAATCACTTGATAAATACGACGCTTACACCGCTTCCCATGCCATCGAAAATTTCGTTAATGACCTGTCACTTTGGTACGTCCGCCGTTCCCGCGACCGCGTCGGCCCGTCAGCTCCAAACGGGCCGGACAAACAAACTTGTTATTCGGTTTTGCACTTTGCACTTTGCACTTTGAGTTCTTTATTGGCTCCTTTCACCCCTTATCTATCCGAAGAAATATATCGCAACCTGACTGGCGAAACATCCGTCCACCTTTCCAGTTGGCCGAAAGTAGGCAAAATCGATTTTAAACTCATCGGGCAAATGCGAACCGTCCGCAAAATTGTTGAATTAGGCTTGTCCGCGCGCAAAGCCGCCGGCATCAAAGTCCGCCAACCCTTAAGGTCTCTGACCGTCAATGTTCAAAATTCAATATCCAATATCCAATTAGAAAAATTAATTCTCGACGAACTTAATATTAAAAACATTATATTTGAAAAATCAGACGAATTATCAGTCGAACTTGATTTAAAGTTAGATGATTTATTAATCGCCGAAGGCCAAACCCGCGAACTTATTCGCCAAATCCAGGACAAGCGCAAAGAATTAGGGGCCAGGCTTGATCAAAAAATAAATTTAGTATTACCATCACACCCGGTATCTATTGAAGATCTTAAACGTCATACTTTGGCAGATAAAATCGAGTATGGATCGGAGCTCAAAGTAGAATTGTTATGAAAATCGACTGGTGGTTAGCCCTCCCGGCACTCTTGCTCACAATAATAGGACTATTAGTTTTACGCAGCATCACTCCGGATTTATTTACAAACCAACTTTTATTTACCTTCATTTCAATTGCGTTTTTTTTATTTTTTTCAAAACTGGATTATTCAATACTTAAGTCATTACATCTTCCCATATTCATTATTTCCTTATTGTTTCTAGTTTCTCCGTATCTGTTTGGAATTGATTCTCGTGGTGCAAACAGATGGCTTCAGATAGGCCAATATACACTCCAACCGTCAGAGATAGTCAAACCATTTTTGTTAAACACTTTCTCCACCTTTTTTGCCAACCCCGTTTTTTTATTTCCCGCTTTTGTTCTCCCCTGGCTGATTATTTTTTTCCAGCCTGACTTGGGTACCAGTTTGGTCATTTTTTCCGGCTGGTTAGTCATTCTCCTCTCCCGCTTCTCTCTCAAATCCGTGGCTCTGTCCCTTATTTTTATTTCCCTCCTCGCCATCCCCTTCTACATTTTTCTCCTTCGGCCCTATCAACGGGAGCGGTTGCAAACTTACATCAATCCCTACAGGGATCCCCTGGATCAGGGCTACCACGTTATCCAGTCCAAAATTGCTGTGGGCTCGGGCCAACTGTTAGGCCGTGGTCTTGGCCATGGGACCCAGTCCCAACTCCGGTTTCTCCCGGAAAGACATACTGATTTTATTTTTGCTTCCTTAGCCGAAGAACTGGGTTTCGTCGGGGTCGTAGCCGTCTTAGCTTTATTCTCAATTCTATTTTGGAAAATATACAAAATTTCTCAAAGTCTGGGTCATCCTACAGCTTCATACTTTTGTCTGTCATCCCTCGCTCTTATGGCTTTTCAAACTTTCATTAACATTGCCATGAACATGGGCTTGGCTCCGGTTACCGGCATAACACTGCCGTTTCTGTCCTACGGCGGCTCATCTTTATTGTCTCTGGGAATACACCTGGGTATCATCAATTCCATTTCCCAAAACACCTTTTCTCGGGTATAATCAAGCCTCATGCAGGCAATAATCAAAATCGGGTCCTCACAATTTCAAGTCGAGCCGGGTCTCGAAATTTTGGCTCCAAAGCCACAGGTAGATCGGGTCCTTTACCCGGAGGCTTATCAGGTATTGGTCGAAAATCTGGGTCTGGTCAAAGGTCCCAAGATTCGCACCTCCAAATACAAGGCCAAAAGCCGGTATCACAAAACAATCGGTCACCGGACTGTATTTCACCGCCTCAAGGTCACCGAAGTAAAGCCCGTGAAATCCGCCTCTTGATTTTCGTGAAAATATAATATATTCTTTAGAATAATTAGGTTAATTAGAATAATTAGAAATTTGTAAATATAGCCCACACGAAAGCTGGTGGTTCCACCAGACAAAAAGGGAACCGGATAGGTAAAAGACTGGGAGTCAAGATTTTTGGCGGGGAAAAAGTTTACCCCGGCAATATTTTGGTTCGTCAGCGCGGTAGCACCTTTCATCCCGGAATTGGAGTCAAAATGGGCAACGACTTTACCCTGTATGCCGTAAAAGAGGGCATATTAACCTTTCTAAAACGTCAGGGCCGTCAGTTATTGGCCATAAAGTAGCATGAATCAGCAGATCATCGATTTGGAAATCGAAGCTCTTCAAGCCAATCCGCTTCAACCCCGCGGCGTCATCAGTCCTGAATCACTGGTAGATCTGGTCGACTCCATCAAAGAGCACGGCATCTTAGAACCCCTGGTAATTGCCAAAACTCCGGCCGGTTACCAAATCATAGCCGGCGAACGCCGCTGGCGGGCAGCTAAACTTGCAGGTTTTAAAACCGTTCCAACCATTATCAAAGAAACCACTCCCCAGGGCATGTTGGAAATGGCCATTGTGGAAAATGTCCAACGCTCCGACCTCAATGCTATCGACAGAGCCAAGGCCTTTGACCGCCTCATTTCCGAGTTTGGCCTGGCAACGACTGTGATTTCCCAAAGAATCGGCAAAAGCCCGGCTTATGTCAGCAACTCGATTCGTCTTTTGACTCTCCCCGATGCCCTCAAAGACGGCCTTCTCACCGGTTTGATTTCCGAGGGTCACGCCCGGGCGCTGGCAGCAATAGACGATCATCGGCTCATTGTCGAAGCTTACAAAATTATTCTCCGGGAGTCAGGTTCAGTCCGCCGCGCAGAAGAGCTCGCCCGCAAAATGCGCACCGCCATTGGGGATAAGCCGGTCGGCCAAAAATCTCGCCCTGCTCATGAAGTATCGGAAGAGCTCGACCGCATGCGCCAGGAAATTGAAGACGCTCTGGGCGGCCAGCCCAAAAACCAGGTCAAGCTCTCCCGTTCCCGAGCCGAAACCCGTCTCCTTATCGTCCTCAAGGGAAATTTACAAGACACAGAAGAGCGTTTGCAAAAACTCTTCAAGGCCATCACTTCCATCACTTAATTCCGTATTCCTGGTGTTGTATCAATCCAACCCGGTCCATCGGCCAATACCGGATCATGGCCTTTCCCACGATCGCTTTTTTCGAAATAGGACCCCATTCACGCGAGTCCGAACTGTACCCCCGGTTATCCCCAAACACCATGTAATATCCCTCCGGAATCTTATAAGGCACCCCCTCTCTCAAAAACGACTTTTCTGAAGTCACGTAATTTTCCGGCAAATACACCTCCATCAATTTCTGCCCGTTGACGTATATGAATCCGGATTGGACCATTACCGTTTCGCCCGGCATGCCCACTATCCGTTTAATAAAATCACTGGTGTACGGCGGCGGCGCGTGGAATACGACCACATCGCCCCTCTGCGGCTCGCCCTTTTGGTAGCTGATTTTATCCGTCAAAATATACTCCCGGTCGTGAAAATTAGGGTACATCGAATTCCCGTCCACCTTATGCGGCTGGAACAAAAACAGATACACCATCATAAAGATGGCAAATGCCAGCACCACCGGCTCCAGTGCGTCCAAAATCGCAATATTTCCCCTCCTTAATCTGAACATCATTCCATTATCACAGCTATGTTAAAATTTGTCCACGGACGATTAGCTCAGTTGGTTTACCCGTCAAAGTTTTTTGCCTCGCAAAAAATTTAGTCGGGTGAAGAGCGTCGCATTTACCTATGTTTTTCGTTTACGCCTTAAAAAGTCTAAAAGACAACAAACTTTATATAGGGTACTCCAATAATCCAAGAGAAAGGTTGGAGTATCATAATAAAGGCAAAGTCGAGGCCACCAAGTATAGAAGACCGCTTGAAATAATCTTCCTCGAGGGATATCTTAATCAACAGGATGCCACCTCTCGGGAGAAATTTTTCAAAACAGGCTGGGGCAGAACCCATCTTAAAAAAGTCCTTTCGAACTATTTAAAATCAAACCAAATAAATCAGGTCGAGGACGATTAGCTCAGTTGGTAGAGCGTCGCATTCACATTGCGAAGGCCGCTGGATCGTGACCAGCATCGTCCACAT
>VMGA01000047.1 GCA_007376345.1 Microgenomates group bacterium Gr01-1014_16 | reverse complement strand
GTTATTAGCCACGTCCGTGTCATGGTAACCCACACCCTCACCCCCGCACCGGAAATTCTCCGCCTCAATTCTCCCCGGAATAGCGTACGGTCCGTATGAACACGGAGCCAGAGTTGGCGTTGGCGTCGGCGTCGGGCTCGGCCCGGTCACATTTACGTCAGTATCCGCCGATCCCGGCGTATCACACCAATACCCGCCGTTCAAAAACACTGTCGACCACACCGCCGTATTCCCCCCGGACAAGGCCGTCACCGTAGTCGAGTATGGCGAAGTCGTGACAATCGTGGGCGACACTGTCGCTACCGACGTGTTATATGACCCAAAACGAGTTTCGGACACAGTGGCCCCGTTAAACAAGCTCACATTCGCCGTCACCACAGCTGTACCCCCCGTCGATAGATTTGCTACCGCCGGGCTGGTCGTCACGGCGCAACCAGGCGCCGGGGTCGGTGTCGCCGTCGCTACTGGCGTCGGCGTCGCCCCGAAAGTAAACCTCCACGTCTGCGAATCCATATAAGTACTGCCTTCATATAACGGCGTATTTGAACTATTATCCGCCCGGACTTTCCAACAATACGTACTCCCCGCGGTACCGGCAAAAGTCGCTACAGTCGTCGGACTATTTACCGTCGTTCTCAAAGTCGTCGGGTTGGTTTTTGCTGCCGGAGCCGGGCTGCATGAGTTTACAAAAACTCTATAAGAAGTAGTGGCCGAACTTCCGCAGCCAAAATTAGTAACCGCATCCCAATCCAAAGACGCGCTCGTTCCCCCTACAAAGCTCTCATCCGCCGGACTAGTCAAACCTATTGATCCTGATGGCGCCACCGGAGACACTGTCCATCTGGTATTCGCACTTCCCCCACGACACCGGTTAAATGGCTCTCCAGGACAACTTCCATCAACATCATATTTAAAAGCATAACCATATTGCCAAGTATTAGCTCCAGTGGCATCAAATATAGGTCGCTGGTTTGCCCACCCATAAGAACCCGACGGACACCCCACCCAGGCTAGGATTGAAAATACATTATCTGCATAATTTATTGTTTGTGTGTCACATGGTCCGCTAGAATTTGTAACAGTCAAATTAGCCGATCCTCCACACACTACTGGAGTCTGCACAGACAGTGTCATATTACTCCCCGATCCCCCACCTCCCGGACAAGCCGGTTGGCAACAAGTGTGTTCGCCGACCGCGCAAGACGACTGCCCGCCGTCATTAGGATATCCACCGCTGCACGTGTACGAGCTCGGATGACACCCGTCGCAATTTCCACAGGACCCCGAAGGAGGGCTCGTCGGCCCCGGTGGCGTCGGCCCCGGCGTACTCGTCGGCCCCACCGCCGGCTCCCACGCGCACGACCCACCTATTTTTTCAGATCCAGCCGGACAAGGATTACCCGGCACGGTACATGATGCGGTACAACTGTTGCCCGGAAAACTCAGCCCGTCACACAGTCCGGTAACTGCAGACGGATAACAACACTCAATAGTATCACAGCAAGATCCGGGTACGCCGCACGTTGCTTTAACTTCACCCCCCCCGCCTGCCAAAACCAAAAAAACCAAAATAATCCCCGCTATCAACTTTTCCATCATATTTTCAATACCGGAAACTTCACGGCTTCCAAAGACTGATCCCCAAAAGCGTTAAGCGACCAATAAAAAGCAAACGCCAGGGATTTCTCTACCGCCTCCGGCGAAATTTGCCATTCGGTTTCGGGGTTAACATTTAGCCTCAAGTACACTTTGCCGTCTTTAGCTTCTCCGGAAAAAGATATCGCCCGCACTTTATCTCCCTGCCCCGTTGGATCTCTGGATAACAGATACGCCGTTTTACCTGCCGTCCCCGAAACCACTTCAACTACCATCGGCAAGTTGGGCACCTCACTGTATTCACCGTTACCCTTCCACACATTAACAGTCCTCACCCGTCCATCGCCCTTTGGTTTGTATTCCGCCACAAACCGATCCAGCTTCCCCTGGTCTACGCTGTATTTCAAGCCGTTGATAATAAACTCTCCAGACTCAACACATATTGTCAAATACTTGCATCGGGTGTACCTAAAACCCAGTCCCAATCCTGCCAGAAACACCGCAACCAGCATTATCAAAAGCCCCATCGTCACTTTCCGCTTCGCTTCTCCCATACATCCACTCTAAAACAGACCGGAGCCTATGTCAATTTACCTTTCTTCTAAAAATGCCCAATAGATTTCCGTACCAGAATCAAGTGTATGTGAATCTTGCCCATAGCCCCTGATAAACTCCCCAAACTCTATCACCGGCGATATGCCTGGTGTGAACGGGTTTTTCACCCCCATTCCCGTAACATCCCCAGAAACCAGACCCGCCAATTTATAAGCACAGATCTCCACTTCAGTCGTACCTCTACTCCCCAAAAAGTCAACTGCGGCACGCCAATCGGGACTGTCTTTGTTAAAAGCCAGCGAATAAACCAGTCTAGCATCCTTGGTTTCTATTTGAAACGCTAGTGCCCACACTCCACCCGAAAGAGGAAAATAATCCTCGGGCATCACCGTTGTCTTAATCACTTTAAAGCCCACTCCTTTGTTTGCATTCACTTCAATCCGTTGATACGCATTTGACCCGATTTTTGGCTGGATCTTAATAATTCCCCCCGTTTCCGCCAGCACTAGCTCAAGAGCCTTCAGTCTATCCCCAAATTTCGAGGAGGTAGTCACACCTTCCAACTGTGTTCCCAGTTTTCCCCAAATCTCCGGTCGTTCTTCCTTAATATATTCCTTAACGTCATTTATCTGGGCTGCCAACACCTCTTTCAATATCGCTTCCCCGTCCGCCTGCGCGGATAATTTCAAATCAATACCTTCCGATACTACTTCCACCGGTTGTGGGATTGCTCCCCACCCCTGCCACTCCGGCATCTTCGTCGGCTCGGAAGTATTGGTCGGCGCAGGTCTTTCAGTCGGTTTTTCAGTGGGTGCCAACGTAGCAGGCTCCGGCGTCGAAGTCGCCTCATCCGCCGCCTGCGCCTCTCCAACCCCGAATGCTACGTCAAAAATACCCAGTCCCTTCACATCTATTTTTATCTCAGACAACCCGTCAGGCGCCTTTAATATCAACGCCGAAAAGTCACCGCTGTCATCAAATTCCACTTTGGCGGCTTTAATAGGCTGGCCGGCAACATCCACTTTCGGCTCAAACTTTCCCTCGTTTATCTCCAACTCATAACCATAAACCCCACCCGCTCCATCATTAGAGAAATACATAAAGACATCCTCATTCCCGCCTATCGCGCTATGGAATCTGAACGCGGCAACCGGATCGGGCTTTCCATCAGGATTGAAAGACTCAATCTCAACGTACTCCACCCTAGTATAACTACCTGATCTGATTTCAAAGATTTGGGAATTTGGAAGTACGTGCACATCCACATCATTTTCCGCTGCCAAATCAACCACTGTGGCATACAGATTCTTTCCGTCCACAAGCATGCTATCGTTATTTGGAGTACTAACCTCTTTACTACAAGCAGAGGCTAGGATTGCCACAGCCAAAATCGGACTAAACACGCGCCATACCGGATTCTCCACACTACCCTTTTTCATACATAAAAAAACCCCGCCGGTGGGCGGGGCAGAAATTCATCCGGCCAAAGCCGAAATCGAGTCAAACTCAAGTAACCTTCGCATGTCTCCTCTCAACACTCCCCGGATTATACTACACCTAATCAACTTTGTAAACTACAGGCTCTTCAAAGACTACATTATCTGAATACCGTATGTTTTCACCTCATAAGCCAAATGATTATATTTCTCCACAAAATCAGTGGGGCTCATGGGATGAGGTTCTATCCGAGCGTCTACTTGCAGAGTAATCTTTCCCAACATCATCATTTCATCAATCACGTCTTTTCCCAAAGCAGGCGAAATTACACAAATATCTATATCACTCCCCTCACGCGCTTTGTGTCTGGCATATGATCCAAATAAATAGGCGCTTGACACGGGTATTCCTTGCTGTTTAACCGCAACAATATAGTTTTTGGCAACTTTTAAGACAGCGTCTTGAGACATATTTTTCTAACCTCCTTTGCAATATTTATCCAAGTATCTGCGTATGGCTTCTTAGCTTTGTTGTAAAAAGATAGTTTGTAACTATCGTATCTTGCCGCAATATTGAAAGTAGTTATTTCTTTTAGTCTTTTTTCAAATTCTTGATCAATCTCCAAACCTGCTCTCCTGGCCAACTCCGCCAGATCATGAATTGCTAGCGGATGACTGTCTTTACGATGATAATGAATGGCTTTAAGTAATTTTTCGAGTGATAAATGGACAAAAAACAAGGCGTAATCATATCTTTTTCCACCAACATACAGTTCCATCGCAAAATCCCAGTCTTTGTCGGAGGCTTTTTTCCAAAAAGCCACCACTTCCTCTTGAGTCATGTTTTGATTATACCCCAACATCAGCAAATATCGAAACTACAGGCTCTTCGCCAGTCTCATGGCCTCCGCTCGAAAAAACTTTTTTGCCTCTTCCCAATCATAATCCATAAGCATCTGGGGTTCCTTTTTCTCTGCTTCCGCCTCTTCAAAAGAGTCCAAGCTCCGTAGAATGGAATATTTTCTATCTTCCAAGTTGCCGTATTTTCGGTCATAAAAATCCATCATCTCCTCAAAAGAAAATTCTTTCGCTAGAAAGTAAATATCCGCGAAATCTCTCCCCGTCCCCCTATCGTATAACGCGTTTATTTTCATCGCCGCAACATCTCTTTTTCCCAGAATATTCAACCCCTCAAACTTATCCATCACATCCAGTATCGGATATTTGTACCAAAACAAACTAATATCGGTTTCCCCAAACTTTCCCTTCACCGTCATCCAAGCTGTAGCCTCTTTCTCCAACCCATATTTTCTCAAATCCGCCAGCACCAACTGTTCATCAAATTCCTCCTGCGTAAAAAAATCTAAATCAACCGAAATCCGATGTCCAAGTCGTAATGCCAAAGCCGTCCCGCCCGCTAAATACGCCCTTTGGACAATTGGGACTTTAGCCGCTAGCTGTATAGCCCGAAGTGTATCGGGGAGAATGGCTTGTTTAAACATGGTACCTCATTTTTGTCTAACCCCAGCACATCCGCCCAAAAATTAGCTGTCATTACATCCAAATATCTAAAACTCTCTTCAATACCAAATACCAATGCTCGCTCACATTTAATTCCTCAAACTTCACATCCCAAAAATAAGGTCTCAAAAACTCCGGCAGTTTACTTTCCACCCTCAAATTATACAGTTTTTACCTCAAGAATTCCAGTGGATTTAGGTGGACGCCCCCCCGGATTATTTCAAAATGCAAATGCGGCCCGGTGGACCGACCGGTGGATCCCTCCAACCCGATGACGTTTCCCCGGCTAACGGTCTGCCCGACGACCACATCCGCCCGGGACAAATGCGCGTACCGGGTCACATATCCGTTGCCGTGGTCTATTTCCACCCGCATTCCATAGCCTCCGTTATCCGGCCAGCCGGCCACTGTTACTCTCCCTGAATCGGCCGCCAGAACCGGCGTCCCCTGGCCGGTGGCAATATCCAATCCCCGATGGTACCAGGCAAACCGCTGGGTAATCGTCCCCCCTATCGGCCACACAAACTGGCCGGCGGCAGTTACCGCTCCGGCACTCGGCGTCCGTTGAACCGCGTATCTAGTCGGCGACCACCGCACTTCAACCGGCTTCTCCCCGTCCGGCACGATCAACTCCTGGCCGACTGTCAGTGTAAACGTCTCGTTATCCGCAAACGTATTAAACGGAAAGTCGACGATCGCCTGGGAGTTGGCATTATATTTTTTGGCAATTGAATATATCGTCTCTCCCCGCCCCACTTTGTGCCGCACTCCCGTTACCGGCAAAATCCGC
>VMGA01000008.1 GCA_007376345.1 Microgenomates group bacterium Gr01-1014_16 | reverse complement strand
AGTACGGCAAAACCACTACGGTTATCTACCGCGATCAGCGGTTGGTTTGCCAGTATCTGGACTCCAGGGCGACCCAGGACAAATCTGATAGGCTACGCCAGATTGCTCGGGCTCAAGCCGCGGTCTTGGCTCCCTCCAAGCTTACCGGCCGTTACCGGTTTGTGGCTACTACCGGGCAAAAATACTCCCTCAACTCCGGCCTGGTTGCCAAAGCCGAGAAACTGGAAGGCATAAAAGGATATTTGACCAACACTTCTCTTTCCCAAACCATAGTCATCAACCGCTACCACGATCTGTGGAGAATTGAAAAATCGTTCAGGATCACCAAGTCCGACCTGGAAGCCAGGCCGATATTCCACCGTTTAGATGAAACCATAAAAGCCCATTTGATCATCGTTTTCGCCGGACTAGCCATCTCCAAGTACATAGAAATTAACACCGGCATGAGTATCCAGAGAGTATTAAAGCTGGCCGGAAAGGTCCTGACCCACAAAATTACCAACACTCAAACTGGAGAAACGGCTTACACTGAGACAACGATCGAAGATCTGGCATTAAAAGACAAAATCGAGGTGTTAAGACTTCTGGGACACTAAATGTCCTAAGTCAGGAAAGATATTGCCGTTCGCGTCATCGACACCCGTCCTCCCGACACCGCTCCGTGAGCCGTGATCGAATAGATCTGTAAAGGCGAACGGCAAGGTGGGGAGGGCAATGTATCACGCAACGTGGGGTACGACGTAATACGTAGAAGGACCCGCTCCTTGCTTCTTCAATACTTTTATATCTTCTAATCGCTTTAATTTTGACTGGGCAGTTCTTTTGGGCACTCGCAAGATGTCAACCACATCCGAAGATGTAATCTTTCCCACTGTAACTACAAAATCAATCATTTTCAACTCATCTTCATCTAATATTTGTTGAGTTATACCCCGCTCACCCACAGCCTGCAATGTCAAAATTTGCTCTTTCACCCGCAATACCTCATCCCAAAATCCCTCCACGAAATACTCCAGCCAATCAGTCAGATCTACCCCCTGCCTGGCCGCATACGTGTCCCCGGTCTGCAGCTGTTTATAATACCTTTTTCTGTCCCGGTTATAAAAATCCTCCAATACCAATACTTTTTTATAGTCCCATCCGGATTGATACAAATGCAGCAATGTTAGCAATCGGCCCGCCCTCCCATTGCCATCGGTAAATGGGTGAATAGTTTCAAATTGATAATGAAACAACCCGGCCCGGATTACGGGGTGGATTTCCCCCGGCCGGCGCAACCAATCCAGCAGCTCTTCGACTAGCTCCGGCACTTTGGAATAAGGCGGGGGAGTGTATGCCAATTCTTCATCCCCCTTAGGTAAGACATTGACAATAAACACCAGCCCCGGCCGGAACTTTCCGGACTTTTCCGGATTAACCAGTCCATCCACCACCGTCTCATGAATCTCCAGTACCTCTTCAACTCCAAAACTCTTTTTCTCTCCAGCCAATCGATCAATTTTCGCCAATCCTGCCAAATAATTTTCGACCTCTTTAATTTGATCCGACTCCGCTTTTACTTTCCCCCCCTCCGCCAGCTGTTTTACCTGGAACTCCTCCAACATATTCCCCTCAATAGAGGTCGACGTATGGGCCATCTTAATAATCGCCGCCCGCCGCAAAAATGCCTCCCTCGCTGGCAGCAACTTAGACGACTCTACCATCGCCCGTATCTCGGCAATATCCGACAGCCACCTGGTCATCTTATCCGTAATCCGGTAGTTTGGGACAAACATATCTTCATTCTATCACGCCGATATCGCGCAAGTAACCGCGCAAAATTGTGAGGTATAATCGAGGCACGGACGACTAGCTCAGTGGTAGAGCGCTTCGTTGACATCGAAGAGGCCGTTGGTTCAATCCCAACGTCGTCCACTCAAGGACACCTTTCAGTCTATGATAGAATAAACACATGGGCCTTACTAATCTGAAACTCATAGTAGCCAACCCCAAAGACGAGTCCAAACACTCGACAGTAGAGTTTTTAGTAGATTCAGGAACTATTTACTCTGTTCTTGATGAACAAGTCCTCAAATCACTTGGAGTGGAACCGGGATCAGAAGAAGAGTTTATTTTGGCCGATGGCACGGTAATCAAAAGAAAGAAGGGTGGGCTAGTTTACAAATATAAAGACGAAGTTAGTTACGCCCCGGTCATCTTTGGCAAAAAAGGAGACAGTAATCTTCTAGGTGCCACCACACTAGAATCTCTTGGTTTCAGTCTCGACCCTTTCCGACGGCAATTGTTCAAACTTCCTATGGTACTTGGGGGATTGCGCAACCAAGGAGTTTAATAATGGACCAAAATTTAGACGATCTTCGACACAGTTGCGCCCACTTATTGGCAGCGGCTGTCATGGACTTGTATCCCAAAGCCCTGCGAACCATCGGTCCCGCAATTGAAAACGGTTTCTATTACGACTTTGATAATTTAAAAATCTCCGATTCCGATCTTCCGGCAATCGAAGCAAAAATGCACGAAATTGCCAAATCATGGATCGGTTTTGAACGCATCGGAATCGATAACGACCAAGCCATCAAACAATTCAGCCATAATCCCTACAAACTTGAGCTTATTGAAGAATACAAAGACCAAGACTTAACTCTCTACAAATCAGGTGAATTTGTTGACTTGTGCCGCGGCGGCCACGTTGAGCATCCGGATAAAGAACTCAAACATTTCAAATTGCTGTCCATCGCCGGTGCCTACTGGCGCGGGGACGAAAAAAACAAAATGCTCACCAGAATTTACGGTACTTGCTGGCCAACTCAAGGAGAACTGGACAAATATCTCTGGCAGCAGGAAGAAGCCAAAAAACGCGACCACAAAAAACTTGGACCCTCTCTGGAACTGTTTATGTTCCACGAAACCGCTCCCGGTATGCCTTATTGGCTTCCAAAAGGAGTTATTCTTTACAACGAATTAATCAAGTTCTGGCGAGAAGAACACTCCAAAAAAGGCTACCAGGAAATCGTTTCCCCGATTCTCAACAAAAAAGAGTTATATATCACTTCCGGCCATTACGATCACTACTGGGAAGACATGTTTGTAGCCAAAACAGCTGATGAGGGAGAATATGGCGTCAAGGCCATGAACTGTCCCAATGCTCATATAGTTTTTGGCTCCAAAACCAGAAGTTATCGGGACTTGCCACTCCGGCTTTCCGACACAGATACTCTTCATCGTTATGAAAGATCAGGCACCCTAAACGGACTTCTTCGAGTCAGAGAGTTTCGTCAAGACGACGCCCATATTTATGTTTCAGAAGATCAAGTCGAGCCCGAATATAAAGAAGTATTCGAAATAGTCAAAAGATTTTATTCAATTTTCGGAATGGAATACGCATTCAGATTGGGAACCCGAAACCCGGACAATTTCATGGGCGACATAGAGACCTGGAACAAAGCCGAATCAACACTCAAGACAATTCTCGAACACAGTGAGGTCGATTATTCTATACTTGAAGGCGACGGAGCTTTCTATGGCCCAAAAGTAGACATTCTAATGAAAGACGCCCTCGGCCGCAGCTGGCAAATGGGAACAGTTCAACTAGATTTTCAACAACCTCGTCGCTTCAAATTACAATATACAGACAATAATGGACAACCCCAAACTCCGATAGCTATTCACAGAGTAGTTTATGGATCACTCGAACGGTTTATTGGAATTCTTATCGAACATTTCGGAGGCGCATTCCCCACCTGGCTATCCCCGGTCCAGGTTGTAGTTTTGCCTATTTCCGACAAACATTTGGATTATGCCAAAAAAGTCGAATCACAACTCAAATCCGCCAATATCAGAGTCGAATTAAATGAAAAATCAGAACCCCTAAATGCCAGAGTCAGGGATGCTGAAATGCAAAAAGTCCCGTATATTCTCGTCGTCGGCGACCGCGAAGCCGCATCTGACTCCGTTTCCGTCCGCCGCCGCGGTACCAAAGAATCCAATTCTCAACCTGTTTCTGAATTCATTTCTCAAATATCGCACGAGATCTCCGCTCGCGCAAATACTTCAACTAATACTCCCAACGCCTAGTTAGGAGATACGTTAGTAGTTGCCTACTGATGTTATACTAATTTCATGGCTTCAAAAAGAAGAATTACAATGCACGATATCTTCAGCAATCCTAGATACCGTGGAAAACATGTCGTCCTAATAGCAAATAAAATATTCACTGCCAAAACCGGACCAGGCGTGTCTCAAATCATTGACAAAGTCAGGATAAAATACCCCAACGAAATCCCCGAAGTTGCCTACCTCCCCAAGGCAAGAACATTAATATTATGGATGTAAAGTTCGAATACGAATACGAAGGTCAATCATATTTCGGAAAGATATACCGCCCAATAGCAAAAATATCAGTCAAATCCCCAAAATCTGAAACATGGACAAAGGTGATAGCTATCGTAGATACTGGTGCGGACTTTTCCATCTTTCCGAATCATTTTGCCTACGATTTACGCATTGATTTAGAAAATGATTGTGTAAAAAGCGTTACTTCAGGAGTAGGGGGAAATCAAACAATATTTCTATATAAAAACCCCATAAAAGTTCTAATTGGTTCAGAAGAGAAAAATGTACCCCTGGCCTTTTTTGACAATGACGAAGTTCCTGCACTAATTGGAAGATTGGGATTTATTGAAACCTTTGATACAGAGTTCTTGAAAACACGCACCGTTGTTTTTAGAAGGTAAGATTGATATAATCAAAACTACCTAGTGAGCCAACAATACCGCATCAATAACCAAATCGCAGCCATTGAGGTTCGTCTGTTGCGCGAAGACGGCACACAGATAGGTGTAGTCTCAAAAGAAGAAGCACTTTCCCAAGCCAAAGTCGCCGGAGTTGACGCAGTTGAAATAGCTCCCAACGCAGTTCCGCCAGTAGTCAAGCTTATCGACTATAAAAAACTACTTTATCAACAGGCAAAAAAAGACCGCCAGGACAAGGCTTCTCAAAAAAAGGTCGAGCTCAAGGAAATCCGAATGACGCCATTTATGGCTCAAAACGATTTCCAGGTCAAAATAAACCGCGGCCGGGGCTTTCTGGAAGAAGGCCACAAACTACGCGTCACCGTCAAGTTCGTCGGCCGCCAATTGACCCACAAAGAGTTCGGTCCGCAGATGATGGATCGGGCTACAACGGCTCTGGTAGATGTGGCCACTATTGACCAGCCCGGCAAGTGGATCGGCCGCCAGTACTTAGCAACATTGACACCTACTAAAAAGAAATAACGCCGTGAAACAAAAAACCAACAAATCAGCTGCCAAGAGATTCAAAATCACCGCCTCCGGCAAAGTAATGCGTCGGGTAGCTTTTGGCCGCCATTTGCGCCGCAAAAAATCCGCCGCCCAAAGGCGCCAATTCCGCAGCCATCAGGAAGTCTCCGGCCCCCTCGCCCGCAGAGTTAAACGCCTTATTGCAATAGCATGAGAGTCAAATCACCCAGACGCCAAAGACATAATAAAATCTTGAAAGCGGCCAAAGGCTATCGCTTGTCCAAACACCGGCTGTACAAAACGGCCAAAGAATCGGTTCTCCATGCCGGTCAATATGCCTTCGCCGGCCGCCACAAACGCGCCCGGGATATGCGCCGCACCTGGATCGTCCGCCTCAACGCCGCTCTCCACCCGTTGGGCATCAAATACTCGGTATTTATCCCCGCCCTCAAAAAAGCCAAAATTGATCTTGACCGCAAAATCCTCGCCGACCTGGCAGTCCGAGAGCCCAAAACTTTCCAAGACATAGTTGCCCAAGCCAAAAAAGCGATATAATCTTCTGATGCGCGAGAAACTTCTCAACCTCAAAAACGAGGCGCTGGCCCAGATTATTTCGGCCACCGATCCCGAAGAACTCGAGCACCTGCGCGCCCACTATTTGGGAAAATCCGGCGTCCTTAACCAATTTGCCAAAGAGCTCCCCCTTTTGCCAAATGATCTAAAATCCGAAACCGGCCAGCTCTTCAACGAAATCAAATCGGCCATCGCGGACGCTCTGGCCTCCAATTCCCAAGCCTCAATCCCCAAATCCCAAAATTTTGATTCATCCCTGCCCGGAATACGACCGCCGCTCGGCCATCTTCACCCGGTAACCCGGGCTATCGATGAAATCTCATCAATCTTTGAAAAAATCGGCTTTATACGAGTCAGGTATCCCGAAGTTGATTGGGACTGGTACGCTTTTGAATCTCTTAATATGCCCAAGAGCCATCCTGCCCGTGATGACTGGGAAACTTTTTTCGTCGACGCTCCTGAACATCCCAAATTAGGCAAAATTGTTTTAACTCCGCACACCTCAAACGGCCAAGTTCGAGAGATGGAACGGTTAGGCCAACCACCAATCCGCATGATCAACATCGCCAAATGCTACCGACGTCAATCAGACGTCTCTCACACCCCCATGTTCCATCAATTTGAGGGGTTAGTCGTAGACGAGGGCATCAACATTACTCATCTCAAGGGCACAATCAACTATTTCGTCACGCACTTCTTCGGACTCGAAAGAAAATCTCGTCTTCGTCCCAATCACTTCCAATTCACCGAGCCGTCTTTTGAAGTCGACGTGACATGTGATATTTGTCTAGGAAAGGGATGTAAGTTATGTAAAGAAGGCTGGCTGGAATTGGGCGGAGCAGGTATGGTCCACCCCAACGTCTTAAGATCCGGCAAAATAGACCCAAAAAGATACACCGGTTTTGCCTTCGGTTGGGGCGTCGAACGCACCTATATGATGAAATCCGGCCTCAAAATCCCCGATTTACGATTGTTATATAGCAATGATATTAGATTTTTAAACCAATTTTAAATATGCAAATTTTAATTCCCGATTCCTGGCTTAGAGAGTATCTGCAAACGGATGCTAAACCCAAAGACATCCAAAAGGCCTTATCTCTATGCGGTCCATCAGTCGAAAGATTGCATCAACGGGGAACCGAATTTATATATGACATTGAAGTCACTACGAATAGAGTGGATATGATGTCTGTTTACGGCATTGCCCGTGAGGCAGTAGCCATTTTACCTAGATTCAATTTCCAGACAAAACTTCTGTCTGATCCTTTTATTACAAAACTATCTTTCAAAACTGCAAATTCGGTTAATTACTTAACTGTAAAGGTCGATCCGAATCTATGTCAAAGATTTTCTGCCATTTTAATAAAAAATGTTTCTATTAAATCTTCTCCTGATTGGCTCGTTAAAAAACTTGAGCTAGTCGGCATGCGCGGGTTAAATAACGTTATCGATATCAGTAATCTTCTAATGCACGAGCTGGGTCAGCCTATTCACACTTTTGATTACGACAAAATTGCAAGTCATACTATGGTTTTACGCGAAAGCAGGGCAGGGGAGTTGCTCACAACTTTAGATACCAAAACTCACAAACTTCCCGGGGGAGATATCGTAATCGAAGATGGTAGCAAAAAACTTATAGACATGTGCGGTATTATGGGCGGACTCAATTCTGCTGTTGACGAGCATACCAAAAACGTCCTTCTCTTCGTCCAAACATACGAACCGGTTCATATCAGAAGGACCTCCATGTCTCTGGCCCACCGTACTAACGCCGCTGTTCTGTTTGAAAAAGACCTGCCCATCGAGAGCGTCCTGCCAACAATGGAGAAATCAATCCAATTGTTCAAACAACTCACAGGCGGTCAACCTGAACCCATCACCATCGACATACTTAATGAAAAACCGCATTCAAAAACCGTAACTGCTTCGCCCGATTTTATCAATTCCCGCCTCGGTATAAATCTAACAGTTAACGAAATTAACACTATCCTGTCCAGCCTTGGATTTACTCCCCAGGTTCCATGGTGGAGAAAAAACGATATTATGATTCCTGAAGATATTGTCGAAGAAGTCGCCCGGATTTACGGCTACCACAATCTACCTTCTCAACTCATGTCCGGCGATTTACCCACTAATCGCTCCAATGAATCAGAGTTTTATTGGGTATCAAGAATAAAATCCTCCCTCAAGTATTGGGGCTTTACCGAAACCTACACCTACTCTCTAACGCCCATTGATACCGGCCTCAAACTCAAAAACCCTCTGTTATCCGAATGGTCGTATTTACGCACCTCGCTTTCGCACTCCCAGGTTATTTCGGAAAATCTCGGCCGGGTCAAAGAACTAAATCTGTTTGAAATCGCTAATGTATATATTCCACGCAAGAACGATTTACCCATTGAAGAACTTCATTTGGTCATCTCCACGACCAATTCCGACTTTCTGAAATTCAAAGGTGTCATCGAGGCTCTCCAAACCGAACTTGGTACGAATTTTCAGTTCGAGATCGCAACCCACCCAACTTATCTTAGTTGTGAAATCAATCTGGCAAAAATTCTGCCAATAGCCACCGGATTGCGTAAATTCACCCCCATCTCCAAATTTTCTCCCATCATCGAGGATATTAACGTCGCTCTGAACACCAAATATGACACTTTAATTAATCAAATTAAAAAAATCAGCCCGTTAATTAAGCAAATTGATCTGATCGATAAATACGGCGACAAACTCACCCTCCGTCTCTCCTTCCACTCCGACTCCAAACAACTTTCATCAGAAGATATTGCTCCCCTACGCAAAAAACTTATCTCTTTGTCAAACCAAACTTAACCTTCCTCTCTGCCTTCACTCTAGCCTGACTTAGTGGAGTTTCGTGAGGACCTATTTCCTCTTCTAATTCTGGTTCTTCTTTTATTAACCTCTCCAAAATTTCGGTCCAATCAGCACCAAAGGGCAGCTCTTTTTTCAGCGCTCTTCTCTCAAACAACCTCAACGCTACCAACTCTCTGGCAGATGGCACTCACCACATTATATAACAATAAATCAACTACGGCGCTGGAGTAGGGGGCTCGTAATCCTGGTTTACACCGATAAACAAGCGGCGGGAACCGTCGAAGCCTTTTTCATCTTTAGCCTTAATATCTATCTGGTGTGATCCATTTGGCATATTAATCACAACCTCCCAAGGCGAATTCGTCAAGGTTTCTCTCAATTCGTCATCAATATAAAATTCGACCTTCGTTATTTTGTTCGAATCTTGGATATCCAGTCTGAACTTGACGTCATTATTGTCAATTCTGGATCTGTCCACCGGCTCATTAATCACAATCCACATCGGGTTGGACCCGGAACAAAACTCCGTCGGCGGATGATACTTAGCATCTGCCTGTTCACCTAGCCAAGCGTTAATACCCTCCTGCCATTTGGGATCATCCTCCGCAAAATAAAACGCTTCTTTCGAATCATAATTTCCGCTCCCCACATCAGTCGGCGTCGCCAACTTTCCTTCCCCCTTACATACCTTATTCATTTTATGTACCGGATCGTCACCGGTTGGTTCAGTTCCGGCGATAAAATACTCTTTTTTAGATGAAAATCCGTCATGCGCCGGATACCCCGAAACCGCATCCACCTCCAGCTCCACTATTCCGTCCGGCCGCAAAAACTCCTGGTTTGGTATATCTTTAATTGCCTCCCGCATAATCCGCCTCCAAATTGGCGCCGCGCCGGTTACTCCCGATGCCACCTGGAGCATTGAGGAATTATTGTTGTTTCCCACCCACACTCCGGCAATTCTCCCTCCCGCTGTCCACCCCACCGTCCAATTATCCCGTTTGTCATTGGTTGTCCCGGTTTTCACTGCAATCGTTCTTCCTTCAACAACCAACGCGCTTCTTGTCCCGAAAGTCAACTCCCGGGCTTTCACATCGGACAATATCGAAGAAATAATAAAAACTTCTTTGGAGTCAAGAACCCGGTTTTTGGACCCGTCCCTCCACTCCTCCAATATTTTGCCTCCACTATCCATGACTTTAAGTATCGCCACCGACTCCACCTTTTTACCTCCGTTTCCAAACGCCGAATACGCGGAAACCATATCCAACAATCTTACTTCACCACCCCCCAACGCCATGGACAAACCAACTCTTTTCAGCAGTTCCGGCGTCGGGTTAAGTGTCGTCAGTCCCATGTCGTATCCCACTTGCAACATATCTTTTATTCCCACAAGCGACAACATTTTGACTGCGGGCACGTTAATAGAATTCCCCAACGCTTCCCGGACCAATATGGGTCCATGGTACTTCCCGTCATAATTCTCCGGTATATACTCTGGCTTATCCCCACCGGGGAAAACCGTTTTGGTATCCATTAAAAGTGTCGCCGCAGTAAAGCCTTTGCGCAATCCCGTCACATACACCACCGGTTTGATAGCCGACCCCGGCTGTCGCAACGCTGTCGTCACATTATATTTACCGTCATAATCCGGGTCACTCCACCCCCGGCTGCCCACCATAGCCAATATCTGTCCATTATTTACATCTTCCACCACAGCAGCACCGTTTGTAATCTTGAGATGTTTAACTTTCGAAATTTCTTCACTTACCACCTTTTGGGCAGCTTCCTGCAAATCCAAGTCGAGCGTAGTAGTCACCCGCAGCCCGCCCTGTTCCACCGCTCTCTCCCCGTACCTTTCTATCAGTTGATTGCGCACGTAAAACACAAAATGCGGCGCTTTTAGCAGCCCCGATTGGGTAGAAATTTCCACCTTGGACAAAGTCGCCCTGGCCACCTCCTCCTCGTTTTTAGATATGTACCCGTCCTCCCTCATCCGCCGCAGCACGCTCTCCGCCCGCCCTACATACGCGTTCCCCACATACGGTGAATAAACCGACGGCAATTGTGGCAGTCCGGCCAGAATCGCCGCTTCCGGTAAATTCACCTCACCTACCGGCTTCCCAAAATACATTTCCGAAGCCGCCTCCACTCCCCAGGCGGTTCCGCCATACGGCGCTTCATTCAAATACATTTGTAAAATCTGGTCCTTTTTATATTTTTGCTCCACCTGAAGGGTCAAAATAAACTCCTTAACTTTGCGCGACAGCGTCCGCTGCGAAGTCAACAGCACGTTTTTCACCAGCTGCTGGGTCAATGTCGATCCTCCTTCCAACCTTCTGTTGACCACCGTCCTAAATAGCGCCCGAAAAATCCCCAGCGGGTCAAACCCCTGGTGTTTATAAAAATTTTTGTCCTCAATCGCAATCGTCGCCTGCCGCAAGATCAACGGAACCTGATCCAACTCGACCGGCGTCCTCCTTTGATCAGCATAAACATCGTATAACAGTTTCTCATTCCGATCATATATTTTCGTCGAAAATCCCTCTCTCCTCACAATCCTGTCCGGGCTGGGCAAATCTTTAGCTACCCAGGCCAACCCTCCCACAAGCACTACGATCCCCCCGACCACCGTCACAAACCCCGCCGTCGCTATACTCGCCACCCATGCTTTTTTCACCCGCATTGCTGTACAATCATACTCAATATGATCCTCTCCCGCAAACAACGCCGTCTCTGGGGCATCATCGTCGTCATTTCCACCCTCGCCCTCCTCGCAACATCGATCCTTCCCTATGTTTTCAGATAGCCTTGCCACTGTATCTACTACAAACCTTCTTGTACTAAAAGGGGGGCAGGTTTTATTAATAAAAAGGAGTGATAGTGCAGAACACTTCCCAGGTTGGTACATGCTTCCCGGAGGAAAACAAGAAAAAGACGAAACTCCTGCTCAAACAGCCATCAGGGAAACCCTCGAAGAAACGGGTATTAAAGCAGTCAACCCCAAGTTAAAAGTAATTGCCACTCATTTGCATGAATACAAGTCAAAAATCTATCTCGTTTTCATTTTTTCGTCAGATCAATTCTCCGGTGACCTAATCGAATCGGAAGAGGGCAAACCAATATGGATGCCTTTAACCGAGGCGTTAAAAGATCCAAAACTATACCCCGATCTCAAAAGGCATATTGGAATTGTTCAAAGCTCTTCGTCTGACGAAGTAATTTTCACTTACCATAAGTTTGATGACAAGTTGAACATTGTTGAGTCAATTTGAAAATACCTCACCCCCCGCCCCTCTCCTAAATTAGGAGAGGGGAACGAAAGGGTTGAGGTAAAATCAATCGGTGAGACAATTCATTTTCAATTCTCCCAAAATGGAGTGGAGGAGAAGAAATCTTCGAGGAAAAGAAACTGAAGAGGAAAAGATTCTTTGGGAAAGAATAAGAAACGGCAAACTTGGTAACAGATTTAAACGCCAGTACAGCATCGTAAATTACGTCGTTGATTTTTACTGCCCAAGTTTAAAGTTAGCAATAGAATTGGATGGTCAAAATCACGCCAACAAACAAGAATACGATAAATATAGAACCAAGCTCCTAAATGCATACGGAATAAACGAGATCAGATTCTGGAACTATGAAATTGCAAACAACATAGAAAAGGTGCTTGCCGAAATTAAGGCTATAATTGCAATACATACTTCCGCCCCTCTCCTAGATTAGGAGAGGGGTTGGGGGTGAGGTACAAGAACACTTATGGACTTATCATCTCCCATCACCACTCTCCCCGGCATCGGATCAATTATGGCCAAAAAGCTGGAGAAACTGGGCATCAAATCAGTTTTTGATCTCCTCTATCATATTCCCTTCCGCTACGAAGACCGATCCAAAATTTCCTCAATCTCCCAAATTCAGCCCGGCGAAACAGTTACTATAATCGGAAAAATCGAAAGTATCAAAAACGACTTCACCAAAGGCCGCAAATTCATCCAAAAAGCCATTGTCTCCGATGATTCCGGGTCTATAGACGTTATTTGGTTTAACCAGACATATTTAACCAGGACGTTAAAAGCAGGGGATTCGGTAACGCTTTATGGAAAAGTCGAATTTTTCGGACCCAAAAAGACACTTGTTTCCCCCGAATACGAAATAGGGAACAATTTGATTCATATGGGTCGAATCGTTCCCATTTATCCCGAAACGGCCGGAGTGAGTTCTAAATGGCTCCGCGCCAAAATATTTCCCATTTTAACTACTCTTACCGATTTTTCTCCATTCGATATCCAGTCGCTAAAAAACATCCATTTTCCCCAAAGTCTTGACCAAACCGAATCAGCCCGCCGCCGTCTCGCCAAAGATGAATTGTTATTGTTACAACTTTCTGCCCTCATCCACCGTCAATCCTGGCAAAAAACCAGGCTTTCCCATATTTTTTCGGTACCGTATCCTCAGATCCGCCAATTTATAGCCAATTTACCCTTCACCCTCACCCTGTCTCAAAACAAAACCGTGGATGAAATTCTGACGGATTTGTCCACCCCAAATCCCATGAATAGACTTCTGGAAGGCGACGTCGGTTCCGGCAAAACAATCGTGGCCGCCATCGCTGCCTACGCCGCCCACCTCAACAACTTTCAAACCCTAATATTAGCTCCCACTCAAATCCTCGCCCACCAACACTATCAAACCCTAAAATCCCTCATCGACCCATTTGGTATTAGCGTTGGATTAATCACCGGTAATTCCAAACTAGACGCTAAACGCTATACGCTAGACGCTATTTTCGTGGGTACTCACGCCCTTTTATCCAAAAAATTTGACTCTGTCGGTCTTATCATCATTGACGAGCAACACAGATTTGGAGTAGCTCAAAGAGCTCTGGCAGCGTCCAAAGGCGAATCACCGCATATTTTGACTATGACCGCCACTCCCATTCCCAGAACCGTCGCCTTGACCTTATACGGCGATCTCGATCTTTCAGTATTAACCGACCTCCCATCCGGCCGTATCCCCGTCAAAACCTGGGTCATTCCCGAACACAAAAGATCAGCGGCTTACGAATGGATCAAGTCTCAAAAAACCCAGACATTTATTGTGTGCCCTTTTATAGAAGAAAGCGAAACATTAAAATCCGTTAAAGCCGCATCTGCCGAATTTGCCAAATTGGCCCAAATCTTCCCCCATCTTAAACTTGGACTTCTCCATGGCAAATTAAAAGCCAAAGAAAAAGAAGAGGTCATCCATAAGTTCAGGGCAGGGGAATCGGATATTTTAGTTTCCACTCCCGTCGTCGAGGTCGGCATCGATATTCCCGACGCTACGGTTATGATCATCGAAGCGGCGGAAAGATTTGGCCTGGCCCAGCTGCACCAGCTGCGCGGCCGCGTCGGCCGCTCTGACCAACAGTCCTACTGCCTGCTGTTTTCCAATTCAGATACCGACAGGCTCAAAGCCATGGAAACCCACCATTCCGGCCTGGAACTGGCCGAAATCGATCTCAAATTACGCGGACCTGGCAATATCTACGGCACTACCCAGCACGGCCTGCCCCGCTTCAAAGTCGCTTCATATCAGGACTTCGATCTGATAAACGAGGTCAAAGCCGAAGCCGCCAAAATCCTCCCGGATTTAAAAAAATACCCTCTCTTGCGCTCCCTCCTCCAAGAAGCTAAAATGCAAGAAGTTCAACCAAACTGAACGCTAGACGCTAGTCACTATACGCTAATCTATGACCCCACTTCCAAAAAAACGCCATTCAACTATGCGCCAGGGCCGCCGTCGCGCCACCCAAAGGCTGGTATTGCCATCTCTCGTGTCTTGCTCCAACTGCCATTCTCCCATTCTTCCCCACCGCGTCTGCCCCCACTGCGGCCATTATAAGGGCCAGAAAGTTAAATGAAAACCGCTTCGGACCCCAGGCATCGTCAAAGAATCCGCTTCATGCAGGATCTGTTCACCGCGTCGTTTCAAAAGGAAATGCCGCCCTCAATCAAATTCATCTGGGATAAACTGGGCGAAATCGATCCTCTGATAGCCGCATCCGCCCCCGAGTGGCCCCTAAACAAGCTCAATCCCATCGATTTGGCGATTTTGCGCCTGGCCGTCTACGAATTGGTCATTGACAAAAAAGCCCCATATAAAGTTATCATAGACGAAGCAGTCGAACTGGCCAAACAATTCGGAGGTGACGCCTCGCCGGCCTTTATTAACGGCGCCCTGGGCAATATTATCAGCCATGACATCTCAACTTAAAACCGCCATCGTCGAATTTCTGGCCAATGAGTTCAAAATGGCTCCGGACCAGCTTACGGAAGACTTGTCATTCTCAGCCGATCTCAAACTCTCTCCGGACCAATTCCAGGATTTGCTCCAGCGCCTCCAGGACTCACTAAGTTTTATCCTTCCTGAAAACGCGGTCATCAACACCGTTTTAGACCTCCTCGCACTAACCGAAGAAGAAAACCATGACGAACCCTAAGTCTTTTTTCAACTCCTCCGATCTTTTCGAGTCGGCCCTTATCCACCGTTCTTACTGCAACGAACATCCCGGCATCGCCTCAAATGAACGCCTGGAATTTTTAGGCGACTCGGTTCTGTCGCTGATTATTTCTGCCCGCCTCTACTACCTCTTACCGAACTCACCCGAAGGCGAACTCACCGCCCGTCGCTCCTCTCTCGTCCAAACTTCTTCTTTAGCCACCAAGGCCGCAGATCTTGGGCTGGACAAACTCCTCAAGCTCAGCCACGGCGAAGAAGATTCGGGTGGCCGCGCCAACACCGGCCTTCTGGCCAACACCTTTGAAGCCGTCCTGGGAGCGCTGTTTCTGGATTCAGGGTTAGCTATTTGCGAAAAATACTTATTTGAAATTTTCCCGGATACTGACCTGACTTCCCCCTCTTCACTTAAAGACCCTAAAAGTCTTCTTCAGGAAAAAGCCCAAAGTCTGGGCTGGGGGACACCCAACTACAAACTTCTGGAGTCATCAGGACCAGATCATGCCAAAAACTTTACTATCAAAGTAACTATCGGTCGCAAACATACAGCCGAAGGAATCGGCACCAGCAAGCAAAGAGCCGAAACCGTCGCGGCATCAGCTGCTCTAGAGAAATACTTTCCGGACTGATATAATGACCGCGTGCTCAAGATAAAGCTGACACCCACTGGAAAAAAACATCAAATCCATTATCGTATTGTGGTCTCTGAAGAAAACTCCAAATTAACCGGTACTCCCGTGGCCACCTTGGGCCACTTCCATCCTGCCACAAACAAAGTAACTATTAACGATGAACAATTAAAGCACTGGCTTTCCCGGGGTGCCCAGCCTACCTTGTCCACCCGCCGCCTCCTCAATCTTTAATCATGCAGGATTATCTAAACTACCTTTTAACCCCGCTCCTCTCCATTCCTGACAAGTTGGAAGTCAGTATTCAAACCGGATCTATATCCCTGCGTGTCAGCCCCGTGGACACCGGTCGGATTATTGGCAAAAACGGCCACGTCATAAACAGCCTTCGCGTCTTGCTTAAGACCTACTGCCACCTCCACCAGCTACCCATTACTACCCTCACTCTCCTCGCCCCACCCTTAGCTTCTAAAACAAGCCCGGATTAGTAGTTCCCCCGCCGCTGGCCGTAGCTACTCCCGCCAACTCATATCTAGACAAGATAACCATTGCCTCATTAAGTTTCGCTTTGTAATCCAATTTTTCATTTCCCACCGGTTCAACTTTCAAAAGTGGGCTGTATCTACTCTCTAGCGCCACCCGTGATTTTCCACTGTTAAAAGTCAACTCTGTCACTCTTCGCATCGGCAACAGCTTTTCCGATTCCCTGATAAATAGTAGGACATCGGGCCAACTTCCGGCAATATTCGCCTCTACTCTCGCGGCTCCCTCACCTTCCTCATCGGCATTTTGACCCCGCGTTTCCCCCCCCACTGCCGCGTACCCCTCAAGAATCACTCCGGATCTTCCAGCCGCAATCCCCAGTCCTGATACTAAAGGCAGCACTTGCTTCACAACAGGAACCGCCTGCAGCAGCACTTTTAGAGTCTCGTTAATCCCCGTATCTCCTACCTGCTGCAACAGTATTTTTTTCTCCTCCAGTCTTTCCACATCAGTTCTCAACTGGTTTATTTCCTTTCTGGTAGACAGCACTCTATCCCACACTCCCCCTTGGCCAAAAATCCACACCCCAATCACTCCTGTCAAAAAAACAGATATCACAGGATACGCCAGCCAGTAATATTTCCGGTCGATAATTTTTTTCATTCTTGGTCTCCATCAAACATCATATCCAGATTCCACTTACCGAACCGGCTCCAAACTACTCTCCCGACTTTTAACCCCGGATAACTATTTGCCAAATTAGTAGTATATCTTTCCAGTAAATATGGATAATCCGATTGGACGTCCACTGTATTACTTCCGTTGGCCCAACCCCAACTCACCACTTCTACCCCGTCTTCAGGCGTCACCCTCTCCATAACCATTGCCACTTTCCCCTGGTTTTTGGCTTCTGCCATCACCAAATCAGACCTGGACACTGTTTGTATCACCTGTACCTCCTCCCGGGCTAGCTTTGCCACTTCGCTTACCAATTCCGATTTTCTCTTCGCCAAAGTACCCCCCTCTTTTTTAATATACAACCAGCTTCCCAAAATTCCCGTCCCGAAAACCAGCCCCGCTGCCAATGTTACTGTTGCCACACCCTCCGCCCATTTTCGCCATTTCCTAACCCGCAAGGAGCCATGTTCTTTTTTCTCTAAAAAATCAATCGCCATAATTAATCGGGCCGCATAGCCAGCCCCACCGCCACTGAATAAAAAGCTCCCCCGGGTAATAAGATCTTTTTTTGTTTCTCATCCAAGTCAACCTGTGAAAACGGATCGCCGATACTTACCTCCAGTCCCAGCATTTCAGACAGCATTTTGACAATCTCCGGCAACGCCGCCGCCCCTCCGGACAAAACCACCAATTTAACCGACTCGCCGGGGTGCTTCGAAACATAAAAATCGATTGTCTTTTTTACCTCTGTCGCGATTACTGCCAATACCGGCTTCATAGCCGTATTCAACTTTCCTCCCAAGTACGACTCGGCAAACCCGTACGCGCTCTTATATTGCTCGGCCTGGGAAGAATCTATCCCCAATACCGACTCGACTGCCCGGGTGAATGCCTCGCCCGCTGTCGGGATTGTTCTGGCAAACACCATCTGCCCCCGGCTCACAATCCCCACGTCCGTCGATTTCGCCCCCACGTCTACTACCACTTCGGTGGCAGCCCCGGCCGGCACTATAGACCGGGCCGTGGCCATCAGCTCCGTTTCAATAGCCACCGTTTCAAATCCTGCCTGCTCTACAACCTGGTGATAGGCATCAACCAAACTTCTGGAAGCCGCCGCCAACAATACCTCCACTCCGGCACTGCTCCGGGAAATGATCTGGTAGCTCCACACCGCCTGGTCAACCGGAATCGGAATATACTGTTCCACCTGCCACAGTAGAGCCTGACCCACCTCCGCCTCGCTTAGTACCGGCATTTCCAACACGTGCGTAGAAATCAACTCCTCCGGCAAAGCCGTCGCCACTCTTTTGCTTCTCACTCCGGCCTCTTTCGCCAGCTTAGTGATAATATTTACGACCGCCACCTGGGTACTGGGGCTGTCTATCCAATTTCCGGCCGGTTTTGGCGCCGTACCCGCCGAAACCAATCTCCATCTGCCCCCACTTATTGGGGCCAACTCGACAAGCTTAATCGCCGCGCTTCCAATATCCAAGCCTATTTTGGGCAGTTTGCTCATAACTTCTATTGAATCAAACCCACTCCCGAAAAAACCGCGTCGTCCCACATCGGAAACCAATCGGGTGTGCCCTTAAACACCGATATTTTTTGCGTTGTCTCTCCCGCCTGCCCTACTGCAATTATCTGCTCCCCCTGCGCCGGGAAACTCCAACTAGGGCTTCCCTCCGCCACAAAGCCTAGCGGCACCGGCGGTGAAGCAGGTGGGTTATACAAAACCCTCACTCGCAAATACAAAGGCGTATTTCCATTTGGAATCAGATTACGCGTGTTTGTTAGTAGCGCCCCAAAAGCAAAATTTGGGCATCCGGGATCACCTGACGTGGCAGCCCCAAATCCGTTGCCTCGTAGTGCATCAGAATCATAAGCTAAAGTATTCACAATAGCAGCTCCTCCCGCGGTTGGGCGATAATAACCCATCAATTGCACCGCCGGTTGGCTGCCGCTTTTTCCAAAACAAATTCTCAAGTTGTTCGTGGCTGCGGAATTGAAATTGGAATCCAATGCAACAGTAGCCGTATCTCCGGCCACCAACTCCTCCGCGACTAAATATACAGTCGCTCCGGCCACCGAACTCTTTTGCACCACAAACTGGTCACCCACAGACCCGACCGTCCCGGATCCCGATGGCCCGGTGATAATCCCTCCCAACGTCTGCTCAATTCCCGCTTCCGCCGCGGACAAGGCTCTGGCTCCCTCGTCCTGGATAGACGACAAGTTCACTTCAATTACGCTTCGAGATACCACCGCCAACCCCACAGTCAACGCCACCCCCAATATCAGAAGCACAACTATCAGAGCCTGTCCTCTTTGCATACTATCATGGTAAATCAAATACCGTAATTTCGCAAGGTGACCGTCGTCACAAACTTTATCCCCGTCCCCACGCCCTCCGCCGTCTCCGTCACATCCGCCGCTCCGGCGGCATCAATATTAAAACAAATTTGGACTGTTCGTCCGCTGCAAGTAAACATAGTTCCGCTGCACGCCGTTACCGTCACTCTTTGCGACGTCAAATTTGCACTGCCCGAAGCGATAGCCGTACCAGATAGGCTATAACTCATCGTCGTATCGTCAGTTTTAGTTAAAGTCAGCGACGTGGGCGACGGACACTGCGCCACTTTGGCAAACCTGGTCATCTGCGCCATCAGATTCAAGGCGTGCCGCCCTTCGTTATTGGCCACATTGATAGCCGTAGTCTTTCGCGCTCCCCGCAAAGTTGCAAACAGCATCACCGCCACCCCCACCCCCAAAATAGCAAACAGCCCCAGTCCCACCAATATCTCAACCAATGAAAATCCTTTCTTCATATTCTTCAATAAGGACTGAACTTAGACGTCTGGGACACGCTCGCCGTCCTCGTCCCTTCCGTCCAAGTCACAGTTACCGCGGCCGTCACTTGCTGAACGGAATTAACTATCGCCGGAGTCACCACCACTGACCTGGAATACTCCGTCGTTCCGATCGTTCCACAAGGCAAAGAAGCCCAGGTCAAACCGGATATACAATACGCCCCGCTTCGGGCATAAAACGTCTGCCAATCTGTTGTGTCCCGTTCTCCTGTAATCCACTCCAACCCTTCCATGGCATAAACCGTCGCCTGGGCGGATCTTTTGGCCGCGCCCGCGTTAGCCACCGATTTCGTCGCTATTTGGGCCAACCCCACGATCGCAATTACCGCCACCGCGAAAGCAATCAAAATCTCCACTATCGCCTGCCCTCTATAAAGTTTATTCGTCATGGGACATAAGTTACCGTCAAAAGTGCCGCTTGTCCCGAATTATCTGTGTAATCAATAAAAGATTGCCAGCTATTAGTAGCTGTTGACGAACGATATGTCATCCCGATTAATCCGGTAAACCCTGCCTGATTGACTAATTCCTGAACAACAGCAGTTAAGTTAGGACTTACATGTGTCGAGCCGTTTGCTACCACTCCGAAATTATCTGCAACCGATGCGGTTGTTTTGGTTGCGTGGTCTGAAACCCGATGGCCTGACACATTATTTTGAAAATCTACAACAGATATAGTCTTGAATCCATACCACGATCCTGTTATTGTACCGGTATTATCGTTTCCTCCGGTAATCGTCACTGTTGCGTTTGTTATTGTTTTTCCTTGCGGTATTGTTGTTTGAAAAATCCATCCCCCGTCAAAGATTGTTCCAGCATCATAACCCACATACAGTCTTCCATACGGGGAACTCGCAGGTAAATTATATTCTGTAGTTCCGTATGATCCTCCGTCTTTCCCTGTCGCAGTTACCCTAACAGATACGGCCTGGGAAGTCGATGTCGGAGTCGGCGTATTGGCAGCTACCGCGGCATCAATATAGTTGTAATCTCCATCGTTACCGGCAATGTCCAGCTCCAATGTGTGGGAACCGGCGGAAAAAGCTATGTTGGGAACAACCAGTGTCGTCCAATTCTCCCAACCGCCGGTATTGGGAACGGATATCACCCCAGATATACTTACCCCGTCTAGTTTCAAACTGAAAGATCCGGTGGCAACAGCCGAAGCCACTCTCACTCTCAGATCATAAATCCCCGCGCTGGCCACGGACAAGCTATACTGCAACCATTCTGTGGCTGCCGTCCAACCGATCTTGTACCCCCCACCCACGTCAGATGTTCCCGGGATATCCACTCCGTCACTGGGCCGGTACAAGCCGCCGTTATTAGTCGCGTCCGTGTCATGGTACCCCACTCCTTCTCCCCCGCACTTGTAATTCTCCATCTCAATCCTCCCCGGAATAGAATATGGTCCAAAAGAGCAGGCTGCCGGCGTCGGCGTCGGCGTCGGAGTCACCGAGCCCCCGTCATTCATATCATTTTGCAATTCCGCCAGCGACCTAGCGTAGTTGTAAATGCGGACGTTGTCGATGACAGCCTGGGTACGTTCAGACATACCCGCATCTGCTCCCGGCCCATTGAACTGGCCGGCTATGGTCACTGAGTTTGTTTCTGAGATCATGCTGCCACCAAAAGCATGCGTTTTTGAACCAATCTCTATTCCGTTCTTATATAGCCGCATTGTGGTTCCGTCATATGTGCCGGTTAGATGTACCCAAGTTCCTATGTCACCAATACTTGACGTGGTGGTAAGTGAGTCTTGTCCTCCGGAAGTTCTCGTGAGAAGGCCATATTCATCATTAGCACTATTACTATAATAAAGGCTAAATAGATCAGCGGAACCGGTGCTAAATTGTCGGGTAACAATAGCTCCCCAAGTAGGATCGTTTCTGTTTTTATAAATCCAAGCCGATACGGTTATATTTGGAACATCCAGGGAATTATTTGTATCCGATATTATCAAATAGTCATCCGTCCCGTCAAAACTCCCGGCGTTGCCATACTGCCCAACCGCTCCTCCTACCGGGCCCGATCCGCTTGGACAAGACTTACCGTTCAAAGCGTTACCGGAAGAGTCCAACACCGAACCTGTCGAACAATTATTCGTCCAGCTCGCTTCATTCATTTTCCACCACCCGATCGGCAGCAAGGAAGCAGGTGTCGGCGTTGCGGTAGCCCCTGCCGGAGGAGTTGCGGTCGCCGCCCCCGGAGTCGGCGTTATTGTCGCCGTCGGCGCCGTGGTCGGCGTATTCATTATAAAAGTAATCCCCGTCACCTCACCTGCCGGGTTCACTTGGAAACTTTTTGTCCCGGTATCCCCGGAAGTTCTGTAAACCGCCACAGTCATCACCTCTCCGGGTCCCAAATCAGTTCCCAATCCCACCGGCTTAAAAGTCACGGATGTTTTCGAGCCCACCATTGTAATCCCTGATGGCAAATCATAATTCCTTGTTGAAAAAGCAGTATTTGCTCCACAAACCCCCTCAACCCTGTAGGTATCCGGATCGACGATTGTCACCCTCCACCCGTCCAATGGCGCATCCCCGGTACCGCACGCCCCCGTCGCCCCGCACGCTGTACAATCTTTTTTCCCCGCTTGTGCATTAGTTCTGGCCTGGAAAAACGCCTGTCGCACATTTTCCGTCACCTGATCTAAAGTTTGTCTTTTATTAGCATTCGAAAGTCCCGAGCTCGCCGCCGTCAACAATATCAACATCACCCCCAACCCGATCAATATCTCAATTAATGTAAATCCTTTTTTCATGGCTGTATGACCCGATAATCGCACGCCGCACCGCACGTTCCACCACAAGTGTCAGAGTATCCGCTTTTTTCCATATCCGCACACAACTCATAAGTTGTGTTAGTGATCCTTCTGTAATAATAGTTCCTCCCTGACACTGTGTCGTTGGGTATACTGCTCATATATGAACCGGTGACTAGTGTAGAATTCAGCACAATGGAAGGCACGCCTGCCCCGGGACTTCCTGGCGGATATGCCGAATTGCTATTTCTATACAACTCCAAGGCAGACCGGATCTGTTCCAAATCCGCCTTCCGCCTGGAATCCCGGGCAAACTGCCTCGAACTCGGACCCAACGAAAATACCATCGCCGAAAGTATAGCTACTACTCCAATTGCCACCAACAATTCAATCAGCGTAAAACCCCCTTGAACCTTGAACCTTGAACCTTGAACCTTAATCGGGAGCATACCAATTACATTCTACACGAATTCCGCAGCCAATTGTCAAATCAGCTTTCTTCTCCCGCTCCAATCTCGCGTAAATTTTAAAGCTTTTCCCATCGCTTTCATAAACATACGTCCAGCTCTTATCCGAAAAAGGCTCCACCGGTATTTTTTTCAAGTACGTCACTCCGTCCGCGTCAATTACCGGCCCCCCACCCCATTCGCACACCTCGCCCCCCTCAAACCCGCACGCCACCATCTTTCCGTTATCTGACAGGGGATAAGTCTTATGATCAGCAAAATAATTTGATATGGCCCTGGACACCAAATTCGCATCCGCTTTCCTCTGCGCGTCCCT
>VMGA01000007.1 GCA_007376345.1 Microgenomates group bacterium Gr01-1014_16 | reverse complement strand
GAGACTCAAAGTAGAAAAGTGTTAGGTTTCTTGGATATTAATTATAGAGATTACTGATTTCGTTGATTCTGTCGCGGAGGCGGGCGGCGAGTTCGAAGTCCAGGTTTTTGGCGGCGACGCGCATTTGCTTGGTCATAAGACGAATAAGACGGGATAGGTCGGATGGGACTAATTGGGAAATGTGAGACATGTCGATATCTGAAGCATCTAAAGCTTTGCCTTTCAAAATTTCCTGAGGATCGAGCTTTATTGGGGATTCCGGACTAGTCTTTTCTACAATTCTTTCACGAATTGCTTTCACAATGGATTGGGGGGTTATATTGTGGGTAATATTATACTCAATTTGTTTTTGACGGCGTCTATTTACTTCATCTATGGCATGACGCATTGAATCAGTAACCCTGTCGGCGTACATAACGACTTGGCCTTCAGAATGGCGGGCGGCCCGGCCCATGGTCTGGATTAAAGACGTTCGGGAGCGCAGAAAACCTTCTTTATCGGCGTCTAAAATAGCCACTAGAGACACTTCGGGTAGATCAAGGCCTTCTCTGAGTAAGTTTATGCCGACGACTACATCGTACGCGCCCGAGCGCAAATCACTTAGGACGTCTAGGCGTTCTAGGGTGGCGACATCGGAGTGGAGATATTGAACTTTTAGACCATGCTCGGTGAGATACGATGTGAGATCTTCGGCCGTGCGTTTGGTAAGCGTCGTGACCAGCACGCGTTGCTTATTCGATATTCGGTGTTCGATACTCGATATTAGGTCGGAAACTTGGTTTTGGGTGGGGCGAACTTCAACTTTGGGATCAACTAGACCAGTGGGCCTGACTAATTGTTCGACTACAGGCCCTTGGGAAAGTTCCCATTCATCCGGGGTGGCAGACGTATATATGGTTTTGCCCATGCGGCGCTGAAATTCATCGAATTTGAGCGGGCGATTATCTAATGCAGCCGGCAGTCGGAAACCATAGTCGATGAGGGTTTGTTTGCGGGAGCGGTCGCCGTAGTACATACCCCGGATTTGAGGAATTGTCATGTGGGATTCGTCAATTATTAACAAATAATCTTTGGGGTAATAATCTAACAGTGAATATGGCGGTTCGCCAACTTTTCGGCCGTCAAAATAGAGGGAATAGTTTTCTATGCCGTTGACGTAGCCCAGTTCCCGGATCATTTCTAAATCGTAGGTAACGCGCTGTTTAAGCCGATGGGCTTCCAATAATTTGTTTTGAGATTTGAGTAGTTCGACCTGGATTTCTAAATCTTCTTTGATTTTTTTGAGAACTTCTGTGTTGTCTTTGGATGGGATGTTGTGTTTAGCAGGATAGATGACAATACGGTCATTCGTGGTCATACTATTGGCATTCATAGGCATAGATTGTCCGGTGAGAGGATTGAGTTTTTCGAGTTTGGTAATTTTGCCCAGTTGATGAGTAATTCGTATGCAGACATCTTCGTAGGCAGGATAAATGTCGATAACATCACCTCTTGTTCTATATGTTCCCCGTTTAAAATCAAAATCCGAGCGAAGATACTGCAAATCCGATAGGCGTAGTAAAATCTGGTCGCGGGTGACCCGCATGCCAACGGCTAATCCTAAAATAGTCTTGGCATATTCGACCGGAGAGCCTAAATTATAGATGCAGGAAACTGAAGCTACAACTATCGAATCTTTTCGTGTAAGTAGATTCGTAGTTGTAGCAAGCCGCAGTTTGTCTATTTGATCATTAATATCCGTTTCTTTTTCGATATAAGTATCGGTTTGGGGTATATATGCTTCCGGCTGGTAATAGTCGTAATAGGATACGAAATAAGAAACGGCATTATCCGGAAAATATTCTTTGAATTCCTGATACAACTGGGCAGCCAGGGTTTTGTTGTGGGAGATAACTAGAGTTGGTTTTTGATATTGCTCAATAACATTGGCCATGGTGAAAGTCTTGCCGCTGCCGGTGACGCCCAGAAGCACCTGGTGTTGGATGTTAGATGCTAGGTTTTTGATGATAGAAGATATGGCTTGCGGCTGGTCCCCGGTGGGTTGGTATGGTGAGTGGAGTTTGAAGTGTGACATATTTTAAAACCTCACCCCTAGCCCCTCTCCTTAATCAAGGAGAGGGAAAATGGATTGAGAAATTCATTCGGTCTTGACATTTGGTATTTGTTCGGTTAGATTATATGTATGCCAGTGGTTTTGTACAACAGGCAAAGACAGATACTGGATTTTATATCGCAGTATATCCAGGCGCACGGATACTCCCCGACCTTGGTTGAGATAGCCAAGGCTTTGGGCGTGTCTTCGCTGGCTACGGTGCACGAGCACTTGGAGACAATGGAGAAAAAAGGGGTAATTAAAAGATACGACGGGACGGTAAGAGGGATTGAAATTTTGGATAAAAACGCGGCCAAAAGAATGGACGTGCCGGCGGCGATTGAACTGCCGGTGTTGGGTTTTATCGCCGCGGGTCAGCCGATTGAGCCGTATACGGATCCCAATGCGAGTTTTGCCGTACCGCCGTCCATGGTTTCGTCCAAAAAGAGGAACTTTGTACTTCAAGTTAAGGGTGATTCGATGATCGAGGCCGGGATTTATGACCGGGATTATGTGGTCGTTGAGCAGACCGAAGCGGCCATTAATGGAGATGTGGTCGTAGCCCTTCTGGAAAACGGCTTTGCTACTCTAAAGCGCTATTTCAAAGAAGCCACTCGAATCCGCCTCGAACCCGCAAATTCAACAATGTCCCCTATTTTTGTGACCAGGGTGAAGATTCAAGGTAAGGTGGTGGGGGTAGTTAGGAGATTTCAGGCTATAAATTAGTGTGATAAAATTGTCGAATGTCTAGTGTGGAAGCTACTTTTGAAGAAATTTCGGAACTTATTAGAGCAACATATAGTGATGAAGACTATTTGGCATGGCTTATTATGGTGAATAGAACACGTGGTGGAAATCCACACATTGGTTTGTTTGATGATGCTCTTGATCCAAGTCGAAGAAAACCTAAAGGAAGACATACTAACGCGTTAGGAGTACCAACATCTGATGGTGTGAAAAGAGCTATGCAGAAGTGATTTTGGACTTTATAAAGTGGTAGAGGACGGGGAGGATGGAGAGTACTATAATCCCAATAATGACTAGGGAAAAGTTGTGTTTGACGAAGGGTACGTTGCCGAAGAAGTAGCCGGTGAAGGTAAATAAGCCGACCCAGACCAGACCACCGAAAATATTGTAGGAGATGAATTTGGAATAATTCATTTTGCCGATGCCGGCAACGAATGGGGCGAAGGTGCGGACTATTGGGACAAAACGGGCCAGAAAAATGGTTTTGCCACCGTGTTTGGCAAAGAATTGATTGGTTTTTTCGATATGGCTTTGGTTGATGGGGATTTTGGGGTGGTCAAGAATTTTTTGACCGAAGAAATGGCCGATCCAATAATTGACAGTGTCGCCCAGGATGGCGGCTATAGATAGAATAACAAAGAGGATAATCGGATTGAGCGATCCTAGAGCGGAGAGCGCTCCCGCCGCAAAAATAAGACTGTCTCCAGGTAAAAAAGGGGTGAAGACCAGGCCGGTTTCACAAAAGATGATAAGAAAGAGAATAGCGTTGGTGAGGACGCCGTAGTTGGCGACAAGTTCAGCCAGGTGAACGTCAATATTGATGATAAAATCGATCATAATGGGAGTATTATACGTAGTCGCGACGCCTATTGGCAACCTCGAGGATATTACAATTAGAGCTATTAAGATTCTTTTGAGCGTGCCGGTGATTGCGTGTGAGGATACGAGACACACTGGCAATCTGATTAAAATTCTTAAGGATCGTTATTCAGGAATGTTCAATGTTCAATATTCAATGTTCAATAAGTTTATTTCCGTGAGGGATTATAACGAAGTAAATATGATAGATAAAATAATATTGGAACTAGCTAGTAATGATGTCGCGTTGGTGAGTGACGCGGGGACGCCGCTGATTTCGGATCCGGGATATAAGATTGTGAGAGCGGCGAGGGCTGCCGGTTATACTGTATCCCCTATTCCGGGAGCAAATGCTGCGATTGCGGCTTTGAGTGCGGCTGGTTTACCGACGAATAAATTTATTTTTTTGGGATTTTTGGGAAAAAAATGGGAGTTGCTGCCGGGGTATACGCATGTGATTTATGAGAGTCCGAATAGGACGGATAAGACATGTAGGACGATTAGGACAAAATATCCTGAAGCTGAGATCGTGTTGGCAAGGGAAATGACGAAGATACATGAGGAAATATTCAATATTCAATATTCAATGTTCAATGAGACGAAGAAGGGGGAAGTGACTGTGCTAGTTTACTTACCCGAGGAGGTTGCGGCCGGACATGGAAACGGGGATGGGAAGGGCCAGCAGAGCGAGAACAGTGGGGGCGACGTCGGCTAGGATGCCCTGGGTGACCTGGTGGGGAGTTTGATAGCCGGGGCCGGTGAGAATAAGAGGAACTGGATTGGCGTTGTGTTCGGTGTCCGAGGCGGCTGTGGCGGGATTGAGCATTTCTTCGGCATTGCCGTGGTCGGCAGTAATAATCAGAATTCCGCCGGCGGATAAGACGGCCTGATGCAGTTCGCCCATACAGGAATCGACGACTTCGCAAGCGGTAGTAGTGGCGGGAATAATTCCGGTGTGGCCGACCATGTCCGGATTGGCGTAATTAATGACAATAAAATCATATAGAGCTGACTTGATTTCGGTGATCAGTCGAGAGGTGAGTTCCCGGGCTGACATGTCCGGTTTTTTGTCGTAGGTGGGGATTTTTGGGGAGGGAATAATAATGTGTTGTTCGCCGGGAAGGGGTTCTTCGCGCAGACCATTAAAGTAATAGGTGACAAAACGCTCTTTTTCAGATTCGGACATATGGAGCTGACGCAGGCCGGCATCTGAAATGACCCGGCCCAAGGGGTTTTCGACTGCAATCGGCGGAAAAGCGATGTGGACAGGAAGACCTTTCTCGTACTCGGTCAGGGTGACAAAGAAAAGATTTTTTAGAGCGGGACCCCGGGTAAATGGTTTTTGTTTTGATACCTGGGCGGCGTCAAGATCGTGCTTGTGAGTGTACTTGACAGCAAAGGGGTCGAAGGAAGTGATGTTGGCTGTGTTTTCAAAATCGGGAAGGACGAAAGCCTTGGTGAGTTGACGGGGCCGGTCTATCCTGAAGTTGTAAAAAACAACCGCGTCGCCGTCGTGGATGAGAGCATCGGGCTTGATAATTGTTGGTTCGATAAATTCATCGGTCTGATTGGCCGCGTAGGCTTGAGAGACGGCAGTTTCTACATTGGGGGCGGATTTACCCTCGCCACGGGTGAGACAAAAATAGGCTTTGGCTGTCCGTTCCCAGCGAAAGTCGCGGTCCATGGCCCAGTAACGGCCGCTAATAGAAGCAATTACGCCCGCGGATTCACGAGACATGACGGTTTGTAATTGTTTGATATATGTCATGCTGGCGGTCGGGGGCGAATCTCGGCCATCTGTAAAGAGATGGATGAAAATTGAGGGCAGCTGACGGTCATGGAAAAAGCGGAGCAGGGCAAAAAGATGGGAAATATCAGAGTGGACGCCGCCGCCGCCGATAAGGCCTATGAGGTGGAGGCGGGAAGAGTTTGTCTTGACATGGACGGCAGCAGCCATCAGGGCCTCGTTTTGAAAAAATGTGCCATCGGCTATAGACATATTGATCCGGGGGAGATCCTGATAGACGATTTTGCCCGCGCCCAGATTGAGGTGACCGGTTTCGGTATTGCCGGGTTCGTGTTTGGGAAGTCCGACTGATTCGCCGTGGGCAATAAGCTGGGTGTGGACTGAAGAGTTCCACAGGGCAGTGATGTTGGGGGTTTTGGCGAGGGCGATAGCGTTACCCGGACCGGGGGGGGCAAGACCCCAGCCGTCTAGGATACAAAGAACAATAGGCTTTGGACGGGAGAGCATTTCATTTCTGGGCCAATTCGGTTTCTATCGATAATAGGCGGTTGTATTTGGCGACGCGTTCGCCCCTGGCCGGTGCTCCGAATTTGGCATAATCGGCGCCAATGCCGACGGCAAAATCGGCAATAAAGGTATCGTTGGTTTCGCCGGAGCGATGGGAAGCAACAATTTTCCAATTCGCGGAGCGGACCAATTTGGTAAACTCGATTGTTTCGGAAACAGAGCCGATTTGATTAGGCTTAATTATGGCTCCGGAACAGGCGCGGTCGGTTATGGCTTTTTTGACCTTGGTGAGATTGGTGGCTAAAAGGTCGTCGCCGACGATAGTTGTGACTGTAGCAAGTTCGGCGGAAAGTGAAACCCAGGCTTTCCAATCGTCCTCTGCCAGGGCATCTTCTAACAAGCGGAGATGGTATTGGCCATTGAGGTCGCGTAGATAATCTATGAATTCCGCGGAGTCCATGGGACTGCTGCGGTCTTTAATAGAGTATCGGCCGTCTTTGTAAAATGCATTGGCAGCGACGTCCAGCCCCAGCTCGACGTCTATGCCTGGTTTGTGGCCAGTCTCGGTGATAGATTCCTGAAGAATTTCCAACGCGTCTAAATTGGTGAAGAGGTTGGGAGCGAAACCGCCTTCGTACCCGACGCTGTGAATAGCGCCCCGGCGGGCTAGAAGCTTTTTGATGGTTTGATAGATGACGACGCCTGTTTCCAGAGACGCGGCAAAAGAATGAAACTTGTTGGGGATAACGTGGAATTCCTGAAAGTCCAGATTTCCGGCGCCATGGCTGCCACCGTTGATCATGTTGAAAATCGGACTGGGAATAAATAAAATCTGGTCGTTGCCAGCGATGTTGGCAATATATTTATAGAGGGGAATTTTGGCCAGGGAAGCCAGAGCTTTGGTGATAGCCATGGAAACGCCAAGAATGGCGTTGGCACCAAGGCGCTTTTTTTCGGGAGTGCCGTCGAGTTTGACTAGCTGAGCGTCTATGTCGTTAACCGATTGGATTTCTTTGCCAACTAGAGCGGAGGCGATTTCGGAGTTGACATGACCCACGGCGGTTAAAACTCCCCGGCCCAAATACCGCGCGGGGTCGTTGTCGCGAAGTTCGACGGCTTCGTAGCTGCCAGTAGAAGTGCCAGAGGGAACTGAGGCAACGCCGTATTCGCCACTATCGAGAATAGCCACCACCTCTACAGTGGGATCAGCTCGGGAGTCGAGGATTTCGTGGGCATATAATTTGGATAATTTAGCCATGGGATTTTGTTACTAACTTCAGTTCACTATGATAAACAATTTCTCGGGTGCGTTCAATAGCGTCGGGATTGACGCTAATACTGGTTATCCCCCACTCGACGAGTTTTTCGACTAATTCGGGATATTGGGACGGGGCCTGTCCGCAGATGCCGCACAAGATGCCGGCCTTGGAGCAGGTTTTGACGGTTTTTTTCAAGGCCCAAAGAACTGCCGGATTTCGCTCGTCGAATATTTTGGCCACTTCGGCATTGTCCCGGTCTGCGCCAAGAATCAACATTGTTAGATCGTTGCTGCCTATGGAGACGCCGTCTATGCCGGCGGCAATAAAGTCTTCCAATAAGATGACGTTTGCGGGAATTTCCACCATCATGTACAGCTTGAAAGTGCCGGAGCGGTATAGGCCGGCGGCGGCAACCAGCTTTTTGACGTCTATCAACTCCTGGACGGTAGAGACAAAGGGGATCATGAGGTGGAGATTTTTGAGGTCGTGATGATTTCTGACATATTTAATGGCTTCCAATTCAAGATTAAAAACGTCCGGATTGGTGATGTAGCGGAGAGCTCCCCTGAATCCTAACATGGGATTGGATTCTATAGGTTCGTAGCGTTCACCGCCCTTTAAGGCCCGATATTCGTTGGTTTTGAAGTCTGTGGCCCGGTAAATTACGGGGCGGGGGGAGAAGGCGCTGCAGAATTTGGTGATATCACTGGCTAGTTTGCGGATGTAGTCGGTCTGTTTGCCGTCGGCAATGATTTTTTTGGGATGGGTGCCCAACCCGGCAATCATGAATTCGGCGCGAAGTAGCCCAACGCCATCGACATTTTTGGCGGCGACTTTTTGAGCGGCTTCCGGCTCGGCCAGGTTGACGTAGACTTTGGTAGCGGTTTTAATGTCAGGGGGCAGGTTCCAGGATTCAGGTTTCAAATTGGAAGTTAGGATGGTGCGGGAACGGAGATCGAGAGAGCCTTTGTAGATTTCGCCGACAGCCCCGTTGAGAGTGACGGTCATACCTTCTTTAAGAGTGTCAGTGGCGGTACCTGTTCCTACAATACAGGGAACGCCTAATTCGCGGGAAACAATGGCGGCATGAGAGGTGAGGCCGCCGCGATTGGTGATGATTCCGGCCGCGCGTTTCATAGCCGGGACAAAATCCGGAGTGGTCATATCCGTAACCATAATGTCTCCAGGTTTGACTCTATCCAGGTGTTTGACGTCGATGATTTTGACCGGGCCGGAAACGATACCAGGTGACGCAGGAGCACCAACCAGAATTTTTTCCAAATTGGAAAAAGATTCTGTCAATTTCGAATTTCTAATTTCTAATTTCGAATTTGACTCTGAAAGAGTCGTTATGGGGCGGGATTGGACGATGTAGAATTCGCTTTTGGCAAATGCCCATTCGATGTCCTGGGGAAAGAAGTAATGGCGGTGAATTTTTTTGCCTATTTCTGCCAGTTCCAATATTTGTTTGTCGGTTATTTTGATTTTGGTTTGCAGCTTGGCCGGTACTTTAACTTCTCTGACACCTTGCTTGTGGCGGATTTCCATAATTTCCTGTTTGACGGTTGACTTGGAAATGATTTTCCCCGATGTTTTTGAGACTTCGTAGTGATCAGGAGTGACTACGCCTTGTACAACGTAATCTCCTAAGCCGTAAATGGCCTCAATGACTATGCGGTCCCGGTTTTGAGTAATGGGGTCTGTGGTAAACATGACGCCTGAGATTTCCGACTGGATTTGGATTTGGACCGGAACGGCGATACCGACTTTGAAATGATCGTATTTTTTTTGGACGCGGTAAAAAATGGCCCGGGCGCCGAAAAGGGATTCCCAACACGCTTTGACTTTGAGGATAAGATTGGCGTCGCCGACAATATTGAGGTAGGATTCTTGCTGGCCGGCAAAAGAAGCATCCGGAAGATCCTCTGCGGTAGCGGAGGATCGAACGGCGACTGCTTGGTTTGCTCCAAGTTGTGAGTATGCCTGAAAAATTTCACTTGAAATATCCGCGGGTATTTCGGCGGCGTGGATGAGTTTTTGGATTTTTTTGGAACTGGATTCCAGCTGGGCAGGGTCGTTGACGTCGGATCCGGTTAACAACTTTTTTATCTGGGGACGAAGGTGGTGGGCATCGAGAAAGTCGAAATAAGCCGAAGAGAGGATGACAAAACCGGGGGGGACAGGAATTTTGGCTTGAGTGAGTTCACCCAGATTGGCTCCTTTGCCGCCGGCAATAGCAACGTCTTCTTTTTCGAGCTCCTTGAACCATTTGATGTATTTGTAATTCATTTCAACTTCTCTTTTAACCAGTCTACCCAGGGAATGGGGCCGGGGTCAATGCCTGCTAGCTGGGCTAACTTAAAAGATAGGTAGGCGCCGGACTGAATGATGTCCATAGTTTCAAAAAACGGAGTGTCACCAACAGGCTGCCAGAAAAGAGCTGGAATATGGTGTTTTTTGACAATTTCGGCAGTCAGAGGATATCTTTTGGCGGTCTCTGGGTGATATTTGGCCGATTGGATAAAGACAAAGGCTAACTGGTGATTGAGCTGTGGGGGGTAAGATAAGCCTTCTATCAGATGATGATCGGCTTCCGGAAGATCAAAAACCGCACAAAACGTTTTGGCGTTTTCGTGAAGCATATTTTGGACGGCATGAGCGGCACCCTTGAGATGCTCAGAGGATATAATCACTGGGATACGGCTGGCTAACAATTTGGCAAATTCGTCAAATTGGGCGAATTTGGATTGACGGGAGGACAAAAATTTTGGAAGGTCGCCTATCTTGGCAGGCGGATGGATAAGCTGGCAGCGGGCCAGGAGAAAGATTATAGACAGGATATTGTAGCCCAGGCCCATGCGGGGTTGGCCGCTGGGGTTGTGGTCGGGAGAAAAAATATAACAGGGCAGGTCAAATTGTCGGGCCTGCTGGGCTAGCTGACCCCCTGAAGTGAGGATAAATATCTGGCAGCCGCGGGAGCGGGCCTCGGCAAGAGCGGAGAGGGATTCTTCGGTATTTCCGGAGTAGCTGGAGATAATAACCAGGGATTTTTCGTTGGCAAAGTTGGGTAAGTGATATTCGGTGGAAACAGTGACGAGTATTTTGAGAGTTTGGCGCTCGAGGGAGGCAACAATCCGGCCGCCCAACGCGGACCCACCCATGCCGGAAATGACAATATTATGTGCCAGATAGCATTGCTGAGGGATGTGGGTAGTAGCTAAGTCGTGGATGACTTGTTTGCACTGGTTTGGGAAGTCTAAAATTGATTTATAAATTCCGAGGGAATCAGAGGGATTAGAGGAAATAAGGGGATTAGAGGGATGAATTAGTGACTTCACCAGTTCTAAACCTTCTTTACCAAGTTTGGTGGAGCGGTTGGAATCGGGCGATTCGGCGAAGACGCGGAATTCCGGCGCATTGCCGGAACCGCGGAACAAGAGCCATTCTTCATCGTTTAGCCAAACTTTCACGCCGTCTGTATTATCGATTTTTTTGTCAGAGTAAATTTCTTCGGCTTGAGAATAGATTTTGGAATAAAGGGAGAAAGGACAGTCAATTTTATCGCGAAAAATTGTGTATTGGGGAAGATTTGTAAGGGCCTGAGACAGGGGTTTGTTGAGCTTTTTTAATAAGTTGAGAATTTTGATGGCGGTAGTGCCGCCGTCGCGGCCGAAGTGGATTTCGGAGTTGACGGCGCCGCCGTTGGCTTCAAAACCAAAAGTGGACCCAACTTCTTTCATTTTGGCGGCGACGTTGGTTGATCCGACCGGAGTTCTGAAAACTCGTTTGCCAATGTGGTCGATGGCCGATGATGTGCTGATAGGAGTCACAATAACGGCTGACGAGGAATGCTTGGCAAGAAGAGTACAGGTGTAGTCTCCGGGGACAAATTTGCCGGTTTGATCTATAAAAATGACCCGATCGCCGTCGACATCAAAACCGATACCCAGATCTGCTTTGCTTAACAGAATTTCTCTGGCAAGATCAGAGTAATCGGATGGTTTTTCAGTATCACGACCCGCAAAATTCGGTGATTGGATATCACAAAATCCGGTACAGATGTAGTCGAGGTTTAAGTCTATAAATAACTGGCGAATTATGTCCGTCTGGGCGCCGTTGGCGGTGTCGACCACTATTTTCCAAGCGGGATACGGAGCGTCGGCCAACGACCTCAATAAAGACAAGTACATTTCTTTAGCTGAGTCGTCGTATTTGATATTAATAGCGTCTAGAGAATAGCGTCTAGCGTCTAGATTGGAAAATAATTCTTCAATTTCCAATTCATGAATTTTGGAAATTTCCTCACCATCAACCAATAATTTAACTCCGTTGAGGTGGGCGGCGATGTGGGAACCGGTAACCATAATGCCGCCGGCAATTTGGGGAGAATTTTTGACAAAATATGTCAGAGCTGGGGTGGGGACGACGCCTTCGTCAAGAACCGGCAAATCAAGTCCACGAATGATTTGGTCTTTGATACGGGGGCTGGATTCGCGGGGATCATTGGCTATGGCTACAAAGCCGGTTTTGTTTTTGGACTTGAGCCAAGTGCCAAAGACTGCTCCCAGCTTACGGCAAAAGTCATTGGTAAACAATTCATCTGCTGGGCCGCGGATGCCGGAAGTACCGAAAAGTTTGGGCATTGGAGATATTTTAGGTCTTGGCGAGCCAGATTTCCAATGCAGTTGTCAAATCATAGGGCGGGGAGGAGGTTTTTTGTTTGTATTCGATATTGAGTAGCTCTTGAGGGTTAATTTTTTTGGAGATTCTGCCAAGGCCCAACAAATTTTTGTGAACCCGGGTGGCCAGGGAAGCGAAGATTTGTTCAACGGGCATGGCTGTCAGGCATTTGTGAAATGATTCCAACGTGGGATTATCGAGAAAGTTAAAGATGTATTTGGGTAGATCAAATTTTGTCGATGGCAGGTCTTTGACTTGGACTGTAACATCTTTTGGCTCCCAAATAACAATACTTTCATTTTTTTTCTTCGATAAATAGTCAATTATTTGTTTTTTGGTGTTTGAATGGCGGGAAGAAAAGAGGCTTTCTATAAAAATAGCATTGGCTGAGCCAAAAAGTGATTTTGCTTCGACTGCCTGGGTAAGATCCGGTAAATTGGTCTGATCGCCAGTAAGATCAACAATATTTAGGCCTTGCTTTACAGCTGATTGTTTTTCAGTTAAATACTTTTCCCTGGACGCTATTTGGTTATCACCGTGAAGGATTTGCATAAGACCTGTTTTTTAATGATTTGAATAATGATTCTACGGTGTCATGATAGTGATGGAAAGACCGGTGACGGTGAGTTCGGTGTGGAACTAACGCGCCACTAAAGGTTTTGGGGATGTGCAATAGTTCGTGAATTAAGACGCGTTCTTGATCGTCCGGCTTCAATTTATCAAAGCGCTCGGAAATTACTTCCAAACAATAAGCAGGGCTAGTGTTTAGGGCTTGCTGCCAAATCGTGGGCAGACTCCAGATACGGGCAGTAGCCCGGCCGGATGAACCATAACTTCGAAATGTGTGGATTTGACCCGATGAAATATATTTTAAATCCAATTCTTTGACTAAAAACTTGATTCGCTTTGTGATGTCATTGGCCGTAGTCCACTTCATGTCCAATCTTTATATCATGTTTTTTGATAAATCCGGCGTTGACTTCTAGGACGTGATCAATTGGTTGATTTGGGGTGATAACTTTGGGGATTAGATCGGATGTAGTGGGAGGTGGAATGTTTTCATTGAGTTGGACAACTTGGCCGTCTTTGATCCAGATGAAATCTAGTGCAAAGTTCATGTGATACATCCAAAATGGAGATTGGGTCGGTTTGGTAAAGACAAAAAGCATGCCGGTGTTTTCGTCCAGGGTTTGCCGATCCGATAGGCCTTGGGTGATTTTTTCGGGAGTATCAGCCAGCTCAACTGGAAGTGTAAGATCATTGATTTTAATTGAGGGATTAGAAGGATTAGATGGATCAGAGATGAGGTGCGGACTGCCGGAAATTTTTGTGAGGTTTTGGATGGAGTTGTAGGCCGGAGTGTTGAGCAGGGAAAACTTGGTAAACTCCCCTGCTCCGGCGTATAAAATAAATGGCGTGATGGCGACGATCTGGGTGTCTGTGAAAATCGTGAAAGCTTGAGGATAAAAATTGTTCGGATTAGTTGACCCCGTTTCTGTAATAAAAATAGGCTTATTTGACTTTAAATAATTTAATTCATAACGATAACTGGTGGGGCCAAAGCGGGTTTTTGAGGTGACAGGTGCGGAGAAGGCGGGGTTTGGGTAGGCGTGGAAAGAAAGTCCGTCGGTGGAATTAAGCCAGCCAGGAGTCATGCGACGGTAGAACTCCAGGGCATCGAGTGAGGTGTGGTTAGAAGGAGCAGACATATCAAGACCAGCGGAAAGGAGAAAGAAATCCGCAGATCTGGCTTTGAAAATGTCTCGGGCATCAAGAAGCAGCGAAGTATATTGCTTGGGATCGACTTCCCCTCCCCATTCTTTAGCGTGATTTGGTTCGTTGAAGAGAATAATGTAGCGATTTTGCGTTGGCCAGGGCATGTCTTGCAAAAAATTGGCAAAATCGACTAGATCATAGACGTTTGGTCTAACCCAAGTGTCACCGTCCGGATAGGTGGCTAGCCTTACAAGCGGAATGAGGTGAAGTTTGCCGGCTTTTGTAAAAAACTCTGTCCATTTTTCCCGGTCACGGTCGTCTGAGCGAATGGGTACAGTCACGTAACCCCAATCACCGCCACTGGAGTTGACAAGATTTGCAGCTTGGGCGATTTCGCCGGGTTCTAAAATGTGAACGCCGTATTTGTTATTAGGGACGGACAAAGGTTCGTAAATAGCCGAAACCTTTGAAGATCCAATTACCAAATTCCAAGAAACAAACAAGATCCAGGATCCAATGAACAATTTCCAATATTTATTCATGAGATGATTATACCTTGGTAGCGATTATGAATAGATTAATTATTTATTTTTCATGAATTTGACATTTTTAGAAATCATGATATATTACAGGCTATGAGAGATCGTTTGGGTCGAAGACTTATTTTGAATAGTACGGTGGCGATGGGTTTGGCAGCTTGTGGATCGTTGGGAATGAAATCAGATGGCAGGTTTGATGTAATTAACTGTGAAAAAAATCCAGCCGCTAAGGTTACTTACTCGACTAGTTTAGAACCTGGGCATGAGATTCGGCTTGAAACGGTTGTGTTTGGAAATAGAGAGGGTGCGTTAGTAGTTAGTGGTTTGATCACTGATAGTGATAGTGCTTCTTTGACAGATAACGGTTTTATTCGGGTTACTACTGTTGGAGATGTTGCAATGGATGTATCCTTGATCGATGACGTGTTGACTGCGAACTTGGATTGCGGTAATAAATAAAGGTATTAAGTTTTTTTGAGATTAGATGATTTTCTGGCGTGGCAGATGGCTATGGCCAGGGCGTCGGCAGTATCATCGAAGTGGGACTTTTTACCTTTTTTGGCTTTAACTCTTAATAATTTTTTGATCATGAGTTTCATCTGTTTTTTGTCGGCCTTGCCGGAACCGCCAACGTATAATTTTACTTGCATTGGAGTGTAGTCAAAAACGGGAACATTTTGCCTGTGAATAGCTAGCTTAATAACGCCTATTGCTTGACCAACGGCGATAGCAGTGAGAGCGTTGGTGGCAAAAAAAAGACGTTCAATGGCTACAACTTCCGGCCTGTGAGTTTCTATAATTCTGGTAATACCGTCGTAAATCAAAGCTAGCCGATGTCCGTGGGGTTGATCTTTAGTCGTTTCCACAAGTCCCATGTCCAGGACTTGATATTTATCATTACCGTTGGACATGACGACGCCGAAGCCAGTAGTGGCCGTGCCCGGATCAATGCCAAGAATCTTCATTGTTAAATTGTTACATTGTTAAATTGTTGAGTGTTAAGAAGCAAAAAACTCCTAAAAATATAAATGTAGCGAGTAAAATCAGATTGCGGAGAATTGAGGGGCGCAACGGCGCGGCTAGGCGCGCGTTGTTTAGAAATAAGATTAAACCCGTATATACGAACATGGAGAAAGCGTTGATGACGGCGCCAAGAGTAATGAGGTCACGGGGTTGGGTGAAGCCAGCCAGAATGACCAAAATGCCGAAGGTGATTTGAACCCAAAGGACTGAATAGTAGAGTTTGGAGACGTGGGCGACGTGCATGTTTTTCCAAAGCAAAATATTTTCGGTAATAATCCGGGAAGTGGAGTCAAGGACAGTGAGCTGGGTGGCAGTGAGCATAAGGCCGGTGACTAAAAGAAAAATCGTTCCCATCCCACCGATGGCTTGGGACTCGTTTAGAACAAAATCAATGCCTTGGATGTTGTTGAATTGGCCGTGAGTGGTGGAATAGGCTAATAGAGACAGCATGAGCATGGTAATTAGACCCAGCAGCCAGAATACAAAGAAGTGCTCGAGATTTACGGTGCGCCACCAATGTTTGAATCTTGTAATGTTTGCTGAAGTAAGTGGAAATGTGTTTCCTGAAAGATTAATTTTATGGGTGGAAAAAATATTACCAATTTTTTGGGAATATGCTCCCATGCCGTAGCCTTTGTCCCGAACATAAAATGATTGGGCAAGATTGAGATTGCCGCCCGCACCAGAGTAAGTAAGAGCTGCCAAGAAAGCAGCCAGAGACATTTCTTTGGGTAAATAGCCAAAATTAATAATTCCGGAAAATAACGCTTGCCAATCTGTTTTTGTTGCGAAGTAAATGACTAAAAAAAGAATAAACGGGGTACCGAAAAGAATTAAAGTTTTTTGGATTTTTTCGACCGTAGTGTAAAGGACTTTGCCTAAAGTCAAAACTGCTCCAATTATTAAAAATAAAAGCACTCCTACTAATTTGATACTAAACGCATCGGTAGCGTGAAACAGTAGAGTTGCTCCTGCTAATCCAATGCCCGGCCAACCGAAGCCTAAAAATGTCGATAATATAAACCAGAAGGGTAAATATTTGAGCCACTTGGCAAAGCCAACAAAAATACTTTCTCCATGAATGAGAGCGTAACGTTCAACTTCCATGTTGATAAAAAACTGCATGGTGACGCCGACTACGATACCCCAAATGATGCCCAGGCCGTAATTGCTGGCTAAATACGGCCAGAGAATAATTTCTCCACTACCCAGCCCAAGACCGAGCAAGATAAAACTGGGACCGAGAAGTTTCTTTAGTGGCGGTACCGGCGGCAGGTCTTTCATTGGATACATTTTACTGCAAAGAGAACTCTTCGGTGTGGATGCGAGAGTTTTTAACCCCTAGTTTATTAAATTGGCTGCGGAGTGAGGTCATCATTGGCGGAGGACCACAGATGAATATGTCTCGTGACTTGAAGTCAAGATAATCCTTTGCAACAGTTTCGGCAGTTAGACGTCCTTGAGTTTTGCTAATGTGGACATGGAGTTGAACGTTTCGCGGTGAAAATAGGGCTTCGTCCGGCGTGGAGACAACGTAGTACAGGGCGGCTTGATACCCCGGGTGGTGGGCTAGGTCAGCGGACATGCTTAGAAAAGGGGTGATACCGATGCCGCCGGCAATCCAGATTTGGGATTTGTATCTGGATTGTTGGTACAAAAAACCTCCGAATGGGCCTTCTATTCTAACCGATGAACCGACTTTGAGAAGTTTGAGAGTCTCGGTGTAGTCGCCGGAGGACTTGGCAGCAATTTGCAATTGTGATGAGTCCGGATCACTAATCAGAGAGAAGGGATGCGATTCGCGACTGATACCAAGTGACTTGACGTCTATAAAGATAAACCGGCCGGCGTGGAAGCTGATGGGTTTTTTGACCGGTTCCAATAATATTTTGCTCACTTGGTTGTTCAGAACTTCGACGGAGTGGACAGTGTATGACGTTTTTTTGACTAGCCAGCGGCCTAAAAGCGTCCGGTAGATATAAGCTGCCAACCCGAGAGCGGAAAGGACTAAAATGTAAACTCGTAGGGGCATATAAACAGCAACGTCGCTGGGAATGGAATAAACATGGAGAGTGGCCAGCAGCAAGGTGAGTCCCAGCCACTGATGCGTGAACTTCCAGATTTGATATGGTAAGTTGACGTAGAAGGTAAGGACGAGAAGTATGATCATCAGCCAAAGAGCCAAGATGCCCAGAGAGACTGGTATGTTGCCTATGGAAGGAACTATAAGTTGGGCAGCGGAGACGACGGACAGACGCAGGTAGTCTAAGATCATGGCGACGGGATGGAAAAGGAGCAGGACGAAAGCGTAAGCCCCGGTTTGGTGGTGGAGGATATAAATCCGGTTGAGTCCGCCAAAGTAAGGCTCGAGTTTTTTGGACCGCAGAGCGAGGACAAAGTTGAGTGAAAGAAGTACTGATCCAGCCAGGCCGAATATTTGGCTGAGACTTCTGGCGGACCAAAAAGACGGTAAACCGATGTGGAGTTTCAACCATATACCGACTGGTATAATGGTCAGGAAAACTATAGTCCAGTGACCGATATGTTTTTTAAAATTTGGCATAAACACAAGCATCTTAATCATTAGTTGGCTTGTTGCTATGGTTATAATCCTGGCATTTTCGGCCATGGCCGGAGGAATAATTTCCAAGCTTATTTTAGTCGGTCAGGCGCCATATCCCACTGGAGTCGTGGTAATCACTAATCTTGGGGAAATTAATGTCAAATTTGATTTAAGGAGTCCTAACGCTGTCAGGAATTTTATCAGGCTTGCCAGGACGGGGTTTTATGACGGGACGAGGATTCACCGGGTGGAACAGGGTTATTTTATCCAGGGAGGTGATCCCCTGTCCAAATATGTAAATCTGAAATCGGTGTGGGGACACGGAGGTCCTGGATATACTTTTGCCGACGAGGTACACCCTGATGACAAAATCGGGCGGGGAGTGGTGGCGATGGCCAACACCGGGCCAGACACAAACGGTAGCCAATTTTTCATTGTAGCCCACCCGAGTTTAACCATTCTTGGTGGTACGTATTCTATATTTGGGCGCGTGACTGCCGGAATGGACATAGTTGATAAAATCGCGAATGGTCCGGTTGGGGTGACCGGGATTCCGGCGCAGGAAGTTATCATAACAAACATAAAATTGATCCAATGAGCAAGATTAAGATTGCCGTCGGAGCGGGTTTGGCCGCTTTTTTTATCCTGTCTACGGGAGTATTTACTGCCGGCTTTTTGGCCAGGGGAAAGATGCGGGAGGACCCGGAGCTGGTGCGCGTACTGGTCGATCCGATTTTGGATGTCGAGGAGGTAAGCAGGCATAATTCCCAGGAAGACTGCTGGCTGATAATCTCGGGAAATGTATATAGCTTAACCAAATTCCTGGCCCAACATCCAGGGGGAAGCAAACCGATAATTCCTTATTGCGGAAAGGATGGAACGATGGCTTTTTCCACAAAAGACCTGAATCCAGCGCGAGAGCATTCCAGTCTGGCTGACGATTTGCTGGCTCAGTATTTGATAGGTAAACTGGGACAGCCAATTACCCCAGACCCGGGCGTTCTTCCTAATCTGGTTGGTCCAATTCCCACAACTGTCCCTATGCCTGTGGCAAAAAATTTGCAGGAGGTAATAGTTCCTGCACCTGCCACATTGGCTTTGGTTGACGTGGCCAGACATAATTCGAGCGGAGACTGTTGGCTGGTGATATCGGGAGGAGTGTACGATGTGACTGGATACATCTATTCTCATCCGGGAGGGGTGGACGTGATTGTCAAATATTGCGGCCAGGAAGCCTCTAGCGCATTTGGTTCTAAAGACCAAAGTCCCGGAAAGAACCATTCCGGTTACGCTTACGGTTTGCTATCTCAATATTTGGTCGGGAATATCGGATCGCCACTGGCTCAGCTTCAGCCGACGGCAATTCCGGCACAATCGGGAAATAGTCCGGTGGCGCCACCGCCTCCAATCCAAGTCCAGCCAGGAAGCAGCTTGACTATTACCACGCAAGAAGTGGCACTGCATAACAATTCCCAAAACTGCTGGCTGATTATTTCCGATAAAGTCTACAATGTCACGTCTTATATTATCCAACACCCGGGAGGTTCACAGACAATTGTTTCGCGGTGTGGTACTGACGCGACAACCGCTTTTCAAACTAAGGGCCAGCAGAGTGGAAGCAGTCACTCAAACAACGCGAATAATTTGCTGAATAATTATTTTGTAGGTAATTTAGGATCCACAGTTCCCGTGAACCCGCCGACTTCGACTGCAACCCCGGTGTCCGATGTAAACAATTGCCAGGAAGGAACCTTGCCGTCCAACGTGAGTTCAAAATATCCGGGCGCAACTATTAAAGAGCAAACTGTAGAGGACGATTGCAAGCAGGAGCTGGAGATAATTTATAACGGCCAATGCAGGAAGATAAAGACGAACAGTTCCGGGAGTATTACAGAAGATAAATCGTGCTGAAGTAAAGCAGGGACAGGCCAAGGAGACAGAGAGCGACAGCCTTGGGGATGATTTTTCCCTGATAATAACGGATAATAAATAGAAAGAGGCAAGTGGTACTTAAAAGCCAGAGCAATTCAATTGACTTGGAAGGGGCAGGTTTTGAGATAATAAAGACTAAGCCGCCGATAAGAAGCAAGTTGTAGAAGTTGCTGCCCAGGATATCCCCCAAAGTTTCCTTGGACTGGTGATGCTCCTGGCTAAAAATGGAAGCGAACAATTCGGGCAGTGAGGTGGACATGGCTGCCAAAGTCAGCCCGAGAAAACCGGTGGATAATCCGGTGACAATTGCCAGTTTTTGGACAGAAAACACAACACACAACCCGCCAGCTAAAGTGACGGACACTGTTAGAAATAGTTTGACCGGGTTAAGTTGGACATGCATGGACGAATATTTTTTGACGACTTTGGCGTCTTCGTGACCGCGGCCATTAGCCGCCCAAAGAAGCTCAATGAGGATATATAAAACTAAAAGAGCCAATAAAATCATACCTATAGATAGCGAAGAAAGTGGAGAAAATGAGAGGAAAAAGAAAATAAAGACTACAGCAGCCAAAAATAGGGCGCTTCTTTGGCTTTTGGTGGTGCCGACTCGCAACTTGCCGGCTAAAATCCCGGCGGGAAAAACAACTAAGATATTTACTATGTTGGAGCCGATAATGTTGCCCAGAGCCAATTGGGTATCGTGCCTCAAGGCGGCAACTAGGGAAATGGTCAATTCGGGCAGGGATGTGACCAGAGCCACAACTAGCGTGCCTATTATTAGGGGCGATACCCGCCATTTGGCTGCCAGGAGTTGGGAGGAAGAAACCAGGGAGTTGGTGGAAACAAGCAGCAAGCCGATGCCGCCAGTCAGGACAGTCAGCCAGATGAGCATGTATAATCAGGATAGTTCATTTTGGCTCGATCGTCTAACGGCTAGGACGCGAGGTTTTCATCCTCGCAATCGGAGTTCGACTCTCCGTCGAGTCACTATTATCATATCGAATTGGGTCAGACCTACTCAAAAAGGCGTGGCCTTTTAAAGTATCTTAATAAACTTCGATAAATTTTAATAGCGGGGAAATTAGGGCGTTGCAGACGATTTGGGTTTGGCGTTCTCCGGATTGCCTAATAACTGACTGGTCAGCTATTAGATCGGGCTTGGTCTTGGCTAAGTTTTGACTAAACCAAGTGCGGATTAAAGGAGAATCGGGAAAAAAACCAGCAGATGAAATAATATCTTCAGGCACATTTATTATTCCCCTTTTCCAATCTGTTTCGAAATCCCTGGCGGAGTATACACGGCCTTGGCCGTAGGAAAGTACGGGAAGGTTATGACTTCTTAATTTGGAGCTGATTGCGAGTAAGGTAATATTTATGACCGGGTCGAACGAGTCGCGAAAGTATTGTTCAATTTCTTTGGCTGATAGGAGTCGTTTTACAGAAGCCCTTTCATAGTCAAAAATAATTGCTTGGATGGCTTTTATAAAGTCTCCTCTGGGATTGTCGGTGGGCAATGCTCTCGGTTCCAGTACTTCTAGTGCGTAACGAAGTTGCCTATCTATTCGTGAGTTGGTCAGGTTGTCGTGTTCGATACGCTGAGATAATTCTTGGGCATAAGCCAGGGGATCTGGTACCCCGTGCGCATCGCCATCCAATAAATCATCTACAAACCTAATGGGTAGATATGACGCGCGTAGGACCCGGCTATGTTCCAACCCAAAAAGTGATAAAGCATATAAACCAACTACCATGTTTGCATAATCCGGTCTTCGTTTTACTAGATCAACTGCTTCCTGAGCAACAAATATCTCTGTTTCAATTTCTTTTTTCGTATTGTAAAATTTTACTATGAAAAAAGTTTTTATTATCTCTGTTGTTCTTGTTGGGGCGGGATTGGTGGTATTATTGTTGACGCGGGAGCCGGCGAAAACTGAAATTGAGGCGCCGGTTGTTACAAACACACCAATTCCTAAACAAACAACTACTATGAATGAATTAAAGATCGAAGATATTAAAATTGGCACAGGAAATGCAGTTAAAGTTGGAGATATAGTGGTTATGCATTACACGGGAACTTTGGTCGATGGAACAAAGTTTGACAGTTCGGTGGATCGGGGGCAGCCGTTTGAAACTAAAATAGGAATCGGACAGGTGATAAAAGGTTGGGATGAGGGTGTGCCAGGGATGAAAGTCGGCGGCAAAAGAAAACTGTATATTCCGTCATCTATGGCATATGGCGAGCGCGGTGCGGGTGGGGTAATCGGTCCCAATGCTGATTTAATTTTTGAAGTAGAACTCTTGGAAATAAAATAATGTGGGAGAGGATTTGGATTAGGGAGAAAGTGATTGATATTATTCGGAAGTTTTTTAAAGATCAGGGTTTTCATGAAATGTTTACACCGATATTGGTGGCGACGCCGAGTGCGGAACCTAATTTGGAGGTGTTTGAAACACAGCTTCGAACCGCTTCAGGAAAGAAAAGTCGGGCATTTTTGATCTTGTCTCCTGAATATTCTCTAAAGAAAGCGGTTGCAGCCGGAAGCGGGAGCGTGTTTGAAATTACCAAATGTTTTCGGAATAACGAAGAGGTTTCCAGCCTGCACAACCCTGAATTTACGATGCTGGAGTGGTATCGAATCGGGGCAGACTATAAGGACATTATGAATGACTTTGAGAATTTATTTTTGAAAATTACCGGGGGGACGGGATATCAGGGTAATCGGGGAGATTGGGGATATCGGGGTGAAAAATACGACGTAAGTTTACCGTGGCCGAGGATTTCGGTAGCTGACGCTTTTGAAAAGTACACTGGAATTGAGATTGAAACACTGTTGGATGAAAAGAAATTAATAACGATCGGAGAAAAAAAGGGGTACGATGTTAAAGACACTAATTGGGAGCAAATGTTTTACCAAATATTTTTTAATGAAATTGAACCGGCGCTGAAAAAGTCGGGCAGGCCGGCTTTTGTATACGACTATCCCCTCTCCCAGGCAGCATTGGCCAGAAGAAAAAAGTCTGATCCCAGATTTGCGGAAAGGTTTGAAGTGTACTTGGCCGGGCTGGAGCTGGGAAATTGTTTTTCGGAACTTACCGATCCAGTTGAACAACGATCCAGACTAGAGGCGGACATAGCTGCCAGGAGGGAGAATAATAAAACACCGTATTCTATAGATGAAAAATTTATAGAAGCATTGGAGTTCGGAATGCCGGAGATGGCGGGAATTGCTGTGGGTGTAGATAGACTAGTCATGCTGGCGTCAAATTCGGAAAGTATTGGAGAAACGCTGTTTTTAGGCTAAAATGGGGTTATGTCGAGTGTGAAAGCTGGAAATATTGCCAAGGGATCGTACATTATGTATAAAAATGAACCACATCAGGTGGTAAAGGCCGATTTTATGGCTCCGGGTAAAGGATCTCCCATTATGCGTGTGAAGATGAGAAGTGTAAAAACAGGCTCGATGGACGAATATACATACAAGACAAACGAAATAGTTGAAGAGGCGGATGTAACTAAAAAAGAACTGCAATATTTATATAAAGACGCCGCTAATGTGGTATTTATGGATCCCCGAAGTTATGAACAGTTTGAAGTTCCGATTGATCTTGTGGGAGACGCAGTCAAGTTTCTCATAGCTGATTTGAAGGTTTTTGTGGTCTGGTTTGATGGAAAACCAATTGGGGTGTTGCTGCCGCCGAACGTGAACTTGAAAATTATTGAAGCTTCGGATGCTGTGGCCGGAAATACGGTGAACGCGCCCAAGAAATTGGCCAAAACGGAGACGGGGTATGAACTGCTTGTGCCTTTATTTGTAAAGCAAGGTGAAACGGTTATTGTGGACACGACAAACGGGGAATATCAATCCAGAGCTGGCTCATAAGGCGAAGAGGAGTTATAATTGGGGTGCGGGGGCGATAGCTCAGCGGTAGAGCACCTGCCTTTTAAGCAGAGGGTCCAGGGTTCGATTCCCTGTCGCCCCACATGAGATATGAAAATGTATCACAGGGTGGAACGATTCGATCTAGAGAGTTTTTTGGGAGAGGTAGGCAGATTCGCACATACGGTCATGTAGGGATGGGGGAATTGTGTCGAGAAATAGAAAATTATTTACAGTTTGGAAGAGCAGAAGCAGGTATATTTTCGGAAAAAATTAAAATTGTAGGCGAAAAGATGTTGGAATTGTTTAGAGACGGAGGCGCTGTATCACCGGATAGTAGAGTCATCAGTGCGACAGAACTTGTAAAATATAAAGGTGAAGGTGAGCCAGAAGGTTTAAAACCAGGCATTGTTGAATTAAAAGCTGATGAAAATAAAACATTTTATGTGGTCGGGCCAGGATCGTCCCGATTGCTGAGATTTCGGGATGACGGTAAATATTCCAACATAGCGACATTTTATTTAGGATCTGAACATATCCCAAAAGAATTTATTAAGCGTTTAAAAAAATATTATAAAAATGCTCTTGGGAAGTACGAAGGAAGAAAGATTGTTCCTTATGGCGCGTGCTTAACACAAACTTTGATGAATATTTCCATGTTGGGCATAAAAGACCAGGTGCCAAGCTAGACCACCCTCCAGGTGGACAGCTAAATTGTAACTGTAACTTCGGCGGGGAGGCCGGGGACGAGGGTGGTAAGTGATAAGTTGTCGGTAGTAAGTTTGAATAAAATTACGAATTTGTTTTTGGGACCGGGGAGGGGTAGGGATGAGGTCGAGTCAAATTTTTCCGGAATGTCCATTATTTTGAGTGTGGCCGGATGAGAAACGGAAAAGTATTTGAGTTTGGAATAGTCCAGTTCGGACCGGATAAAATATGACTCTGAATCAAGTATTTTGTAGGCAGATGAGGCCGGGGTAATGAATTGACCGACGCGACAGAAGCTATCGTCGACGATGATTCCGGAAACTGGGGAAATGAGAGAGGTCTGATCCAGCCTCATTTTGGCCTGTTCAACTTCTTTGGGTTAATATACAAAATGCGTTGGTGATTTAACGTTTGTTTAGGTAATAAAACGTCCAGAAAAGAGTGTTGGCAATTTTAGTGCGAGATAATCCTCGG